>JAITDJ010000221.1 GCA_031282635.1 Clostridiales bacterium
AGTTCGCCCGCGTGTTTCTCGTCAATGCCCACACGGAATGAATTGCCAAAAGAGATAATACACGCGATAAAGCTGATGTGCGCGGCGGCGCATATTGCGACACCGACCCAACGCGGCCATTCTGCGCTCCAGAAAAAACGGCTGGCAAAAGCGAACATCGGCAGGGGGAAACAGTTTGACGCGACGATATAAATCATCAGCGCGTAACCCAAAAGAAACGACGGAAGTTCTCGCTTATCTTTCTGCCCGATAACCAATAAGGCGATTCCGCTGCGTTTCATTATGACGCCCCGCCCGATCATAAGGACGAAAAACAACATCAGCATTGCGAAACCGATATAATTCAGCATTGTACTTGTTATCCTTCCTGTTTATTGGACGCGGTGAATCCATTTTATGGCTTCCATCATGTCTGCTATCAATTCCGGCGAGAGATGTCCCCCTGTGTCGCGGGCAAACATTGCGGCATTCGGCAGATACTTGCCAGCTTCTGAAGCAGCCGGACACTTTTTCTTTGGTTTTTTCGGCCACACTATCTGTCATCGCGTTTAATTCCGGCATCCTTTATCCCCCCATTACTTATGAACCTATTCTATCATAATTGACATAACTTTTCTACAAGCAAGTTGTTCTATATTTGTCGGTATTAATAGTTTTTTAGCGGTTTTTAGGCCTCCTTCGCCTAACCATCGCTTCCCATTCTTACTTGGCTTATCTTTAGATTATATAACGGTTTTTGTTTCAGTCAACAGTGACCTGTAACGAATAGAGCGCTCATACTTATAAATATCAATGCATTCAAGTCGAAAAATAATATTTTATGTTTATAAAAAAGTCTTGACATTAAAGGCAATAGATATATAATAAATTATGAAATTAATAATTATTACTAACATTAGAAAGGAGAAAAATAGTGAAAAAATGGGTCTGTCAGATTTGCGGATATGTTCATATCGGGGATACGCCTCCAGAGCAATGTCCCACATGTAAAGCGCCGGCCGCGAAATTCTCTGAGCTGCCATCCGAAGGCTTTGTATTTGCCGACGAGCATGTTATCGGCGTGGCTAAAGGCGTTGATCCTGAAATAGTTGAGGGGTTAAGGCAGAATTATGAAGGCGAGTGCAAGGAAGTGGGCATGTACTTGGCCATGAGCCGTCAGGCCGATAGAGAGGGCTATCCTGAAGTTGCGGAGGCTTTCAAGCGTTACGCGTTTGAGGAAGCCGATCACGCTTCGCGTTTCGCCGAACTGTTGGGAGAGGTTGTGGAAAAATCCACTAAAAAGAATCTGGAACTGCGCGTAGCCGCCGAACACGGCGCGACACAGGGCAAGAAAGATTTAGCCGTTAAGGCGAAGCAATTGAATTTGGACGCCATACACGATACAGTGCATGAAATGTGCAAAGACGAAGCCCGGCACGGTAAGGGATTCCAAGGGCTTTTGAACAGGTATTTTAAATAAAGAGGGCCGCGGGCGCAATACCCGGCCGCCGTAATAGATAGAACACCGAAGGCCGTAAACACGCCAATCCCCACCGCGAAGCGCGGTGAGGATTGCACAGGCCGATTTTGATGCGCTTATTCTATCATGCGTTGGGCGTTCTGGGTAGTTTCTGATAAGAATATATAATCGCCTTTTTCCCATTAACAAGGGTATTCGTCCTATTCGTTAACCGAAGGGGAAAAGGGAAAACAATTCTGTCCATATCAATCCGCTCTGAAACCAGTAAAATCATTTTTCCATGCGTTTTTAACACTCTCAGGATTTCAATCAACGTTTCGGTATAGAACTGTTCGACATCAATACTTTCATAGGATCCCCAAGGGGGATCCGTGATGACCGCGTCAATGGATTCCGGCGTCAGGCTGTTCAAAAATCTGGCGTCTTGTTTTTTTATAACAATATTTTTTTTGTCCCCAAGCTGATGATATAAACCCTGTATTTTTTCTGACTCAATATCAAATAGAAACAATCGCTTGAAAGAATTCAGCGACACTAACCGATCCGCCAGTCCGCCATAACCTGCGAACGGATCCATAATGGTTTTATTTGGGGGTATTTGAGCCCATTCGATAATTAATGAGGCCAATTCAGGCGTTAATTTGCCTTTCGTTTCTCCCGCTTTTACGGAAGACGTTCCCCTTGTAAGCAGAAACGTATAAAATCCGATTTTCTCACTTCGGATGATATACCAGAACTCAAGATCCGGGTTCACTCGATTGGGCGTTAAACACAGATCCCTGGACACTTTATTTTCAGCTGATTTCATAACGCCGGCAGCTACTTTATGAAATTGATTCGCATATGAATAGCGTACCCGGAACGAGTGGCCCCGCCCTATTCCCATAACCTGAGCGGGATAATTCAGCCTCGATTCGCTCACTTGCCTTACCATTTTTGAAAAATCGACGGGATCGCTGAATGTCTGCAAACAGAGAAAGGTATTTTTGACCACATCCAGATCGATAATTTCTTGCGGCGATCCGCCGTACATATAAACGATCATGCCGCTGTTTATCTGTTTTGCCTGAATCGGCCCGATTCTCCTGGCTATCGCATTCTCAATAATATTTTCAAAACCGGGTACGAACATGGAAATATATGTGCGGGATTCTCTATGTGAATTTTTCATCTTACATAACAGACTTTATTTTTTTTACCGCTTTCTCCACATTTTCCGCCGCCCCGAAACCGGTAAGCCTGAAATACCCTTCGCCGTTATCGCCGAAACCTTCGCCTGGCGCGCCTACCACATGGGCTTTATCAAGCAGGAAATCGAAAAATCCCCATGAAGACATATTGGGGCATTTCATCCAAACATACGGAGCGTTTACGCCGCCTGTATACCATATGCCCAGTTCGGACAGCATGTCGCAGATCATTTTGGTATTCCGTTTATAGTAGTTTATGTTCTCTTTTATCTGCGTATAACCTTCCGGCGAAAAGGCGGCGGCGGCGCCTCGCTGAGATATATATGAAACGCCGTTGAATTTTGTAGTCTGCCGGCGCAGCCAGAAACTATTGACGCTGACGTCATCGCCGCCCGCTTTGCGCTTCAGCGCGTTAGGCACAACGGTATAGCCGCAGCGGACGCCCGTAAACCCGGCGGTTTTTGAGAATGAACAGATCTCAATCGCGCAGGTTTCCGCTCCGGGTATCTGTAAGATACTGGTTGGCAGTTCCGCGTCGCCGACAAACATTTCATAAGCGCTGTCAAACAGAATGATCGCGTTATTAGCGTTTGCGTAATCTACCCATGCCTGAAGCTGATCTTTATTGTAAACCGCGCCGGTTGGGTTATTGGGAGAGCACAGATAGATTAAATCCGCTGGGCGGCCGTCCGGCAGCGGCAGAAAGCGGTTTCCCTCATTTCCCGCGATATACTCCGGTTTTCTGCCCGCCATAATATTCGTGTCCACATATACAGGATACACCGGGTCGGGAATCAATACTTTACTGTCCGCGTCGAAAATATCTGTAATGTTTCCCGCGTCGCTTTTAGCCCCGTCGCTGATGAAAATTTCCGATAAATCCAGTTTTACGCCCTTTTCGGCATAATGCCCCTTTATGGCTTCACGCAGGAACTCGTAACCCCAATCGGACGAATACCCGCGGAAAGTTTCGGCGCTGCCCATCTCGTCAACAGCCCGTCTCATGGCGGCGGTAACGGCAGGGGCAAGCGGCATGGTCACATCGCCTATGCCTAAACGCATAATTTCCGTCTCCGGACGCGCCTTTTGGAATTCCTTCACTTTTTGCGCTATCTTTATGAACAAATAGCTCTGTTTTAAATCCTCGTAATACCCATTCAATCTCATTTTATACCCCATTATCCATTTTAGCGCCGTTGCGCCTCAAATAATTATTCCCCCGCCGCCGCCAGAACAAACCCCATGAACAGGGGATGCGGTTTATTCGGGCGGCTTTTGAATTCAGGATGGAACTGCACGCCCGCAAAGAACGGACTGTCATTCAATTCCACGGCTTCCACCAATACGTTGTCCGGCGAAACGCCTGAAATCACAAGCCCGGCCTCACACATCGTCCCCCTGAAATCATTATTGAATTCATACCGGTGGCGGTGGCGCTCATGTATTAACGCTGTCCCGTACGCCCTGGCCATTAACGTGCCTGGCGTAATACGGCACGGGTATGATCCAAGCCGCATTGTGCCGCCTTTATTTACAACACCGTTTTGTTCCTCCATTAAATCTATTACGGATTGATTGCCCTCCCTGGTAAATTCGCTGGAATTCGCATAATTTATATTACATACGTGCCTGGCAAATTCGATCACCGCGATCTGCATGCCCAAACATAACCCAAAATAGGGCATATGATTTTCACGCGCGTACCGGCAGGCCACAATCATACCCTCAATGCCCCTGTCCCCAAAACCCCCCGGAACCACGACGCCATTAACATTGTGAAGCAGCTGGGATACATTGCGTTCCGTTATCTGTTCGCTGTCCAGCCATTTCATCTCCACATCCGCCCCTATCGCGATTCCCGCGTGGTTTAAGGCCTCGATAACAGACAAATACGCGTCGTGCAGCCTGACATACTTGCCCGCTATCGCAATCGTCACTTTTTTTTCTCGGTTTAATACCTTGTCGGTCATTTTTTGCCAATCCGTCAAATCCGGCTCGCGGGTATTCAGACCCAATTCCCTGCACACAACTGTATCCAGCCCGTTTTGCCGCAGCATCAACGGCGCTTTATACAGGCAGTCCAATGTTATATTCTCAATAACGCAGTCCGGTTTGACATTGCAGAACAGCGACAGCTTCGCCATTATTTCCTCGCTGAGACTTTCATCCGCGCGCGCCACGATTATATCGGGTGAAACGCCCATGGCGCGCAGTTCTTTCACCGAATGCTGCGCCGGTTTAGACTTATGTTCGCCTGAGCCTTTCAGGTATGGAATAAGGGCCAGGTGGATAAAGAGGCAGTCGCCGCGGCCCTTCTCCAAAGATATCTGACGGATAGCTTCCAAATAAGGCTGACTCTCAATGTCGCCTACAGTGCCGCCTATCTCGGTAATCAACACATCCGAGCCTTCCGAGCCGCGATATATATAATCCTTGATTTCATCGGTAATGTGAGGAATAATCTGAACCGTTTGGCCTAAATAGCCCCCTACCCGCTCACGTGAAAGCACGTTGAAGTACACGCGGCCAGAGGTAAGGTTGGAGTATTTGGTTAGATTTTCGTCTATAAAACGCTCATAATGACCCAAATCCAAATCCGTCTCCGCCCCGTCGTCCGTAACGAACACTTCGCCGTGCTGATACGGACTCATTGTTCCGGGATCCACATTCATGTATGGATCCAGTTTCTGAGCCGCAACCTTCAGACCGCGAGCTTTCAGCAAACGCCCCAGTGACGCCACTGTGATACCCTTGCCCAGGCCGGACGCCACGCCGCCTGTAACAAAAATATGTTTAGCGTTCGTCAACGTCTGTCACTCCCTCAAATACCTTGACGCATCCCCCCGTCATAAATACCGTTTCGTCCGTGTATCTGATAATCAGATCCCCACCCAGCAATTTCACCGTAATGTCCTCATTCTTGGGGCAAAATCCATTTATTACAGCCGCCACTGCCGTCGCGCACGCGCCCGTGCCGCAAGCTAGCGTCTCTCCGGTACCGCGCTCCCATACGCGCATTTCCAGCGAATGTTTATTAATTACGCGTATAAACTCCGTATTAACGCCTTCGGGAAACAACGGGTGCTTTTCAAACAGCGGGCCTAATTCCGTCAGGTTCAAATCAGCCACATTATCCATAAACAGTACCGCGTGCGGGTTGCCCATAGACACGCAGGTAATGTCATAGTTATTATCGCCGGCATGAATGGTATTCGCGATGACAGCCCTTCCAGGCAGTTTGACCGGGACGCGCTCCGGCGACAGTTCCGCCCTGCCCATATCCACGCGGACGGAAGAAACCTTTCCGGAAGCGTCAACGGACAGATACAGCGTTTTAACGCCGCTTAACGTATCAATAGTCATCTTGATTTTTGGGGTTATATTGTTGTCGTATAGGTATTTGGCCACACAGCGGATAGCGTTGCCGCACATCCTGCCCTCGCTGCCGTCCGCGTTAAACATGCGCATATAGGCGTCGGCCTTATCAGACGGCTGGATCAGCACTATGCCGTCGCCTCCGACCCCGAAATGCCTGTCTGACAAAAAGACGCAGTTCTTTTCAGGCGACGCAAACTGACGTTCAAGGCAATTAAAATAGATATAGTCATTGCCTGTCCCGTGCATTTTTGTAAATGACCATTCCATAAAGATACCTCCGATTATTCCAAATCATATTTCCTATTATATGCCTCGACTAGCCCGCCTGTAAAACATTTTGTACAAAAGGACAGACGACAGCCGCCGCAGGCTCTCTTTAAGCCTTCAATACTGATATAACCCAGGCTGTCCGCTCCGATAGTTTTCGTAACGCCATCCAAATCCATTTTATTCGCGATTAAATTACTTTCGTTGTCAATATCCGTGCCGAAGTGGCACGTAAATAAAAAAGGCGGGGACGATATCCGCATATGGATCTCCCGCGCTCCGGCGTTTTTTAACGAACGCACAATACTGGCGCTTGTAGTGCCTCTGACAATAGAATCATCCACCAGCACGATCTTTTTTCCTTTAACATTAGCTGACAACGGGTTCATCTTAAGACGCACCGCGCTTTCACGCTGCGCCTGTATGGGATAAATAAAGCTTCTGCCGATATACCGATTCTTGACGAACCCAGGAACCAGAGGAATGCCGCTGGCCGCGCTGTAACCTATGGCGGCCTCCAGCCCGCTGTCCGGCACGCCG
The DNA here is from genome assembly GCA_031282635.1 of Clostridiales bacterium. Lineage (GTDB taxonomy): Bacteria > Bacillota > Clostridia > Lachnospirales > WQUN01 > JAISZF01. The sequence continues at coordinate 6,835 of JAITDJ010000221.1, forward strand.
CAGATCACATCCGCTTCAACAGGGTATTCTTCAGACAGAATACGCCCCATATTGTAACGGGCCTGATAAACGCTTAAATTATCAATAAACGAATCGGGGCGCGCGAAGTAAACATATTCAAATATGCAGAGCCCGGCCTCCCGATCTTTATTAAAAAGGACGGTTTCTTCCAGTATAATCTCACCGTCTTGGATAATTACAACCTCACCCGGCTTTATATCACGAATGAATCCAAATTCACAGCTGTCTAAGGCGCAGCTTTCCGAGGCGACAGCAACGCCCAACGGACCGCGACCGACGCACAACGGACGGAATCCGGTAGGATCGCGCACTGCTATCAGTTTATTGTCACTGGTCAGCAGTACGAGACAAAACGCGCCAAGAAGCATACCGCAAGCCCTTTTGACACCCTCCAGTACGCTGCCGGTTTCCACGATATAATAAGCTATAAGCGATGAAATAACCTCACTGTCCGAAGTGGCTGTAAAATTCAGGCCTAACGCCTTTAACGCCTCTCTGGTTTCCATGGCGTTAATGATGTTGCCGTTGTGAGCCGTGGCGATGCGCCCGGTCAGGTATTCGGTAACGAAAGGCTGCCCGTTTTCCCAAGTATTGCCGCCCGTGGTCGAGTAACGGGTATGCCCGACCGCGGTTTGGCTGTGCGGAAACCGTTTGAACGTTTCATCTGAAAAAAAACTCATCACCCGCCTCTACCTCTCAGAAGATGACTAGTTTTCATACGTTCTTACAATACCCTCGGCGATAACACGCTTAGTCTTTTGCATGTCCATAGACTGCTTTTCAATGTATTTATGCGCTTCCGGCTCTGACATAGCTAAATAAGAAATCAAAACGCATTTCGCGCGGT
>JAITDJ010000069.1 GCA_031282635.1 Clostridiales bacterium
GAACGGACTTGTACTCGACAAGCGTTTGCTGTCAATGCTGAAACAAATCGGCGATGAGCGAATGGAAGTTTTATCGACTATTGACTTCCTTGTCATCGACACATTGTTCCACGAACGAAAACTTACTGACGAACTGCGTCAGCATATAAAACGCCTTGTTGATTTAGGTATCGTTGAACACAGCGGACGCAACAAATACGTCTTAGCGCGCAGCCTTTATGAAGCGACGGGCAAGACGGGTGTTCACACACGCATCGTTGGCTTAGACCGCGAAACAAATAAGGAATTATTGCTGAAACATATTTGCAAAAACGGTGACAAGGGGACGCCGCTGAAAGAGTTGCAGCAAGTTCTGCCGAGCCACTCAAAAAATCAAATCCAGTATTTGCTCCGCGAATTGCGTGACGAGGAACGGATTCACAGCAGCGGCAGTACATCTGCCGCGAAATGGTATGAAGGCGCTGAGCAAAAGTAGTCACTGACAACTTGCTGAAAAACTTGCTTAATCTTGCTTAAAACTTACTGACAAGGAGGTGCGCTATGGAACCGTTCGATCCGCTCAAAAATCCTGATGACTTTTTCATTCTCAATGAAATCTTGAATGACGATAAAGACGAAGACGACGATGACCTTTTCGGTGACGATGAAGATGACTCCAGCTTAAGCCCCGCGCTATGCGTGGGAGAGCGGAAGCGTTACCTACGATAATAAAGCCCTCCTCTGGAAAAACTGATAAAGGTTTCGCAAGCCAAATCAGTGCCAGAGGAGGGCAGTTCAAATATGGACAGTAACAGTTTAGCACACACGAAATGGAATTACATCTACAGCGCGTATCTAAAAACGAGCGCGGGGGGCGTCTTTTGCCCTCCGCGCTCGTTTTTATGATTATCGTAAATAAATTATTGACAAAAATAATTTGCCTGCTAAAATAAAACTATTGGGAGGTGAGGGGGTACTTAGACGTTACTGACTGTTTAAGGAGGCCGTAAAATGATAATAGTAAATCTAGACGTAATGATGGCGCGACGTAAAACCAGTTTAAACGATCTATCAGCTAAAACAGGCATTTCGGTTACCAACCTGTCGATACTGAAGACGAATAAAGCAAAAGCCATACGGTTTTCCACGCTGGAGAGCGCCTGCCGCGCACTGGACTGCCAGCCGGGCGATATATTAGAATTCCGTGAAAAATGATGAAAGGGGATTGCAACTATGAATGATCCGTCCGGCTTAATAGATGAAGACCCGAACTTTGATCAGCCGTCTCACGTGAATGACGCGGCTGACGCCGCGCGGGGACGCCAAACATCGTCAATAGAGTATGTGCTGAAGCCGCCGGTTACCTCATTATACGCCGCGGCGGGCTTATCGCTGCTTCTGGCGTTCATATATTCCATCTGTTTTACCGGCGTTGATGTTTTGCCTTGTGTTTCCACTTCTGTTTTCACGTTTATCACAATGGCGCTGATAGTTATACTGCTCAAGAAAATGAAACTTGAAATAAACATGAAGGGTTACGCCTGGTTTATTCCCGCAGCCATAGTCGCCTCAATGAACGGCGTCTTTTCTATTTCATTCTTCAACTACACCAACGTGCTGGTAATTTTCGCCCTGATTACTTACGCAGTTACTCAAATAAGCGGCGCGGAGACGAAGCCCTTTTCCCTGGATTTTATTGAGGAGCTGTTCGGGTATATATTCTCTGTATTTACGGACGCGTTCCCGTTTGTGGGAGCCGTATTTACAGCCGCTTTCGGCGGCCGAAAACGGACTGTTTTAATGATATTGCTGGCTGTGGCGGTATCCGCCCCCATTTTATTCATTGTCGCTCTTCTGCTGCTCAGCGCGGATTCGGTCTTCTATTATTATGTGGATAAGTTCTTTTCCAGGTTAGCGAACGACAGCAATACAAATCTGCGCGTCATAACCGTTATAGTCATGTTCGCGGTGTTCGGGGGATATGCCCGGCATATGGCCGTCAAAAAGAAAAGAGATGCCAGACGGGTGAATCCGCTTATGATAGAGCCCGTTATGTCTGGTACGTTTTTGATCTTGCTGAACCTGCTGTTTTTCCTGTTCTGTATTGTGCAGGTATTGTTTTTGTTTACAGGAGGTTTTATGCAACTCCCGGACGGTCTCGTATATTCGGAGTATGCGCGCGAAGGTTTCTTTCAGCTGCTTTTTGTAACGATTATTAATTTTGCCGCCCTGCTGGCGTTTCTTACAATAATAAACGGCGGGCAGACCGGCAGATGGATAAACAGGCTGCTGATCATGCTTTGCGTGTTTACGGGGCTGTTAATCGCGTCTTCGCTTTACCGTATGACACTGTATATTTCCGCCTACCATTACACTACTCTGCGTATGCAGGTTCTTACGTTCCTTGTTATGGAGAGCGTACTCCTCATGATGACTCTGGCGGTTCTTTTTATGAAGCGGGGGGGGAACCGGTTCGATTTTATACATGCGGGCGGCATGGTTTGCTTGATATTCTATATCATTGTGAATATCACAGGTTCCGGGTATCTCTCTGATTATTTAAATATAAAAGCCTATAAAGCTGAATACAGCGTGGGTATTGATATAAATAATTTCAGCGTCGATGGCTTTAATCTCCTGCTTGAATGGGGGGGGGATCCCGGGCTGAAGGATGATATCTACGCCGAGGCGCTGAAAAGGGTTAACAACAGGCCGGCGAATTCAGTTCCGCGGCGCTGGCAGAACTGGAGCCTCATGAGAAGCCTGTCAGATAGCGAAACAGAGCGGTTTGTCCGGGAAGGCGGCGAATAAAAAAGCGCGGGTAATCCGCGCTTTTTTCTATATTTATAATGTGATATAATGGTGCGGTAAAAAAAAGTCAGGAGTTATTATTTTATGATTGCTTTTATAAAAGGCATTGTGGATAAAGTCTTGGACGGTTCTGTTATTGTGGATAATAACGGATTGGGGTGGCAGGTGAATATACCACGGTCTTACTTGAGCAGACTGCCGCGCGTCGGGGAAAATGTGAAGCTCTATACGCATATGCAGATGAGGGAGGATGGCGTCTCACTGTTTGGTTTTCTGAGCATGGATGAAAAGCAGCTTTTCGAACTGCTAATCAGCGTAACGGGCGTCGGTCCGAAAGCGGCGCTGAGCATACTGTCTGTATTGGCGCCCGATCAGTTGATTATCGCGATATTATCAGACGATACGCTGTCGCTCAGCAAAGCGCCGGGCATTGGTAAAAAGACGGCGCAGCGCGTTTCGCTGGAACTTCGTGACAAGATCAAATCCAGAGAAACAGAGAATGTTACCGATCCGCAGCAGCATCTAGGCTTTAATCAGGAGCAGCGGCAGGACGCCATAGACGCGCTTACAGCTCTGGGCTACGGGCGGACGGACGCCGTTAAAGCCGTAATGGAAACAGCTCTGACAGACATGAAAACAGAACAGATTATACGTTTGGCGCTGCGTAAGCTGTCCGGCAGATAGGGGGATATGCCTGTGGGAATAACCGTGACCGATTATATGGACGAAGATCGGGAAATTGAGCAAAAACTGCGGCCCGAATCCTTTGAGGGTTACATAGGCCAAGAAAAGATCAAAAGTAATATGAAGGTTTTTATAGAGGCCGCGAAACAGCGCGGGGAAACCCTTGATCACGTACTTTTGTTCGGGCAACCTGGCTTGGGTAAAACAACCCTGTCCAATATCATCGCCGGAATGATGCATACCAAGCTGAAGACCACCTCCGGTCCGGCGATTGAGCACCCCGGTGATATGGCGGCCATTCTGAATGACTTGAGCGAGGGCGACGTGTTGTTTATTGATGAAATTCATCGCTTAAATCGGATGATCGAAGAGATTTTGTATCCGGCGATGGAGGATTATGCGTTGGATATTGTCATTGGCAAAGGCCCTGCGGCCAAGAGTATCCGCCTGGATTTGCCGAAGTTCACGCTGATCGGCGCCACAACCCGTATCGGCCTGCTGACCGCGCCCCTGCGGGACAGGTTCGGAGTTATCCATCATCTGGAGCCGTATAAAATAAACGAGCTTAAACGCATTATCCGCCGTTCCGCAAAAGTTCTGGCGGTTGAAATAACGGACGGCGGCGCGGAGGAATTGGCGCGCAGGGCCAGGGGCACGCCGCGTATAGCCAACAGGTTGTTAAAACGCGTGCGCGACTTCGCGCAGGTTAAGTATGAAGGCATTGTGAATGAAACAGTGGCAAAGGAATCTTTGGATTTATTGGAAGTGGATCCTATGGGCCTGGATTTGCTGGACAAAAAGATGATGAATGCCATAATTGATAAGTTCGGCGGCGGTCCCGTGGGATTGGACACGCTGGCCGCTTCCATTGATGAGGAAAACGGTTCGCTGGAAGAGGTCTCCGAGCCGTATCTGCTGCAGCTGGGGTTTATACAGCGAACCCCGCGCGGCAGGGTTGTAACGGAATTGGGATATCGTCATTTGAGAGGGGAATATTGATGTTCATTACCAACGCTTTTAAGAAGATTCAATATAATTCGCCCATGATATTGACATACGCTTTATTATCGCTTGTTGTTGCCGTCGTTGGCTATCTGACACAGGGCGCGTCCACTGCCCTGCTGTTTTCGGTTTACCGCGCGCCGCTGACAGATCCGCTGACATATCCGCGCTTGATAGGGCATGTGTTGGGTCATACGGATCTTAATCATTATTTCAGCAATTTCCTGCTTATACTGCTTATCGGGCCGATGCTGGAAGAGAAATACGGCTCTGTCCCCATGCTGATTATGATACTTATAACGTCGCTGGCTACCGGACTGATCTTTCTGCTGGTATCCAATGAAACGCGCTTGCTTGGCGCCAGCGGCATTGTATTTATGCTAATCCTGCTGAGTTCGTTTGTAAACGTCAAACGCGGTAAGATCCCGCTGACGCTTATTCTGGTAATAATCGCGTATATCGGGCGCGAGGCGTATCAAGGCTTTACCGCCAAGGATAATATTTCACACCTCACGCATGTTATCGGAGGCTTATGCGGCGCTGTTTTAGGTTTTTTTATAAACGCTCATCGTATGGGCGCAGATGCGCAGGTTAAGACGGAAGAGAGCGTTTAGTCTTTAAGTGACGAACAGACAATTTTTCAATAACCGCGTATATTATTAAAAGTATGCGTTAGGAAGGTGTGTTGAATGGCCGGTACTTACATTGTGGCTGTTGTGTCGATCGTGTTTGGCTTTGTATACGCCATTGTTAAGATGGCGATAGATCATTCCGAGAAAATTTATCGGATGAAACACGGTTATCCTCTGAAAGACGGCGCGGCTAAAACGGAGAAACCCGCGAATGTAATTGATTATCGCGACGCTCAGAGCAATGGCGGATATACTCAAATGGGACGGTAATATGTATTATGTAAAAAAGCCTTTGAAGCGTGTTCAAAGGCTTTTTTTATTGTCTTGCAACTTCCGGTAAAGTACGGAGAGGATTCAAAGGGGAAGTGTAACGTATAATTTATGTCAATAGTCCTTTATTACATGAATAAAATCTTCTGAATATATCCAAAATAGAAATGATTTCAAATAGAAATGATTTCAAAATGAACTCAGAAAGGATATTGCTTATGATGCCGCTTAACAAGACGGATCTAGTACACGCTCCCAACGCGAAAAAAATAGCTGTTATAGCTTTACTGCTTGTCGTAATATTATCGGGTTTGTTTTTAGGGGCATATTTTAACGGCCGTTTCGGTTTCAAGAACAAAACGTTCAAGGCTACCTTTGTTTCACATACGCCCCCCGCTTCGCGCGCCGCCTGATGGACATTTATATCAAGCCCAAAGCAAAAATCAATGTAAATCAAAAAAGAACGCTCACAATAAAGGATATCGCTGAAATAGAAGCGCCGGAAAAGATAGCCCAGAAGCTTCTCAAATCAGCCGTATTGAACATTAAGACGGATAAAAAGAGCAATTACCTTGTCAGCGTCTTAGACATTATTAAAGTGATAAAAAAACAGGCGCCCGGCGCAACCGTTAATAATGTCGGGGAAACGGACATCATAGTTTCGTTTAATCCGGATGATAAAAAACAAAACCCGATAATAAAGGTTTTAATGATCACATTTGTGACAATAACACTGCTTATGGGCTCGGCGACCGCGATAATGAGCTTTCACTCGGACGCGCAGATGCCCAAAGTATTTCAGAACTACCATAAAATTTTTTTTGGCAAGGAGAGTGAAAAGCCGCTGATCATTGATATCCCGTACTCTATCGGTTTGGCCTGTGGCATTGTCATATTTTTTAATCATTTCCTGGGCAAAAAGTTGACTGAGGAGCCTACGCCTATTGAAGTCGAGATGACGGAGTATGAAGACGCGGTAAACAATACGATTGTTGAGCAGCTTTCAAGTGAAGACTCCAAAAAAGCGGATGAAGGCGTTTGATAATAAAAGTTATTCTGGCTGTACTCCTGGGATTCGGTTCCGGCGCGGTTATATCGGGCGCGGTGTTCGCGTTTATCAGCATTATCGGTGTTGTGCCCAGGCTTGCCCAAAAGACAGGCACACAGCGATATATTCGCTTGTATGAGGAGGCTATTATTTTCGGCGGAATTCTGGGCTGCGTCGAGGGCTTTTTCAATTTCCCCCTGCCCATGCCCCGTATCTTTGTAATCATATTAGGATTTTGTACAGGTATTTTTTATGGCTGCCTGGCCGTTTCCCTAGCTGAAGTTTTGGACGTTATCCCCATTCTGACCAGGCGGACGAAGCTCGGTAAAGGCATGTTTTTTTTCATTCTAGCCTTAGCGCTGGGTAAATTATCCGGCTCCCTCTTATATTATGTTATACCCGGTTTTTTTACTATCGATTGAAAGAAGGCGCGAAATGGACAGTTCTGAACAATCAAAGCTGCGATATCAAAATTTGGTATACGAAACAGCGCCCAAAAGCCGTTTATTTATCAACTGCCTTAAAGCGTTCGCGGTCGGCGGCGCTATCTGCGATATCGGACAGTTTATTTCGAATATGTATAAAAATTTAGGCGCCGGCAAAGACACGGCGGGGGCCTATACATCCATAACCATGATATTTCTCGGCGTACTTCTCACCGGCATAGGATGGTACGACAAATTAGGCAAACACGCCGGGGCGGGTTCAGCCGTGCCGATAACGGGTTTTGCCAATTCTGTAGCGGCGCCGGCGATGGAATATAAAAAAGAGGGCATGATTTTGGGCATGGCCGCTAAAATGTTTATCTTGGCCGGTCCGGTTATTGTCTACGGAACGCTGACATCTATAATAGTGGGTTTATTCTATTATTTTTGGAAATGAGGGGTTTATTGATATGGACAGGCACATTGGGGAGCAGACCGTCTGTTTTAAAACGCCTCCCGTTATATTATCCGCAGCTTCTGTTGTAGGGCCCAAAGAAGGCGAAGGCCCCCTCGCAAGGTATTTCGACAGAGTATTGGACGATTTTCTGGCGGGGAAAGAGACATGGGAGCAGGCTGAGAGCGATTTGGCGCGGCAAGGGATAGAGCTGGCCGTGGCTAAGGCAGGTCTATCCATAAAAGATATACAGTATATTCTGGCAGGCGATCTGCTTAATCAGGAAATCGGCAGCACATACGGCATCCGTTCGATGGAACGGCCTTTTTTTGGCTTATTCGGGGCCTGTTCCACAATTGGCGAGGCCATGACTATTGGATCAGTCTTTGTGGACGGAGGGTTTGCCGATCATATAGTGGCCGCCGCGTCCAGTCATTTCGGTTCGGCGGAGAAGACTTTTCGTCTCCCTATGGAATTGGGAAATCAGCGTACGCTGACCGCTTCGTGGACAGTGACGGGCGACGGCGCGATGGTTATTGGGGCGGAAGGCGAAGGCCCGCGTATAACAGCCGCTACCACAGGCCGTATTGTGGATATGGGCATTAAGGACGCGACGCATATGGGCGCGGCTATGGCGCCGGCCGCCGCCGACCTGTTGATACGTCATTTCCAAGATATGAATATAGGCCCCGATGAGTATGACTTGATCGTTACCGGCGATTTAGGGCATTTCGGCCTGGAATTGCTGCGAAAGCTGATGAGCGAAAACGGCTATGATATCAGCGGAAACAGCACCGACTGCGGGGTGGAGATATTTGATAAAGACACTCAGGACACTCATG
>JAITDJ010000166.1 GCA_031282635.1 Clostridiales bacterium
CTTTTAGCGGATATATATTTAATATAATTGTTAATACGCTGACAAGGGGCGGGCGGTTCGCAGAGTATTTTCTTATATCCAACATATCTGATATTCTTATCTACAATTACGCTGGACAAACCAAACTCATCCAATAATTCTATAAGCCGGTTATTATCCAAATCCAAATAAGACGTCAGCACAGCGAATGGTTTGTTAAGTATTAAAGCTAAAACAGCGGCGGCGTAAGAGTCTGTTATTACCGACTTGCAATTCGCGATATACCAAATATATTCCTCGACAGAAACATTGCCGACTTCTTTAACGCTTACGCCCGCGTACGCAGCCGTCTCATTTAAGATATATGTCTTAAGGGGATCACTTTCGCGGATCATCGCCGCGATAAAATCTTTTTTATTATCCGTATCGGAATCGTCCGCATTAAGAACGTTATTACCGAAAACACTGCCCGGAACGAGCGACAGATAATCCTCGGCCTTAAGTAAGAATTCGGGTCCGCATACAGCGGCAGCTTTATTTCCCAATTTCTTTTTAATAACAGAGGCGTCGGCGTCGCTTGCCGCTGAGACGCCCGCAAACGCGCTTAAATAATACCTCGCCCGTTCCCAGTAATCGTCAGGCGCCGTATATTTACCCGCGAAGCCCGCCCCATACGCTATTTTCTTCTTCGAGTCAGGCACGAAGTCAAGATAAAAATAGTGACCGCAATCCACCGTATCAGCGTAATTCCACATACGTCCGCCAAAACTGAGAAAAGTATCGAATTCACTCACGATATTATCGTAATCGTCTTGGTTACGCAATATTGGCAGCACTGTGCAGTGTTTACCAATGAATTTCCTGGCGATTAAGTTTTCCCCGTTGCCCGGCAAATCGAGCGGTTTACTCAGCAAAACAGGCTCATAACCGAGTTTTTCCAAATATTTATATAAAGCCCATGCAGCAATTACATCACTGTAATCCGAACCAAACCACATTGAAGCTATTACCGTTTTCATAGACATCATCCTTTACGTTTAAACACCCTTCTCCACAAGGCGGTTATAAAATTTACCTTTTTCACTTCAACTTTCATTTCAATATCAGCGGCCGGCTCAGGCTTTTCGGCGCCCAGCTTAGTATTCAGCCCTCTCAAATATTCCAGCGTACTTTCCGGCGCCAGCCGCGCAATCTGTTCAAAATCCTGTTTCATCAGCAGTTCCCTGACCGTTGACGCGGATATAACCTCGCCGTCCGATTCTGTTCTGGGAATAACCTCGAACCGTACCCCGCGCATCGGCAGCAGAACGCTCATATCTTTGTTATACCGCTCAGCGGCTCTATCCAAGGGTTCCTCACCCGCGAAACGCGCGGAAATATTAAGCGAGGGCGCGACATAAGACGCAAATACGCCAATATCGAAACTGGCGTCTATTACGTCGCCCCGAATGTCTCCCTCTTTAAAGTGCATTTCAATCCAATCCGCAGACAATATAAACATACCGCTGGGCAATACGTATACATTGCTTAAGTCTGACACGCCTTTGCGCGCCAAATCAATCCTGTCTGCAAACGGAAAAATGCTGTTATCTTTCTCAACAACAAAAATATAGAGATTATCCACTCTGTTTGCGGCGTATTCAATAAGATGCCGATGCCCCAATGTAAACGGACTGCAATTCATAACAACCGCGCCGCTTATTCCCGATTTGAGGTATGGCTTAAGGCTTTCAATATATTCGTTAAGCTCGCTGTTATCGCTTAACGTCGTCACTTTCTCCGGGGCCTTGGAACTTTCCTTCCTGTCCCCCAGGAGATTCTTTTTCTTAAACGCCTCAAACAGGATGTTGGCGTATTTTTGGTTGCCTTTGCCATTCATATGGGACTGATCAATAAATACCTCGCCCATATTATGGGGCCGGTCAAAGAAAGAAGCCGCGTTTATCCGAATAATAGTTTTTGTATAGGGCGTTATATAATTATCCCAATTCAAGCATTCGCACGACTCGGTAATTAACACAACGATATCACCGGATTTAAGAGGCAGACCTCTGATAATATTCGTCAGGGAGGCGATGGAATGCCCTTCTTTGCATATGACGTTATAAACTGCATATTTCGGAAATCGCTTGTTAAGAATGCGCTGCAGCCTGCTCTCGATAGTGTCTTTGTCGGATACCCGGTACCCGTATGAAACCGAGTTGCCGATAAAAAAAATATTTCTTTCGGCGCCGGCCGGAAGGTCCGCCACATACCGGAAACCGTTTGTATGGGTTACATACTTGCCCGCGGTGTCTTTAGCCTTCAGCACGCCGTCGTCATTTATAAAGGAAGGCCATTGAGCGTTTTTAAAACAACTGTTAAAATATTCCTCATTGCCGCCGTAAACGAGCCTCAGCCTCATCTGAGCAATACGCTCGGCGTCGTCCGATTTATGACGAAGTAAAAGTCTCTCATAATCCGACCTGTTTTGAACCTCATTCAGATAGCAGCGCCTCATATAAACAATCGCCGCGTCAGGGCATACAGAGCGAATCGGCTCGAAAACAGCATTCTTCAGCGCGGAGTATTTCAATATCCGAAAAGCCGAATAGATATACTCGGTAAGGGAACGAAGACGGTCAAGCGTTTCATTGCCAACCGCGTCGTCAAGTATTAGGATCGGCACAGCCGGATCATGGCCGGTTACCGCGTCAAGCTTCTTGCTTCTCTGCGTTGTGGCCGCGTTAAAAAAATATATGCCTTCATCAGATATGAAATCGCCGGCAGCCAGCGTTTCTTCAGCCGCGAGCATAGCGAACGCCGACAGCATCTCCTTTGAGTTGCCATAAAACGAAACCTTCGTTATTCCATTATCATGAAGGAAATCAAACGCGCTTCCGCCATTTTTATTTGTTACGGCCGTTTGAGCCAGTATTCGCGCGGTTTGTAGAAATTCAGCCTGCCGCAAAATAATTTCCCCTTATATGCTGGTCTACTCTTTATAACTAAGAGCGTCTTTTATCCATTGAACGCTTTTTTCCCGTTCCACGGCTAAAATTGTATTAGCCCGCGTAAAATCAACCGGTTCCGTCAGGTGCGACCGGTCCTTTATCGCGGAGGACGCGTCCAACCGTCTATCCAGCATTTCAAATTTAGTGAGCAGTTCTATAAACCTCGAGTTGCCCCTCGCGGCGTTCGGAATACTCAGAAACGATTTATTAAACAGTATTGAAAAACATGTACCATGAAAAGAGTCTGTCAGTATAAACGCCGCGTTTTGGAAATGCCATAAAAATTCTTCCACCGCGGCTTCGAAAACGCCGCATTCCCGCAGCTCACGCCGGCGGCTTTCCGGGCCAAACTGCATATCTGTTATTGAAACCATCTTAAGGCCGAACGCCTGACTGATATATTTAAACGCGGCGACCTTATCCGGATTGGGATCCAACAGGTAAGCGAACACAAAGCCGTCTTCCGTTTTCCGGGCCGCTTGTTCCGATAATTCGGAGAATACGCGCGGGTCGCTGTAGAACACCGGATCCAGTATGCAGCTCGCGTCTACCCCAAAATATTCACGAGCCAGCCTGACCCCCGTTTGTTCACGCACAGACACCGCGTCCAGCCTCTGCGCGAACATTCTGGCCGCCGTCAGCGCTTCTTCCGGGAAATCGCAATAGTCGTGGCCGAAAGACACGGCGACGGCTATCTTTTTCTTATTCGCGTGCGCGAAGTCCAGCATATAGTAGTTATGAAAGCCGTTTTTATAACGCCATAACTGATCCGACCCAATGATAAACGCGTCAAAATGGTTATTCAATTCGTACAAACTATTTTTTTCTCTGTGCGTTGTATGCGCAAAGCGCTTCTGCCCGAACGTGAGCGGCGCGACCTCGTCGGGAGCGTATCTGTAACAGCCCGGATATGTGACGACCTTTACCGACAGGCCCAGCTTCTCTTGAAGGAACGTATACAGAGAATAGTACGTAAGTACGCTGCCATAATTTTTGGAGTACCACCAGCCGACTATTCCGGCGTCCAGGATCTCCTTGGAGACATACCGGAACGCGCCGTGAAACCCGTCTTTATCAAGATGATGAAAAAAACACCTGCGCATTTTAGATTTGCGCTGAGGGCTGTGCAGGTTCCATGAGGTTTTAACCGCGAAATCCAAGTCTATTTTGTCGCATAAGACCATGTCTGCGCGCGCTTCCTCAAACATCCGCTTACCATTGGCATTATTCACCAGAACCAATGACGTGCCCTTGCCGTCGTCATATTTTTTCTTTAACTCCGGCGTGTCTCTTGCACCCCAAAAATCACCCAGGGTTAGATCGCCGACCCGCGGCAGCCTGGCGTATTCGCAGCTGTAACATGAGTTTCTGGCGCTCACGCCTTCCAGGAAGGCTCTGTGATAAACGCCTTTCCAGTCCGCGTAATCTATCGCGCCGTTTTCAAAAGTTATTTCCAGATCCGTACCCCAACCGCGGTGATTACAGCGGAAGTCTACGTTTTTAACCCTCCTCGTGTCCGCCCGCTCCTCAAGATAAGCCCTCCAAGCCTTGGGAGACGGAACAGAATGGCAGATCAAATCTATCGTATACAGGTTTTTATGTTTCTTTCCTAAAAAGGCGTAAAGCCCGGCAACCTGGCATGGGCATCCGCAAAACAGCACAGGCTTGTCTATCTCATCAAGAAGCTGTTTGATCTCGGTAAACGCCGAGTACGCGGCACTTTGAACATATTTGGACTTCCACAGGCGCCACAGTTCGTTTGAGTCATATATAACAGTGTGGTAAACAGAGCGGAAGTCATCGCTGAACCGGGCGCCGCATACAGCCCCGCCCCGCTCCATTACAGCGTACGCCGCCAAAGCGAATACGCCGCCGCTGCTGGTTTGATATCGCGTAATATCATCGGCCCATACGGCGTAACATTCAGGCGAGCTTGCGGGATCAGCCCCGCGCGCCGGGGTATCCGCCGCGGTGAGGTTCAAGGCGGGGCAGGTCTCTTTGCACAGACCGCAATTTACACATAGTTCCTCAATAATCACCGGGCAAGGGAAACCCTCGGCGTCTTCGGCCATAATGACAGCAGACGCCGGGCATTTATTGAAGCACGCTCCGCAGCCTGTGCATTTGTCCGGATCTAAACAGCGAATCGTGTTATCGGTCATGCCAGCCCGGCCTCCCTGACTTTAGCGATAAACTCTTTTTGTAAAATACTCTGATAACGGGAAGAAAGAGCAATCTCCGGCGTATATCCGTATCTTTCAATTAATTCAAGAAACTCTTTAATATGCGTCGGGGAATCTATAATCGAAGCGTAAGCGAAGTCTATCGACCACTGCGCGATAAGCGGTTGAATCTTGAAATTCACGTACTGAGCATTCATATCCTCAAACAGGGCGTTTAGTATATTCAACTGATCATGAGGATTAAACTGAGTCATCAAAGAACCGTCGCGCATACGGTACCGATATAGTTTTTCCGGAATGAGCATTATATACTCCGTATCTGTAAACAGCCTGCGCAAAAACAGCGTATCCTCGCCGAATCGTAAGCTCTCATTGAAACGCAGACGCTTTTGATCGAGGAGACTCCCGCGGATCAAATTCACCCAGACAAAGGGGCAAAACTCTTTCCGTGTGAAAAACGCTGCGGATGAACATCTGCCCATATATCCTCCCGCTGTACGGAATCGTTTTCTCAGCCAGTCGTTGTTTTTTTCGTCGGGAAAGACCGTCGCAGAAAAATTCAGCACATTAACCGGCTTTTCTCCGCGCAGCTTAGATTTAAGAATACGAATGGCATTGGTTTCCAGCATATCGTCGCTGTCCGCAAACAGGATGAATTCGCCTGAGGCGTGCGTAAGCCCCGTATTGCGGGCGGCGGACAACCCTTTATTCACACTGTGGGAAATAACCTTAACGCGCGGGTCGCGCTTGGCGGTATACTCAAGGATCGCCGCCGTATGGTCGGTCGAACAGTCGTCAACGCAAATAATCTCAACATCGTCGGCGTCTTCCTGGTTCAGCAGCGATTCCAGGCACGAGAGAACATACCGCTCCACATTATAACAAGGCGCGATTATTGAGATAAACGCCTTTTTAGCGGGCGTCCAATCCGCAATAGGTTTATCGGCCGGTATTATATGAAATTCCTGCTGTTCGTAAATCTCCCGAATCCTGAAATCATGGTATGTTAACGGCGCGTTTACTATCATCTTCAAGCATTCAGGTTCCCAGGAACGGAAAAACTTTTCGTCCAGTATATGTTCATGATCTATGAGATGCTTTTTAAACTCGGAAGAAAAACGCTCCAAAAAATGGTATCTGTACTCTATGCCCATACGGTTGTAATTCCACAGATAATTATGATATTTTGAAGCGAAAATCTCCGGCGTCATGGGAAAGCGCGACTCGATTTCCGCATATTCCCGCGTCACGGCCCAGGGCTTTCCCAGCGATTTTACCGACTGCCCCTCGCTTTGACGGTAGTATACATAGGCCCGGCTTGTTAAATAAGCGGCCTCGGAAGCCATAAACACCTTAACTGAGAATGAGAGATCCTGGTAAGAAGCGCCCGCGGTTTCCAGAAAATTTATCTTATGCCTCTCCAGCATATCGCGTCGGTATATGGCGCTCCAAAGACTGGACGGCGCCTCCAGCAGATTAAACCGCTTCATTATTTTTCCGGGGGTAAACACAATCCCGTACAACGCGTCGTCAAAATTTTTAATCAGGGTATATCGTTTCGAATCCGTCCAATATTTATAAAAATCACTCTTTACAAAATCGCAGTCATACATTTCCGCCAGCTGCACCAAATCAGCGTAGAAGTCAGGATCGGCGAAGTCGTCGCTTTCCAGTACGCCTATATATTTGCCATTGGCCAGAGAAATACCCTTATTGCACGCCGCCCCGTAGCCCGCGTTTTTTTGAGACGCTATTTTAAACCGATTATCCATCGCGGCAAAGCGCTTCAATATTCTGAGGGAATTATCCGTACCGCCGTCGTCAACGCAGATAAACTCAATATCCTGCAATGTCTGGTTTCGGAGGCTAAGCAAACATTCAGACAGGTAAGATTCCACATTATATACCGGAACAATTACTGACAGCGTCATAGAAACTCCTCATAAACGCGATCCCGGGAACAGCAGGCGCGCCCTCTGACTAAACCCTGAAATAGATCGGCCGCCTCGCCAAACGGCTCTAAGCACCCATAATCCGAGAAGACAAACCTCTCGGCGAACAAATGCAACAGCTTATGCTCGTCTGTTCCGAAAACGACGGTTTTACCGTACGGTTTCAACCGCTCCGCGGCGGTCGAATCCCCATCCGCTATAACGAAGTACCTTTCGGGATCAGCCCCACGCGCGTGAGGATCATAAGCCGCTTCCAAATCTCCGGTATCGGTCGCGCCGACGCTCTGCACGGCCTTCTCAGCCGGGTCCATAAACAGCGATATCGAGCGCGCGCGCATAAAAGGGTAGATCCGGATGTAATTTTCCAGCAAGGCGCGATCACTTTCAAAACATTGGCACGAAAAATTCGCGTCCGTATATGCCTTGAGCCGGTATTGCAATAGATTCCAGGAAAAATCCTCTGCTTCCCATTTATTCCCATCCAGCCGATGAATAATAGTTTTTTCACCCAGCACAAACGAGCCCTCTTTATCACGCATACGGGAAGACGGGGCATAATCTATATCGGCTTTGATATAAGCCTCTCCTTCAACCTCAACAAAGAACTCGATTTCCCCGTTAGCGGTAAACGGAATCCTCAATTCAAAGCCGCGGGATCCAGGATCAGCACCCCGCGAGCTCTGATCCATGGGAGGGACGCGTTCCGTTGCTTTGTAAAACGAACCGCCATAACGCGCCAGCATATGGCCCCGTATCTCACCGGGCATATAAAAATCACCGGCTATGGCGATTACGCCGCCGCTCTCTTCCACTCGCGCGACCTGCGCACGCATGGACAGGGGTTCAAATACCGCCCCGAATCTAAGACCCGGTTTCCTGTTAGCAAAACAAAAATCGGGGCTTCCGTATTTCAAGCTTAATAAATAGATCTTCCGCCGCTGCGTCAGATTACATGCGGACATTATTACCGCGTCGTCAATTTGACTCGTAATCTCTGTAAGCGTCCGCTCCAGGAGGCGCCCATCTTCGGGCTCATTCGGAACAGCGCCCTCAAAAACCGGCCATTGAAGGCAGTACAGCAAGCAGCGCTGCGTATATGCCGAAACTGTTCCCAGTGTTTTGACGGAAACGTCCGTAAGCTGATCCGCGAATAATTTCAATGAAGAGATCGGAACGGGCGCCGTATCGCCGCGTTTATGGGATAACAGGCGCGATTCCGCCGAAGCCCCGCATAGTGGATTCTGCGTCAGCAGCCGGTGTATGAACCCGATGTCTTCGCGGCCGCGCGGCTCCTGAATAAACCGCGGCTCATCAATCGCCGAGCGCCTGAAAACAACGCCGTCGATATACAGCTGAATGAAATCATCGTCTGATTCTGCATTTACGACCCTCGCGGTTTTGAAGCCCTGAACCTCATTCCCGCGCGCGCCGTCGGCACATTCAATCGGAAACGCCATGAAATCCGCCTCGGGATGTTCATGCAGGAATTTAACAGCGGATTCCAGATAATTATCGTCAAACCTGTCCTCCGCATCCAAAAACGCGGCGTACTCCCCGCAAGCCGCGTCCAGCCCCGCGTTTTTGGCGGCGTTTATACATGTTTCCGCTATATAAATAACATTTCCCGGGTAAGCCTCTTTATACGATTCGCAGATACCCTCGCTGTCATCCGTGCTGCCGGCGTCAGCCAGAATCAATTCCACATTTTCCGTAAAATCCATAGTCTGTGAAAGCAGGCTGTCAATGGCTTCATCTAAATAAGCGGCCGCGTTGTAAAAGGGAATAATACAGGTAACAGGAAACGCGCGCGAAATAGGTTCGCATCCGTTTTTCTCCGCCGTCAAACGCCGGACAAGCCCGTCAAACGCCTCTCGGACGGAAACGCCGTCAAGCCCCGCCGCCTTAGCGGCCTCAGCCCATACCACCGTAACGCCGCCGCACTCCGGCAGGCTGGCCGCGTAACAGTTCGCGCTTTCCCTGTTAAAGAACCTGTCGCAATAGGCGAAATACTTCGATTCGAGCCTGTCACCCTCGTTCATCAGGAAAAAGAGCCTGCCACGCCTGCTTCTTATATATTGATTCAAACCGCCGGGCGATTCGCCGATCAAACACGCCGCGTCCGATTTCAGCTCCTCAATGACTTCATGTACATACGGCGGTATTTCATAGATTTTTTTAAAGATATATGTGACATCCACATTCCCGCCGCGCGTCAAGCCGCGCAGGCTGCCGGCGGTTTCCCGCAGTTTTTCCGCGCTGCCGTCACATATAACGAAAATACTGTACGTGTACACGGAACCGCCTCCTTTACAGATTTAGCATCGCCGAATATACGCGTTCGCAATTGTTATGATCCGTATGTTTAAAGAAAGCCTTTACTTTCCGCGCGTCCGCTTCTCTCACCAGGCAGCCTTCGGCCATATAGGCGATTATTGATTCCACAAGCTTGTCATGTTCCGCTATTATCTCGCCGAACACCGTCTCCGGCGGCCGCGCGTCCGCAAAATTGTAATATATTACAGGTTTATTCATATAAACATAATCATATACAGGCATGGAATCGGTAATCAGCAAAGCCGCACTCTCAAACAGCCTCGTGCTTGAATACTCACCGGCGGCCAGCGTAACCGATTCATCCATTTCAAAATCGGCCAGCTGGAGGATCGTTTTTTCATGCGGAACGAATATAATCTCATAACCGTACGCGCCGGCGGCCTCTATTAAACGTTCGTCGCACAGCAGCGCGTTTATGCGCGCACAGTACTCGGAATCTGAAAAACCCATATTCATTTCCAATTCGCCCAAAAATAATTCAGGACGGTAATCAGGCATTAACAGGACACAGGGCTGAGTACTGTCATTGAGCTTATCATGTTTGGGCCGTCCGGTAACGTGAATCACGCTGTCGTCGAACCATTTGACCGCGTTCAGCTCCGTCTCGCAGGACACGGCGATACCGCCGATATTGTGAGAAATTATATCTATTCCGCTCGGCAGACCATTAAGCGGCATATCGTCGGGCAGATATACGAGCTCGGCGTGGGCAAACGATCTGACAACGTTGTATTCGGCCGCTGTAAACGGGTTATAAGCCCCGTTTTCTATATCGGACACGATGATTTTCTCACTGAACAGATATAAAAGTTTGTGCGTATCGGATCCGTAGCCGATAACGGCGCCGGCCTCCGACACGCGCAGGCCGTCCAGCGTATCGGGCTTTATAACAAAATACTTCCTTATGCCGTCCGCTTTGCCCGCGCAGTAATTGAACAAGTATTCCGCGTTAGACCCCGCGGCGTCGGGCTGATCCATGAACAGCCATATGCGCGTTTTAGTGAATAACGGCGCCATTTTACAATACGCCGCCAAAACAGGCGGATTATTCAGATTAGCGGCCGCTTCAGCCACGTTTGAGGCGGTTAAAGGCGCCGCGTGCAATATATTGTCTTGGGATTTTAGTATTATGCCGCCTGTTACAAACGGCAAGCCCGGCGCGTTATTCGCGATTTGAAGGTTAACCGGCCATCTGCCGCCGTCCGTCTCGCCGCACAGGAAGAAGCTGATCTCCGTTTTTTCGGCCGCGGGTATGGATACGCTGAATGAATGCGCCCTATGCGCCGACCGTCTCAAGAAATCAAAACCAGGCGAACTGTTTTCCCTTTCTTTCGTCCGATATTCCCTTTTTTCGCATTCAACCCCCAAAAAAATGCCGTCATATAAAGGCAGGTTATAGAATCCCCGAAAACGCAGAGAACCGTTTCTTTCAGTGATTGAAAAGATATATACGTCGGCCGTCAATTTTTTAAAAAAGAATCCGCCGGCGTAAAACCCGGCTTTACGGCCTTTTGTCCTCAATGTGACGCGTTCGTGTTTCAATTTCAGCAGATAGAGCCGAAACCAGTACGGCAAGGTGCGGGCGTTTATAATTATATCATCTCTAACGTACTGCAAAGCATCCCTTATTTTTTCAAAGATCGCGTCCAAATCTCCAATAGGAACAATGCCCGAAAATTCCATCGGCGTTATACTAT
Source organism: Clostridiales bacterium (assembly GCA_031282635.1). Taxonomy (GTDB): domain Bacteria; phylum Bacillota; class Clostridia; order Lachnospirales; family WQUN01; genus JAISZF01. The sequence continues at coordinate 11,139 of JAITDJ010000166.1, forward strand.
CCTTCAGTTCGTGTATTAAAAGATACTGCGTGTATTCGGTCACCTTGCCCGCCAAAGCGATAGACCGTTCAATAACAGCCTTCGCAAAAACAGCGGTATGCCCATACCATTCAGGATCATACAACTTGCCGGCCGTTACGGAACCCCCATGAAGCCTGTATTGATATGCAGGCGCCGTAATTATGCCATACTTCATGTCCTTAAGCAAGAGCCGATGCATAAATTCCGCGTCTTCCGCATACTTGAGCCGCCTGTCAAACTGCATGCCTGACAGCGCGTTTTTACGCGTTATCGTACTCTGCGTACTGAACTGTATATAATCGTAAGAGTTATTAATGTCCGCAGCGCCCGTCCGCTTGAATCTGAAATTCAGAGAGGCTTCCTGATCGCCTCCAAAATATTGAATGGGGAAAGCGGCCATGTTCAGATCCGGATTTTTGTCGAGAAATTCAACGCCGGTTTCCAGAAAATCCGGCGGCAGTATGTCATCCGCGTCCAGAAAAGCCGCGTACCTGCCCGCGGCGACGCGCAAACCGGCGTTTCTGGCAGCGGAAACGCCTTGATGGGCTTGCGCTATGTACGTGACATTATAAGGATACATACCGCTTAATGCTTCGCAAATACTTCCTGAAGCGTCCGTGCTTCCGTCGTTGATCAAAATAACATGTATATGACTGAAAAAATCCAGTGTTTGGGTAAGGACGCTGTTCACGGACTCTTTCAGATATTTTTCTCCGTTATACACCGGAATAATAACGCTGACCTCATAATACGCCCGGGGGGCGGTTTTATGGATGGTTACGGATGTTTCGTCCGTCAGGATCTCATAATTGCCTATATGCTCGGCGCATGAAATGGAAAGCGGCCGCCCCTCCGACTCGAACGAGATCGTAAAACAGCCGTCCGCCGGCTGCACGCGGAATGAAAAATGAACCCGGGGCCACAGCCTGTCCGCCGCGGTTGCGGTTGTATTTTCAGCGGCAATATTCCAGTCAAAAATTTCAACATCAGTAATAACGCCCAACTGCGGAGTGTTTTCCCCGCGAAGCAGGGCTTGAACATCCTCCTCGGCCAGCGGGCCTGTCCGGTAAAGCTGCGGGCTGAATACGCCCTCGATTGATGTTTGCGTATAATAATTATGTACGCGGGTTATCTCTATCGACCGCGATACCGTCGGGGAGACCAAATTCTTTAACCCGCACAGGTACAGCGCGTCTTTATTTATTTCCTTATCGGCCGCGGGCGTATTTCGCAGGCGTTCGTATAAGGGTTCCGCCAGAAAACGCGGCAGAGTTTGATAACGATCGACAATTTCGCGCGCAATGCCGCATATAACCGGTAAAGGCGCTTCACGCCGCCCCGCGGCGATATACCTTACCGTATTCAACGCGCCGCCGCGGCCTTTGCGCATTGCGGCTTTATACAAAGCGCATGTTAAGGCCCATACACCCATTCCCGCGTCCAGCCTGCCCAGCACGGCCGAGGCTCTCAGAGCGAAGCCTTCCGTTATCAGCGGCCAGGCGCCGTCCGGATCAAAACCCGCGTTTTGCGGCGGCCGAGAGTATGTTTCAGGCGTACCTTCCATAACGACCGGGGTTATCAGCGAGTCACAGCGGCTGTTCTCTTCAAAAAAATATTGTATGTATTCGATATAGCGGGCGTCGACGGCGTCCCCTTCAAAAATAGGAAAAACCACTTCGCATTCCTGTTCGTTTATATATCTTTCTATCTCGCGCGCCGCCCTGCTATCGGCGGAAAACGAAGATTTTATATTCAGCGCGCCGGGCCGTTCAAAACACAGGGAAACGTCAGGCTCTAAATCAACCGAGCGCCGGCCGTGAAATACACACAAAACAAAAGTTTCTTCGGGTTTGCCGCCGGCAGCCCCTATACTATCCAGAGTTTTTTTAAAATCGGAAAAATGGCCTTTACAAAAGGCGATAACACATACTCTCATGTCAAATCTCCATTAGGATCAGCCCCGCGCGTGCGAGGAACATAGTCTGAATTTGATTTTGGTTTTTTCGCCAAAGCCGTACCCGGCTGACGCCGCGCGGTCTTTGGCGGTGATGAAAATTTCGTCGGCATATACCAATATTAAAGAGAGACTTTTTGAGGCCTCTCCTTAATATATGGGAAAGTATTCATAAAATTTGATATGTACTCTGTCGATTACTCGGTATGTATTTAATATCGGTATGTATTCGGTATGTATTTAGTTATAGGTATGTATCTAATATCAGTATGTATTCAGTTATCCGTATGTATTCAGTTTCGGTATGTATTTAATTATCGGTATGTATTAATACAGGCTGTCGTTTAAATCAAGCAGTGGAAGCTCCTCTATAGCCGAAATATCAAAATAATCCACTCTTCGATTACCGTCTAGGTCGTTCACGCCCCCTCCGGCTCCACCCTTAGAGACAGCCAGAACTTGATCCAACGTCAGCCCCGGTCTGGCGTTTTTGCTGAAATCATCGAAGTGCGCTCCATCGGGACTGTAATAAATCGGCTCCGCTGCCCTCCAAGCTCGGCTTAGAAACTCTTGCGCTTTCCGGCGATAACTGTCATTTGTGTTAAGTAAATTCGCGTCGAATGTCACAACGCCCCTGCCTGGAACATTTACGGCTATTGTCCCCGCGGCCGCGAGAGCATTAGTCGACGCAAACAATGTGATCGCAACAGACAAGGGAATAGCCTTGACTATACTGCTGTCAAACCTGGACTTCTTATTTAACTTTTTTTTCACTGATATGTTTCTCCCCTTTATGAGTTTTATTCCACCATAACTGTTATATCCTCCGGTGACAAACTGCCGCTACTGCCAAACATTACACGATAATTACCGTCGTCCGTCGGCGTGCACTCAAGCTTCTCACTGCCCGCTTGCGCGTAAACAGGACCAACATCAACGGCATTACCGGACTCATCGCTGGCATTAAATTCTACAATAACGAATGTCACTTCAATGTCCGGGATCGCGGCTGTCACTGTAACCCTGTATGTATATGAGATTGAGATGCCATTAACGGTATCTTTTTCCTCATGTACTTCCCCGACTCCGCCCGGGTTTACCGTCACGATTGTATCGGTGACTTCCTCAACGGGCGGTACATACGCGGGATAGCCGCTTCTTCTCGGACTCTGCGCGGCGGCCTGCGAGTCGGCTGAGGGCACGGGCGTCGGCGTCAGCGTCGGTGGAGTTACGCTGCCGTTTGTCGCTTTATCGAGTACAGTCAGCATCTCGGCTCTCGTAAGGTTATTGCCGGCGCGTATTTCATAGCCTCCGGCCACCTGGTAACCCACGACAAGACCTTTGTCCTGCAGGGCTTTCACATACGGCTTTTGATCGGCGTTGATTGCCGCGTTATCTATAAAGGCCGTGTCACCCGCTACCGGAACGATCTTATACGCTTTGGCGATCATAACAAACAATTCACCGCGGGTCAGGTATTTATTGGGATAAATATTGCCATTGGCATCCGGCGCCGTCACCCCAGCCGCCACAACCTTCTGAATTATGCCCGCGTACCAAGCGCTGGCCGGTACGTCGGCGAATGTGTTGGGAACGGCAGCCGTATACTTAAAAATTTGATTCAATACTGAAGAGAACTCCGCTTTCGTCACAAAATTGTCGGGCTTAAAGGTTCCGTCGCCGTAACCTACAACTGCGCCCGCATTTGACCATTTATCAACATACGATTCAGACCAATGCCCCCGCGTATCATTAAAGATCACACCGAAGGCAGAAAGCGCCATAATAAGCGACAGAATAGAACTCAGCGCCGCCGTGACGAATCCTCTCCAAAATTTATTTCTCATTTAACATCCTCCTAAAAATAATTTGTTCCGAATTTCATTGATTCATTAATCTTTGAAATTCATTTACCGTATGGCGGGGGGACTGAGCTGCGTATACATACACCGCTCCTTCCGACGATAAGCCGTGTCCACGTGAGTCCTAAATAGCTTCCTTGCGCTATGCGCTTATGGAGTTCAAACAGATAGGGCTTCAGACAGAGAAAGTTTCAAGATTAACAGAATGACAGGGTAATTAATGCATAATCAGAGAAAAACCGCCTTGTCATATTAACAGTACCCCCGCGTCTTATACCCACGATCCCAAACATCCATTGGGATTGCCGTAAGTATAGGAATAAAATTCTACCATCCCCCTCCTGCCCCTTCCCAAACAGCTCTATTAACCGTCAAACGATGATC
>JAITDJ010000091.1 GCA_031282635.1 Clostridiales bacterium
AAGTTTTACCAGATAAACGGCGGCTTCCTGCAAGGACAGCGCACGGTACTGCTGAACCCCGTTCGCGTCTTTTACAATAAACAGCGATAAATCTTCTACTGTATAAATCTCCTTTTCCAGCAGGAAAGATATTTCATAATCATACGCGCTTTTCCATGTGGCATACGGCTTGGCGTATTGAGTAATAACCGATTTGTTTTTATCATACGCCCGCTTGTAATACGCGCGATCTTCACTGGTTACGTTTGTGTATTTATAGCCGATGGACTTTGCCAGAATCCGAGTAGTCTCAAATTTATCGATCGGCGCTTCCGGCCTGAAATTACCGGATGCGTCGCCTACAATTAAGCCTTTGTCGGATATGTCAAAAATTTCTCTGAAAGCCCAATAATTTTCCGGTACGTCTTTATACTTGACGCCTCCGTATACAACGGACGAGAATACCGGCACTAACGCAAAAATACCCAAAAAGCTTAATAACCGCCTGCGGAAGCTCATACTTTCCTCCCTTAAAAACTAAAACCTCGTTTCGTGTTATTGAACGTGCCGGTAAGGAACTGCCTGATATGGGGCATAAGCAGGCTGACGTTCTTCATTGCGCGCCACGCGTGTTTCTGATCGCTGAAATACGCAAATACCGACGGCCCGCTTCCGCTCATCAACGCGCCGATTGCGCCGGATCCCATATATATATTCTTTAATTTCACTATATCCGGGCAGATATGAATACTGACATCCTCCAGCACATTGCCGAAACCTGAAGCAATCCCATTAATATCTTTCTTCTTTATGCCGGAAATAATACAGTCTATATTCGGTCCCTTCGCGTGTCTGGCACTGTCAAACGCCTTGAAAACAGCGGATGTTGATATTGACACGGGCGGTTTGCCGATAATTACCGACACAGGCGGATGAGGGGGAAGCGGAGTCAGTATTTCACCTTTCCCTTCAGCGAACGCCGTGCCGCCGAGCAGGCAAAACGGCACATCGGATCCAAATTTTACGCCTATCTCCATCAGATCGTTTAACGACAGCCCTAAATTATACATCCGGTTAATACCTGAAAGCGTGGCTGCACAGTCACTGCTGCCTCCCGCGAGCCCGGCCGATATGGGAATATGCTTTTTAAGCGATATAAACAGGCCGCCGGGCAGTTTAAACGTATCTTTGAGATATAGCGCCGCCCTGTAAACGAGATTACGCTCGTCAACCGGCAGGTAGGGCGTGCTGCAAACAAACTTTAACGGATATTTATGAGCCTTTTTTAAGACGATCTGATCATGCAGGTATACCGTCTGCATAACCATCCGTAAATTGTGATATCCATCTTCCCTTTTACTGACTACGTCCAAGGCTAAGTTTATCTTCGCACGGGCTTTGATTGTTATGTCCATGTAATAACCTCAAATATGACATCCGCTTATATTCCGGCTACAATTATATCTCATAGTATTCCATTAGCGCAAGCTTGTTTTGAGTATAATATAGACTAGCCTGCAAAGTATAGAGTATAATAAGGCAGATCTGTTTCACGGAGGTTTATAACGTTGTCCATTAAACTTAAAACCAGTGAATTTTTTCACCGGCGCCTTACCAAAGACTTTTTATATCTCAACACAGGCCTCCTGATGGTTGCGTTTGGCATACACGCGTTCAGAAATCCGAATAAATTCGCGTCCGGCGGAATCAGCGGTTTGTCGCTGCTGCTAAGTCATTATTTCCCATTTCTGCCAATCGGCAGTCTTATGTTCGCGTTGAATTTGTTTATTCTGGGATTGGGGTGGGCCCTTCTGGGCAAACAATCGGGCGCAAAAAGCATATATGGCACATTTGCCCTGTCTGGTATGATATGGCTGCTGGAATTGATAATGCCTTTGCAAAAAACTATTACGACCGCAAAATTCATGGAGCTTATATACAGCGTCTTTATACCGGGGTTTGGCGGGGCGTTGGTGTTTCATACCGGGGCTTCAACCGGAGGAACCGATATAGTGGCTCAGATACTTAAAAAATTTTTTCATATTCGTATAAGTTACGGCCTGTTGATGGTTGACTTTATAATCGCTCTGGGTGCGGGCGTTTTATTCGGCGTGGAGGCGTGTATGTATTCCATACTGGGAGTCTGCCTGAAATCTTTTTTATTGGATTCTGTGCTTGAAAGCTTGCGTATTTACAAAATAATGGTTATTATTAGTGATAAAAGTAAGACGATATACAACTATATCATAAACGAGATACATCGCGGGGCGACCGTCCATATGGCGCAGGGCGCTTTCACCACGTCGCAGCGCGAAGTCATAACAACTGTGTTAAGCCGCCGGCAGGCGCTCAAGCTTCAGCAGTTTATAAAAAAAGAGGATCCCGCCGCCTTTATTACGATTAGTAATTCAACCGAGATCATCGGAAAAGGATTCGAGGGTTTTGAATAGAAAGGACTATATAATGCGGTATATTGAGGACTTTAGAGAAAATGATCATATAGTCGATCATTTTCTGTGCAAACAAAAACAAAGCCTGAAAACAAGAACAGGGAAGACATATTTGTCACTTAAGCTGCAGGATAAGACAGGCGTTATTGATGGCAAAGTTTGGGAAATGAATAACGATATACAAAGTTTTGAAGAGAATGAATTCATCAAAATTGAAGGAGTGGTGCTTACATACCAGAATGATTTGCAAATAAAAATAAATCGCATCCGCCGCAGCAATCCGGGGGAATATGACAGCGCGAATTATATTCCCCGCACGGAAAAAGATATAGACGGCCTATATAAAATGCTTACGGATATAATCAAAACCATTAATAATTATTATATCAGAGAGTTGATGGAGAATATACTTATCCGCGATAAAGACGTCGCCGCCGCATTCCAATGCCATTCGGCGGCAAAGAACATGCATCATAGCTTTTTCGGCGGGTTAATTGAGCACACCGCTTCCGTCGCTCAAATCTGTGATTTCATGAGCGACCGTTATAGATTCGTAAACCGTGATTTGCTAATTGCCACAGCCATATTGCACGATTTAGGCAAAATATATGAGCTGTCGCCGTTTCCTGATAACGATTATACGGACGAAGGCCAATTGCTGGGGCATATAGTGATCTGCTCTGAGTTGATTTCACGCGAAGCGGATAAAATTCCAAGTTTCCCTCCCAGGCTGAAAACGCTCATGCAGCATTCTATACTGGCTCATCACGGCGAATATGAGTACGGTTCCCCGAAGCAGCCTAAAACCATAGAGGCTTTTATTTTGCATTGCGTCGATAATATGGACGCCAAGGTTAAGATGTTCGAGGAGGCTCTGTCAGCAGAGATTGGGATAAAAAGCGGCTGGTCAGGGTATGTCAAGACACTGTCGAGGAATATCACACATTCAGATTTTTAAAGGCCTATTATATGAGTGCACCTAAAAACCAAATTTTTACAATAAGAATAACAGGCGCCGGCGCCGATGGTCAGGGCGTAGGCCGCATGGAGGACGGTCGTACGGTTTTCGTGCCGGGCGTCTTGCCGGAAGAAACCGTCTCCGTACTCATCATCAGCGTGAAAAAAAAATACTGCGTCGGCAAGCCGCTTGAAATCATTATACCCTCGCGGCGCCGCGTCTCGGCGCCTTGCCTCGCCGCAGGCCGGTGCGGCGGCTGCAGTCTGCTGCACTGCGCTTATCCGTATCAACTGGAATTGAAACGACAGATGGCTGAGCAGATGTTTATGCGGATCGGGCGCTTCGAAGCGCCGCCGGTACCGCCGGTTGCGGGTATGACGCATCCATTCAGATACCGCAACAAGCTGAGTTTTCCTGTAGGCGTTTCCGCGGAAAACTTACCGGTAACGGGTTTTTATTCCAAGCGCAGCCATCGCGTAATCCCTATATCCGACTGTATTGCCGGGCACGAGGTAAACGCGCGGATTATACAGTGTGTAACCGGATACATCAGCCGATGCAATATAAGCGTATATAATGAAAACAGCCACAGCGGCCTGCTGCGGCATGTTTTGCTGCGGATCGGTTTTACGACGGGGGAGGTCATGGTTTGCCTTGTGATTAACGGGGACGGTCTCCCCGCCGCCTCTGTGTTGATTGAAATGCTGAAGACAGCTGTTCCGGGATTCACCGCTCTGGCGCTGAATATCAATAAGGCGCGCACGAACGTAATATTGGGTGATCAAACACGCTCGCTGTATGGCCCGAGCGGTATACACGACTATATCGGGGATCTGCTTTTTGAGATTTCTCCGGCGTCGTTCTTTCAGATTAACCCCGTTCAGACTAAGATATTGTATGACACGGCGCTTGAATTCGCTGGATTAACAGGCAAGGAGACCGTTATCGACGCGTTTTGCGGCATCGGAACCATTTCATTGTTTCTGGCGCGCCGGGCAAAGCATGTACACGGGGTTGAGATCATATCAGACGCCGTCGGAGACGCC
>JAITDJ010000102.1 GCA_031282635.1 Clostridiales bacterium
ATGCTAACCTCCTTGTTCGGAGGCTCGTTTCCGTTTTATTCCAGTCTCCGAACCCTCAATTGCATTGTATCACAGGATTCTTGATTTGTCTAGCACTTTTTTTTACGCTGTAGTACTAATTGCTCAAAGGTAATGGTAGAATCCTTACGGGAAGTATCCAAAAGTTTAGCTAACTTGGCCTCCAAGCTTTTTTTCGATTTTTCCATTTGTTTGATTGTGAACCGCTCACCCCTCGCGTTCTTCATTTCCTCTATCCCTTGCGTAATCTCGTCGATCTGCTCCCGAATCAGCCGTTCTTGCCTCACCGCGGAAACCGGTATTTTTTCCATTTGGCTATGCCCTATAATAATAGAATCATAATCGCCTGTAGCTATTTTACCGCAAAACTTACGGCGGTTAGCGGTTTCAAAGTCTTTTGCGGTAGCGACAAGCAGGTTGGCGGCCGGATAGAGCAGAAGGAATTCGGAAGCCATTTGCTCGGTAAGGTGATTGGGGACGCATATGAGCGATTTAGAACACAGCCCAAGCCTTTTCGATTCCATAGCGGCGGCAATCATCTCAAACGACTTGCCGGCCCCGACTTCGTGGGCAAGGAGCGTGTTGCCCCCATACAAAATATGGCTGATAGCGGCCAATTGATGGGGCCTTAACGTTATTTCAGGGTTAATGCCGTTGAAGGTGAGGTGCTTTCCGTCATACTCGCGGGGGCGTGTACTGTTAAAAAGCTCGTTATATCGCTTGACTAATAGGTTTCGCCTTTTTGGGTCTTTAAATACCCAGTCTTTAAAAGCGTCTTTGATGGTTTCCTGTTTCTGCCGCGCGAGCGTGGTTTCTTTGTTATCCAAAACACGGCGCTCGTTGCCTTCATGATCGCGAACCGTCTTGTATATCCGGACATCCTTGAGGTTCAACGTCTCCTCAATAATCTTCGCGGCGTTCATCTGGCTTGTACCATAGGTGACATTTGCTAGAATACCTATGTTAAAAGCATTCTTATCCGATACATACCATTGGCTGGTAGCCGGTGAATAATGTACATGGGCATTCAGCCGCTGGATGTACGAGCTCTCCAGCAGTTCATGAAGGAACCGTTCATAAAATGACTGGTCAACCCATGTCGCCCCGAGGCGTACGGATATTTCGCTGGCGGTCAGGTCTTTAGGCTGCGCCGCCTCTAGCGCACGGACATTTACCGCGAACTGATCTGAGGTTTTTAACGCTTCCCGCGCTTCCATCAGTTTTTCGCGGACGTTTCCGGAGAGATACGCGTCAGCGGTGACATATACAGGTTCATCGCCGCCACTGTTTGGCAGACGGAAGATAACGCCCTCTAAATCGGCGGCAACCATATCTTTCGGTTTGCCCGTCAGCTGGGACATATAGTTCAAATCCACGCCGGCGCGTTCGGAAATCGAGACAGCCAGGGCTTCGCTTGAGGTATCCACCGAAGTAGGCACTGTACGCTGTTTTATCGTACGTTTGCTGAAAATGTCGGCCTTTCGCTCAAGCTGCCTGTTTTCGTCCAGGACTTCCAGGGAGCAAAGCAGATAATATGCCGAATCATTTAAATAGACACGGGCGTTGGCCGGGTTATTAATAAGGCCGTATGTACGCGTATAAGCACCGTATAGCCGGTTGAGCTCAGCCTGCCGTTCTTTGACCTCAGCGTCGCCCGCGTTTTCCAATTGGCAATTTATCAAGCCATGTACGCAGTCCCTCAAACCGGTCAGCCCCTTAACGCGCGCCTCAGCCGTTTGAGACAGTTCTACCGGGTTCATCCGGGAGTTCTCGCGGTAATATACTTTATCGTCGATTATCGTATAGCTGTAGTTCCGCACATTCGGATCGGCAGGGATTGAATTGTCAACAGGGGCATTAATGTTGTCCAGATCCGCCTCAACAAAACTCCCTTGAATATGAGAAAGCGCTGACCGCAGTTGTTCCGCGAGGTCAGCGCCCGGAATAGGGTTACAGGCCGTTTCCGATTGATTACCGTACATACCGCTGTCGAAAGCCATTTCGCCCAGAAGCATTTCGGGGTGTTCGATAAAGTAATTATTAATAGGTATGCCTTTATCAGTTTGGTTTAGATGTACCCATTCCGGCTGTGTAGCAACAAGGCTGTCGCGTTTTTGCAAGAAAAGGATATCTGTGGTAACTTCAGTACCCGCGTTTCGTAAAAAGGCGTCGTTCGGCAGGCGAACCGCACCCAGAAGATCCGCCCGCTCTGCGATGTACTTCCGGACGTCTAAACTTTTCTTGTCTAGCGTACCTTTTGAGGTAATAAAAGATACTATCCCGCCAGGGCGAGTTTGATCCAACGCCTTGACAATGAAGTGGTCATGGATTTGCAAATTATATTTGTCGTAACGCTTCTCAGCCAGGCGATAACCTCCAAACGGGATATTCCCGATGGATAAATCGAAAAAACTGTCCGGCATAGACGTCTTTTCATAACCCATTATAGAAATATTGGCGTTAGGATAGAGCCGGCGGGCAATACGACCTGATATATCATCCAGTTCGACGCCGTATAGCTTACTGGAAGCCATGCTGTCCGGCAGCAGGCCGAAGAAATTCCCTATGCCGCAAGACGGTTCCAGGATATTGCCGCCGGTGAAGCCCAGGTGTTCGACGGTGTCGTAAATAGCTTTTATGACTGTCGGAGAGGTATAGTGCGAGTTTAAAACGCTTGCCCGCGCCTTTGCGTATTCATCAGGCGACAGCGAGGCTAATAGCTGTTCGTATTCTTTTGACCAACCTTCATTGTTGGGGTCAAATGCCTGCGCAATTCCGCCCCAGCCAACGTATTTTGAAAGTGTTTCCTGTTCTGCCGGCGTCGCGTGCCTCGATTCGTTTTCTATCTGTTTCAATGTTTCAATAGCGGTGATGTTATTTTTAAACTTGGTTTTGGCGCCGCCCTCGCCCAGATGATCGTCTGTTATACGGAAGTTTATAAGAGGCTGCGGCGGCGTTTCAATCGGGCTTTGATTTATTGATTCTGTGCCATTTATCTGCGTTTCCGGAGGCGCGTAGGATTCAGTTTCCACAATAGGCTGTGCATTACCGCTATTATTGCCTGCGCGGTTGCCGGTAATAGAAAAAACGGGGGACGGTAAGTCCTCCGCTTCATCCTGGAATTGCCCTAAATCAAGCTGTACAACAGTTCGTTCAATGTTTCTTCCGCCGCTGCCCGGAGCGTGTTCATGTGTGCTGCCCAGCCCATTTGATCCGATGCCTTGTCCGGCGGCGGGTCGTTCTCCTGTAAATACTTCATCATGAGTTCCATCCGGCGTTCCGCTGTCTGCTGAATCTCCAGGCAATGCGGGTATAGCGTTTCCTCCAGCCACATCCAATGGAATGCCGCCGGCAGGTGTTCCTTGAGAAAGTTGTATCTCATCCGCCCGTATTTGTTCAGTACCGGCGGTTCTACCCAGATCAGATCCGGCAACTGAATGTCGCCCTCCCGGCGATATGTAATTTCTTTCATCTCCATTTGGCTCGATCCTTTCTGTTCCCCTGGATTGTTCGCGTTCAAACCGTTTGATCGCCCCTTCAATGTCCCGCAATATCCGCTCTGAGATGTTGCTTACCGTATCGCCGAAAAAGAGAAATGACCGGGGGTTGTCGAAAAGGTATATTCCGTCCATATTACCGCGGAGGCTTTCGGCGTCCGCGTCCATCCCGCAGCGGGTGAATAGAATGTATTGTACGTTCGATGACGTCAGGCTGAAAGGTATCTCATCGGGGTTATTCATATCCGAAGGCTTAAGGAAGGGGTGATCCCTCGTGATTCCGGTCAACTCATCCTCATGTGAATGATAATATTCTATCGACTGGTTTTCCGCAAGTTTACGGAGCATGTCGGGGAGGTTGGATTTTTGAATCCCATATGCTTTATTGAGCGATTCGGAAACTGGTTCGATATACTCCGGTTTAAGCATCCACTGATTGAGTTCCCTGCTGTCTATCCGTCCGGGTACTGTGTTAGCCACATCAAATACATAACGCAGCTTACGCCCATCTCCGGTGAGAAGCGCGATCCCTTTAGAGCCGCTTTTGACAAAACGGTTCATTGCGTGGTTCCACGTTTCCAGTGGTGCGCAGGCTGTGGCGTCGGGGCGCTGGGCATATATTAAGACTTGTTCCTGAAAGGAATATTTGTACAAGCGCGCGGCGGCGCGCAGGAAACCCGACCAAGCATCGCTGTCGCCCATTAAGCGCCTGATTTCCTGTTTTTCCATTTCTACATAATAATGGAGCTTATCGGACAATTATCATCCTCCTTCCTCGTACCAAGCGCTATTATGTCCTGTATCGGGCACGCTCTACGCATATTTCTTTTGCCTCGCCATCCGTTTCTTCCTTTTCAATTCACGGCTTTTTATCATTTCACCGGCTTTCTTACACCTTACAGAGCAGTATTTTTCTTTGTCAATTATTGGGGTGAACGGCAGCCCGCAGGCGTCACAGTGTTTATATGGAATATTGTCCATACTGGATTCGAAGGGTTGATCGGATCTGTTATCTAATTGGTTTTCCAACGTAGGTTCAAGCGGTAACACCGCCCTCTTAAAGTATTTGCAGTATGAGCCGGTATAACAGTTATTCAATATATAACAGCGTCCGTCTAGTACAACACATTCATTATATTTCTTGTCATAATTGGCGCACGATTCGGTGACAAGCGTTTTTATGGCGCGAAACTCCTCAAGGGTGAACTCGCGGGGAGTGTTGTCTTGATTCATCTGCCGCCTCCTAAGAAGTGATAGGCACAAGCCCGGTACGATTCTCCGGGCCTGCCGCATAGTAAAGGTATAAGAATACAAGAGATACAGAGGCTTTGATTAAATTGGAATTAATCATCCCAATCGTCATCTTGATCATATGGGATTTCATCTTCTCGATAATCGAATCCTTCGCCCAAACCGCCCTCGTCTTCAGTATCGCCGCTATTGTGTAAATCGCTGTTAAAGGCGGTTTTTTTTCTTTTCGGACGGATCACCTTAAAATAATACCCTATGGCAATTCCTGCGCCGGCCAGCAGCAATACAATCATCAACTTTGGATCCAGCCCGTTTTTTTGCTCTGATCGCGGCGCTTCCGTCTGTGCAGGTTCATGCGCCGGCGTGGGTGAAGGCGAAGGCGATGGCGATGGCATTGGCGTCGGCGTTGGCGTTATTATTTGCTCCTTACCGTCGTCTTTCGCGAGCGCCATAAGATCCTGTTCTGTAACTTGATTAAGCAGATACACATTTTCACTCCCTCTTTGACGGTCGATAATCAGATAAAATACGTTGTCTTTCGGTGTTTTAAAGGTATAAAATTCTTTGCCG
>JAITDJ010000125.1 GCA_031282635.1 Clostridiales bacterium
AAAACGTTCTGAAAGATATAAACCGTTCATTACCGTACCGAGCATACCGATTTGATCGGAGCGCGTCCTGTCCAAAAATGATTTACCGGCTCTTCCGCGCCAAAAATTGCCTCCTCCGACAACCAGCGATAATTCTACTTTGGCCAGTGTTTTAAGCTGCCGCGCGATATTGTCTATTGTAATGTCGTCGAACGCTTCGCCGTTTCCGGACAGCGCTTCGCCGCTGATCTTAATAACCGCTCTTTTCAGCATATCATCCCCCCCGCATCCGCCGTCATAGTAATAATAATCTACCACACGCCGATAAAAATTTCCACTTTATTTTTAAATCCTGTCAAAACAGCGCCTGGTAAACGACTCTATCTTTTCCCAATACGATTTCCTTGAGATATTGCCCGATACCCCATGCCCCGCGTCAGGTACAATAAATAACTCTTTTTCACAGTCCGCGGCTTCATACAGCCGGTATACCATTTCCGTAGGCACAAAATAATCCTTGCCGCCGTGTATGAAGAGTATCGGCAGCCTGCATTTTTTTATCTGTTCCAGAGCCGATGCTTCCTTCAGCTTATACCCCGCGTGTCTTCTGCACATCAAATCCACCGTGTTCAATATTGGAAATTTTGGAATCTTTAAACTGTGCTTCAAGTGATAAGAAAATTCCTCGGTCACCGATGTATAGCCGCAATCTTCTATTAGGCACTTAACATTACCCGGCAGCGTTTCGCCGGAAGCCATCATTATGGCGGCCGCGCCCATGGACAGCCCATACAGGACGATACGGCCGCCGGAATCCCATTCTGTAATCCGTTGCGCCCAATTAATAATATCCATACGATCATGCCAGCCCATGCCGATATAATCTCCCTCGCTTTTTCCGTGTCCTCGGCAGTCCGGAAGCAAAACGTTGTATCCCATATCGTAGAATCCTTTGGCCGCCTCAGTCATCTGCATGCCGCGGCCGGCGTATCCGTGTACAACGACCGCCCAATCGGGCGATTCCCGGGTATACGCGGTCGCGCAGAGAGAGAGACCGTCATGGGAAATAATCCTATGCTCGGCATTGGGCGCAGTTTCAGCCCAACGCTGAACCTTCGCGCGGAATTCTATGTCCGCTTTCATTATCGCATGTTCCTGTGATTCTGTAACAATAGGCAATTTTACCATCCTGTTTTCGCCGCGGCGTAATGTGCCGTCATATAACCGCGACGCCGTTTTGAATAAGAACATAGCGCCTCCCGCCAGTACAACGGGGATTCCGATTAAAAGAGCCAAAGGGCTGAATCGTTTGATTGAGCGTGAATTGTCCATTTGAGTCACTCCTGATAGACTGCAGATTATTTTAAATTATAGCCACCGATAACCGGACAAAAACCTTGAATGTCTAAATTTCGCATAGTATAATTTAATGATTCATCATTTCATAATGATTCATCATTTCAGAAAGAGGCGATTCTTATTGGCGGGACGCTGACAAAGGGTTTCATACTCTCGCTGGCTTCCAACGCGGATGTGTTCTCACGCGGCGAAATTTATTATCATTCGGGTAAAGTTATCGGTATTTCGTTTGAAGAGGATAATACCCTGGCAATGGCGACTGTGACTGGCAATTATAAGAGCTACAGCGTTATTTTGAGATTCAACCGCTCTGGCGAACTGGATGAGTATAAATGTAACTGTCAAAGCAGCACAATCTGGCGTGGGGCCTGCAAACACGTAATAGCCGCCCTGCTGGCTGTGTTGGAAACTAAAGACGCGTTATCCAGCCAGTCCGCCATGGACAGGCTGGCGCGCAAGCTCTCGGATAGCCTGGAAAAACAGATCTATAGAGAAATTGACGAGAGCTTCAAAGAAAGCGGCGGGGTTTCATTAAATACCCCCAAATTGCGCATCGTTCCCAAATTATTTCTGAGTGCGGGCAAAGAGCCGTTTCTCAATTTTTATGTGGGAAATAGCCGTATGTATATAATAAAAAATATCAACGAATTTGTTTCCAATATAAACAACCTGGCTTATGCGGAATATGGTTCCAAATTGAAGTTCAGACATTCCGCCGGAGCGTTTGATGAGGACAGCAGAGGGCTTTTGGAATTCATAATGAATGAAAACGCGGTTTATTATGAAATCAGCAGGTCAATTATGAATAACTATAACTATATGTACATGACCAAGGAAAACGCCAGAAATCTGGCGCTTAATGAACGCAATACAGACGATTTTTTCGGTCTGTGTCTTAACAAGGCCCTGGATTCGGACAAAGGCGATGTGAAAGTGCTTGAGGGGCCTCCTTCCATCAGTTTTGAGGTGGAATCAGGGATCGAGGAGATAATACTCAAAGGAGAACGCCTGAATCTGGTGTCGCTCAATGGAAAAAAATATAAATATATTTTGTATGAAAATGTTATTTACCGTACTGACAAAAACCGAGGCGCTATTCTGACAACTGTCACGGAATCTCTGAACGCGGCGAAGACGCCGTATATTTCCTTTAAGGATGAAGAAAGGGTTAAGTTTATTTCCATAATTCTGCCCTATCTTCAGAGAGAGCGGTTTGTGAGCGAGGTAAGCGGTGAATTGGAGAACGCGAAAGCTTGCCCGATGTTTCCGAATCTGTATTTTGAAGCCGAAGGCGACGCTATTATATGCCGTGTATCATTCTGTTACGGTGATGTCGAAGTAAACCCGTTAAAATCGCGGGAAAAGATAATTCCGCGCGACTTGCCTTACGAATACCGTATTATCCGGCATTTGCGCGTGTACGGGTTCGAGCCCGATGAGAACCTGGGTGTGTACCGGCTGTACGGCAATGACGATATATACAGGTTGCTGCAAGAGGGACTGGACGAATTAAAAGATCAGGCGCGGATTTACGCGACTGATGAAATAGCCCGGCAAAAATCCAGACCTATGCGGTCAAAAATGGGTGTAAGACTTTCAGGCGATATGCTGGAAATGACAATAGATGAATCCGAATATTCTTTTGTTGACCTGATTGACGCGTTGGAAAGCGTGCGCCTGAAAAAAAAATATCACCGCTTAAAAGACGGCCGCTTTATAGACCTTGAGGATGAAAATACCCAGGCCGCCGCTTATTTAGTGAACGCTCTGGATTTAAGCGAAAAAGATGTGAGCGGTTTCAAAGCGGAGCTGCCGAAGTTTCGTTCAATATACATCGATCAACTTACGGAAAGCAATAGATCTGTTAACCGCAGCGCTGATTTTCAGCGATTGACCGCCGAATTCAAACATATAAAAGACGCCAGGGCGCATCAGCCCGCCCTATTGCGCGGTAACCTGCGGGAATACCAAAAAACAGGGTTCAATTGGCTGGTCTCGCTGGCGCGTTACGGATTCGGAGGCATTTTAGCCGACGATATGGGGCTGGGCAAAACCATTCAGATCATCGCGTTTCTGCTTGCCGTTCAATCGCCTGGCGCCCGGAGCCTGATTGTTTCGCCGACATCGCTGATATTTAATTGGGAGAATGAGATTATTCGTTTCGCTCCCTCTCTGACTGCCAAGGTTATTAACGGTGTACAGGAAAAACGGAAGGACTTGCTGGATATCCCGGCGGATATATATATCACTACTTATGACATGCTAAAGCGGGATTCGGATTTATATAAGTCAAAATCATTTGAAACGCTGATAGCCGACGAGGCGCAGTACATTAAAAACCCACAGACGCAAAACGCTAAGGCAATAAAGGCGATAAAGTCAAAAAACCGCTTCGCGTTGACGGGTACGCCTATAGAAAACTCGCTTACCGAGTTGTGGTCTATTTTTGATTTCATAATGCCCGGTTATTTATATTCATTGAATAAATTTATCAGACTTTATGAAACGCCCATCGTTAAAAACAACGAGACCGAACGCGCGGAAGCTCTGCGAAAACAGATCTCGCCATTCTTGCTCAGGCGTATGAAAAAAGACGTATTAACGGAACTGCCGGAAAAAATTGAGACAAACCTGTACGCCGAGATGCCCCCCGATCAGCGTAAGCTGTATTCGGCATACTTGTTAAAAGCCCGCGGACTGCTTGATCTGGACGGTGGCATTTCACGCAATCGAATGAAAATATTGGCGGAACTTACCCGACTGAGGCAAATTTGCTGCCATCCGGCTTTATTTATAGATAATTACGAGGGGGGCAGCGGCAAGTTGACGCTGGCTCTGGAAACCATACAAATGACTGTGGATTCCGGGCACAGATTGCTGCTGTTTTCGCAGTTCACGTCTATGCTTTCGATTCTTATAAATGAGCTGAACGCCGCGGGTCTCTCATATTTTTATCTGGATGGCGGCACATCGGCTTCGGATCGTATGGATATGGCAAATCGCTTTAATAAGGGAGATCGGGAAATATTTCTGATCTCTCTTAAGGCCGGGGGTACGGGCTTGAACCTGATCGGCGCGGACGTGGTAATCCATTATGACCCGTGGTGGAACCCCGCCGTGATGGATCAGGCCTCTGATCGCGCTCACAGGTACGGTCAGAAACACACGGTTCAAGTTTTCAATCTGGTTACGCGTGATACAATCGAACAGAAGATAATGGACTTGCATAATAAGAAAAAAAATCTGGTTGATTCTGTCATTTCAGAAGGGGGGCAATTCCTGAGCCTGATGACGGAGGCGGAGGTTAAAGAACTGTTCAATATATAGGCTTGGCTCAATCCGGTTAATACAGGATATATTTGGGTATACTTTTTATATATTTATACGTGTTTATCGGAGGCGTTGTATGAATAAAAAATTAGCGGCTGTTATATGCCTAGCGCTTGCGGGCATGGGGGCGTCAATCAGATTGCTGACTCAAAGCCCCGTACTTCCGGACTACTTCGGAACCCGCTCAAGTTTCAATCTCAACGACGCGAATGCCTATGCTGATGAACACGGATACCGCTGTGACTTTCCGTTGGAAAAAAACCCACGCGGAATAATTAATTGCTATGTGCTCAAATACCGCCCGAACGCGTATGAATCCGCCGAAAAGTACGCAGAAGCGTTTATAGGCGTTGAGTCGTACACGGAGGAAGACGACGCTTATATTTTTTTCGGACAGCAAGGTTCGGTAACCATAGATAAGGAGATCAATCAGATCCATTTTGAAGCGGTTTTGGCTGAGGGTGCCGGCGAACCTCTGGCTTCGGATGAAGAGGCCGTCAAAATAGCCACGGATTTTATGGAGAAGCGTTTATTGGTGCTTATATATGAAGAGGCTCAAGTTCATTACGACGGCTATACCTATCGCATTTCCTTTATCAACCGGATAAGCAATCTTAAAAACTACGCGTTTTCCAACCAGATTACTATGGACAATTATGGCAGCGTAATAACCGTGGATTATTTTGCTACGCAGTATGATAGGGTGGGCGAATGTCAGATTAAGTCCATGAAGGACGCTTTCGCTGAATTGCCCGCTTTAAGCGAAGATGAAACGGTTTTGCTGTCAAAGTGCCAGCTGGTATATATATATGACGACAGCATAATTCAGCCTGCATATTATTTCCAGGGTAACGCGGTTGATGAAAAAACATATGAGTGTTTTGTCAAAGCCGCTGTTTTTTAATTCATCTTGACATAAATCCCGACTGATGATAGTATTCAATATAGGCAAATTATTTTTGACAGGGGGACTATTTTCTGAGCCGATATAAACATTTTTTGGCGCTGACGCTACTTTTGCCTTTATTAATCTGGTTTAAGCTTCTGGAGATTTTTATTATTCCCGAATTTGCGGTAAAGGTTTCATTAGATCAGTATATCCCTTTTTTGCCTGTTTTTGTGGCGCCATATTTACTGTGGTTTTTATATATTGCCTTCGGCTGTGTATACACGGGTCTCAAATCCAAAGAGAATTTTTATAAATTGATCTTTTTCTTAGGCGCCGGTATGGCTGCGGCGTATATTATATATATGATTTTTCCAAATGGACAAAACCTTCGGACTGATAATATGAAAAATGATGTTTTCTCGGCTTTGGTACGCTTAATTCACACTACAGACTCACCGACCAACGTCTGCCCCAGCGTACACGTGATCAACGCGTTTGCCGTAGACGCGGCGTTAAGGCATACAAGCCCATTTTGTAAGAAACGTATTTTGAGGTATTCTTCATTTGTTTTTTTCATAACAGTATGTATGTCGACTGTATTTATTAAACAGCATTCTGTCTTTGATGTATACTGCGGTCTATTGGTAGGCAGTTTGATTTATATTCCGCTCTACAAGCTGGATTTGACTTTGCCCGCCAGGTTAGGAGAGTCATTGCAGCGGAACTGATTGCCAGCGTGGTTGGGAGGGGGGCGCTATATAGACACTACATCGGATAACTTGATTGTGTTCATAGTTTTTTCTGTTTGTGTTACATTTACCTCCATGCTGTTTCCCGCCCGTCTGTTAAATCCCAGGAATAGATTATTCCGTGAAAAACATTGGGAAGCGGGCGGGGCTATTTATCAGCGTATATTCAATGTCAGGCGATGGAAAGACGCTCTGCCTGAGCTTAGCGACATCATAAAAAAGCTTTTTCCCAAAAAGCGAATAATAAGGTTTGACGCAGAGTACCTGCAGTCCTATATAATTGAGTCATGCCGTGCGGAATTAACGCATTTTTGTATTATCGGCATATCGTTTTTGTTCCCTCTTTGGGCGGGTTTTTCGGTTTCTTTGCTTATTATTTACATATCTATATTTTTGAATCTGCCGTTTATCATCATACAGCGGTATAACAGGCCGCGCATTCAAAGGCTGCTTGCGCGCGGCAAACATATATACTCAGGAATAAAAGCAGAGGATCTGTCGTATTGAATATTCTGTTTATTACGTCGAATAGCACCGGGCAAGGCCACAAAAGCATTACGGAAGCGGTTTCCGCCCAGATAAAGCGTCTGTCGCCAGACGTGAACATTTCGATTTTGGACGGTTTCGCAGTGGGTAATATCTTTTCTAAGGCTTCCGGACGGGTTTACAATACAATTGCGGTGTATTTTCCTTTTTTGTGGGAACTCATTTATCGTTTTAGCGACAGACATTACCGTTTTATAAACAAGATAACAGTGTGGGGTACTGAAAGCGGTATTATGGGTGTAATAAAGTCATCAAAGCCTGATATTATTATTTCTGTTCACGCGGCTTTTGTGGGTTCAATAATGACTATATTGGAAAATCATAATTGCCATATTCCGCTGATTTCAATTGTCGCTGATTTGGATAACGTTACGGCGTTATGGTTTGACAAACGCGCAAAAGCTGTTATATGCCCGACGCGGGAAGCTAAACGTAAGATGATTATAGCCGGAATGCCTCCGGAAAGGCTGTATCTCTACGGTTTTCCGCTGCGTGAACAATTTACCGCGTCCTGCGGTGAGTTCTCTGTAATTGAGGGGCTCAACTATGAATCGGATAAGCCGCTTGCGCTGTTAATCAGCGGCAGCCAGGGATCGCGCCGCAGTTCGAAGATCGTTAAACTATTATTGCGCGCGGATTGCTGTAAGCTCTGCGTTGTAACGGGCTCAAACAAAATACTCCGCAAGGAATTGGAAATACGCTACGCGGCTGATCTGGGCAAACGTCTGAACATAATCGGGTTTACAAAAGAATTGGATAAATATATGCGCGCGGCTGATTTCCTGATTGCCCGCGCCAGTCCTAATGTTATGATGGAAGCAGTTTGCCTGGGCAAGCCTGTTATAGCGACAGACGCGTTTCCCGGGCAGGAAAAGAAAAACCCGGAGTTTATGCGGAATCATCATTTGGGTGTATACTGTAAAAAAATAGAATTATTGCCGAATGTCGTAAGAACCTTAACGGCGGATAACGGCGCGAGGTTAAAGGAAATCAGCAGGAACCAGCAGACTTTTTATAGGCCCGACTGTACTAAGCGTATTGCCATGTTTGCGATTCAATGCGCGAATAAAGTATAAAGATAACAATATAAAAATACCCGCTTGACTGCTCGTTAAAAATCGATTATTATAATTCACGCAGTAAGCGTTTTTTGAAAGATCTAAAGTCTGGGAGGAATACCCAAGCGGTTGAAGGGGCTCGCCTGGAAAGCGGGTAGGTCGTGAATAGCGGCGCGAGGGTTCAAATCCCTCTTCCTCCGCCATTAGGAACAAATGCGAACCCTTTGAAGGTGGCAGTCACCCGCGAGGTGTTCGCATTTTTCTTTGAACTGCCGAAAAACTGATTGGCGCGGTTGACATGACATGTTATAAGGGCTTTGCGATTTGAGTGTGGTGAATTCTGCAAAGAAGCTATCGATTAAGATAATCAACTATCGTTCATATACTCCCTACGAAGGTATATGACCCACTCTGCTACTTTCCGCTTCGCGGCAAAGTAGCCCGTGGGGGACTAGGAGGTCAATAAATGCAGTCAGTACCATTAATGGTAAACGGTGAATTAGCGGCAAAAGCAAAGCCTATATATTACCATGAACATTTTATTATTGTTGCGCCATTCGTCGCCGAAACCGATTAAGCGGCGATTGGCATATACCCCGCTTCAATGCGGAGTTTATTTAGTTTTGCCAGTTGCTTTTTGTT
>JAITDJ010000144.1 GCA_031282635.1 Clostridiales bacterium
GGGATGCCCGCCGATATTGCCGGAGGGGCGGGGGCAGGCCATTTCACGAATATTCTGGAAGTTCTGGCCCGCGTGGATTTGGATCGCAAACCCGACGCGATTACGCCGTGTTTACGCGATATGCCGTCATATAACAAAACGGATTCCGTGTACGTACTCATATCCCCCAATAATAACAGCGATCTGCTGGACGTTTTCAATATGCTGAGAGAAACCGGCGCGGGCGCCTTGTGGATCATTCCGGCTTACGAAGATTCCAAAATAAATATTTCACTGGCAGAGGATATTATTAAGTGGTCGCCGATGCTGAATGAACAGACGGCGGTACTGTAATCGGCTTATGGGGGAGTTGGATTATGACTAAAGCGCGCGGGTTTGTGTTGGACATTATTAACAGTTTGGCCGTATTCGCATTATTTTTCAGCTTGGCGGTTCTGCCCGCGGCAATGACGCCGCGCAGACCGCTGACCGCGTATATATTGATTTTATTTATAGTCCCGCACGCGATATGCTTATTGCTCCGCCGGCATTTAAAGCGTTTATCGCTGTTCCTGCTGATTCACGCCGCGATGCCGCTGTCTGTTCTTATATTGGACGCCGGTCTGTATCAGCGGCTGACGTATTTGGCCTTTATGCTGGCAATTGTTATATATTCCGTTGTCAAACGGCTGAAAGACACCGCGCCTGACGTAAGCGCGTCGTTTGTGACCGCGAATACCGTTTGCGCTCTGGTTCTGGCGATCGCGGCCGGGCGGCTCAATCAGCCGGAGGCGGCTTATGTTCAGCCGTTCAGCGCGGCGGTAGTTTTTATATGTTATATTGTGTTTCAGCATATGCGTAACTTGGACGATACGCTGGAACTCATTACAAAGACCACCGTTCAGCCGATTCGGGCTGTGCTTTCTATGAACAACAGGATAATTGCCTCGTTCGCGGTAATCGCGGCAATAGCGGCGCTGCTGTCCGGATTCGTCAAGTTAGACAGGGCCGTTGCTTTGCTGGGCAGCTGGATTGCGGCGTTTTTGCGCTTTTCACTGGGGTTTTTAGACGGGCGTGAAAGCGTCGCCGAAACGGAAGCGCTGCTGGAAACGCCGGCGCCGCCGGATGATTTTTCGCCTTTTCCAATTGAGCCGCAAAAAGAATGGCCGTTTTGGGCCATTTTTGAAAACGTTGTGAGATACGTCATAACCGGCGCGTTAATAGTCGCCGCAGCGGGTTTGATCATTTACCTGTGCGTACGGCTGTATCGCCGTTTCTATGAAACCGTTAAGTCGGATGATGAAATAGAAATTATCCCGCACGATACACTGGCTGCGGAAGCGATGAGGGCCATAAAGGCGTTCTTTATTCCTGTTTCCGGAGTCAGGCGGCGATTTTACAAAAAAATCAGACAGTATATTAAAAAAGGCGCGCCTATTCTTCCTTCGGACACGCCCGAGGAGATGACATGGAAGATAATCGCGGAGGATATAAGCGAATTAACGGACGCTTATCAGAAAGAGCGGTATTGATGTTAATCAGCTGTCAAGGCGGCCTTTCATCCCTATCTGACGCGCCGAAACGGAGGCTTTTATGAAAAAAATAATACTGGCTGGGTTTGCGTCGATGTTCATCATAGCATCCTGCGGCAATGCGGACAGTAATACCGAAACCCCGACAGCGACAGACATACCGGAGCCGGCGGCAGCAACTATACTCGACTATTTTCCCGTCCGCTCCAACGCGAACTACCGTTACGAATCCCCGGGAAGCCCTGAGCTAACCCAGGATATCTATGTAACATATACGGGAGGCAGCCGTGTACAGCGCCGGGCCGCGTCGGACAGGGTTTCCTCCACCGAGGTGCTACAGTATCAGAACGGGGAACTGAAGCTTATTTACGGTGAGCCCAATTTTTATTTTTATGAGAATTTAACCGCGGTTGAACCCATACTCGACATGCTGCTGTTGAAAGAGCCGCTTGAGCAAGGAAAAAAATGGAATCTGGACACTACGGGGGACTCCGAAATAACGGGTTTGGATATCAATGTTTCGACGCCGAGTGGAAATTACGCCGCTATGGAGGTTACTACCATATTTACGGACGGACGACAGCAAAAAGAATATTACGCCAAAGGCGTAGGGGTCGTAAAAACCGTTTATACCACGACAGACGGCCGTTCACTGGAAATTGACTTAGTCCGGATTACGGAACAGGCGTCGCTGATTGTTCCGGTGGATTTTTACTACCCTGACCCCGAGGCGGAGGCAGGCTACAGTAAAGAGGAGAGAGAAACGCGGTTGAACACGGACAGCGACCTGTCGGCCGTGTTCACCGAACAAATGAAAACGCCGGGGGCGTCGGGTTATGTTTGGCTGCCGGGTGAGACGTCTCTCAATGCCATTGAGGTCGATCGGTTCAATGATTTGATTACAGTAGATTTCTCGGATAATAACGGCGTCGAAACAGAAGAGGATCTGCGTATGATAGCGGATACTTTAGGGCATTTTTACGGCGCGGGCAAGGTAAGGCCCACCATAAACGGCGAGGACTATACCGCCGGCGGCAAGACCTACGGCCGATCCGATTTTATTGCCGTTACCGTGGAGGCGGATCAGGCGGTTCTAAATTAATGCCGGCGCGTATTGCCACGCACGCCGCTGTCGCCGAGTTGATGCGGCGGTATGATTACCTGCCGAAGAAGAGTTTGGGGCAGAATTTTCTTACGGATCCCAGAGTAGCCGAAAAGATAGCCGAGGCCGCCAGGATTACGCTGGGTGACCGCGTAATTGAGATCGGCCCGGGGCTTGGCGGGCTGACTGAGACGCTGACTGAAAACGAGGCGGCGGTTTTGGCTGTGGAACTGGATAAACGCCTGGTCTATATTTTACAGAAAACCTTCGCGGGGAACAATCGCGTGGAAATTATCCAGGGGGACATTCTGAAGATGGACGCCGGCGAATTGATGAGGGAACGAGGCTGGCGGACAGCCAAGGTGGTCGCGAACCTGCCGTATTATATTACGACTCCGGTTTTAATGGGCTTGCTGGAAGGCCGGCTTCCGCTGAGTGTAATTACCGTTATGGTGCAAAAAGAAGTCGCAGGGCGTTTACGCGCGAAACCGGGCAGTAAGGAATACGGCTCGCTGTCTGTGGCCGCGGCTTATTTCGCGGATGTAACCCTTACGGCCCTGGTTCCGCGTAATTGTTTTTTCCCTCGGCCGCATGTGGATTCCGCGGTTGTGACACTGAAATTAATCGACCCCAGGGCCGGCTCAGACGAAGAGGATTTGCTGTTTAAGTGCGTTAAGGCGGCTTTTGGGCAGCGCCGTAAAACGTTACTAAACTGCCTGCGCGCGCAGACATGGATAAATAAGGGCCGGGAAGAACTGCTGACTGTTATGAAAGGCTGCGGCTTCGACGAAGACATACGAGGGGAAGCGCTTTCGCTGGATGAATTTATCCGGTTAGCCCGCGCGCTGAAAGACTGATTTCATCATTCCTATGGGCTTCGCATATGATCTCATGGGGTGATTACATGAATTATCATCGGTATTTTATTCCGCTGAAATCGGACAGCAAAGGGTTTGATCTGGGCGGAAAAGACCCTTTGGGACGCTGCGTGCTGGAGGATCGGGGAAATTACGGCAGGATGTCGCTGTGGGTACAGGACTTGAAGTCGAACGCAGCTTATAAAGTTGTTTTAATCCTGTCTGACACGGGGAAATACACGGGTGTAACGCTGGGTTCGCTTTACGTGGACAGCAAGGGGAAGGGCGAGTTCAAGACCGAATTTGATGCGGACGGCTTAGCGGACGGCCAGGGACTGCCGCGCTTCTGCGCAGTGGCGATTTTAGCCGGCGGAAGCGGAGAAATCTTAAGCCCGCTGGTGGGCTATAGGGACAGCCCTGTCCTTTGGAAGAACCGTTTTATACTCCAGGGAAGCGGCCTTCATCCTGTCTCGAAGGAGCGGGAAACCGCTCTTGCGCAGGACGCCGGCGCCACGCTCGGGCAGGAAAACAACTTGACGCCGCCTATAGAGGCGCCGACCGCCGAGACCGTTTCGGTCGGATCCGCTGATAAAGATGAGGATAACGCCGACGGCAATCCGTTAAATTCCGCCGATAATGACCGCGGCGCGGTTGAATATGCTGACGATCAGGATTTTTTCGGCAGTCTGAGCGAGTATCCGCCGGAAGAAACAGAGTATCCGTCCGAAGAAACAGAGTATCCTCCCGAAGAAACAGAATATCCGTCCGAAGAAACAGAGTACCCGCCGGAAAAGACAGAGTATCCTCCCGAAACGACGGATCGGATTCTCGAAAAAGCAAGCGACGACGCGCAGTCTTTATCCGAGGAAGAGCAGCGGAACGCTGATTTATCCGAAGCGGACTTAGATGTACTCAGTGATTTAGACGTGTTCAGTGATTTAAATGAAATATTCGCCAATAACATAGAAATAACGCCGTTTGATTGCGGCGCGCCGGACGCCCAATGGGTGCGTATCTCAATAAAAGAGCCGGTTTATCTGCCGATAGATTACCGCTATATAATAAACCATCCGCTGATCGTGGCGGCATATAAAAAATACAATCATTTGATTATGGGACGTGTGATCAATAACGATAAAACGGAATACGCGCTGGGTGTGCCTGGAGTTTACGAGCCCCAGTATGTCAGCGCGGCTCAGTTAATGGGATTTACGCGGTTTAAGACCGTCGCCGAGACCGAGGGGCGGTTACGCGCCGGTGATTACGGATATTGGCTGACGCCTTTACATGAGCCGGACGCTAAACAAATGCCACGGACAAATAACTGAACTGTCGGAGGAGTAATGCGCACAAGAAAAAAGCCATGGACCGGTCGTGAGCTGAGCGAAAACCGGGGCGTTATAAATGAGCCGGGCGAACTGCGGGGCAAATGGAAAGAGTATTTTGGCAATAATAATCCCATTCATTTGGAGATCGGCTGTGGGAAGGGGAAATTTCTGGCCGCCGCGGCTTCCGCTTTTCCCAATATCAATTATATCGGGCTGGAACGCGACCCCGTTATACTGGCCGCCGCCGCACGTCTAAATCGCGTAACGGCGGGGGCGCCGGCGGCATATATTGTTAGCGACGTGGAAAATCTGCCGGAACTGTTTGTCACGGGGGAAATACAAGCCTTATACATACAGTTTTGCGACCCTTGGCCTAATAAAAAGAAATGGGCGAAGCGCAGGCTTACGCACGCGCGGTTTTTGAATATTTACCGCGAGTTGGGTATTGAGAGGATTTATTTCAAAACTGACGATAGGCCGCTATTTGAATTCTCTATGGAACAATTATCGGAAAACGGCTGGATTATAAGGAATGTTTCCCGCAATCTGCACACCGTACCGCAGGATCCACGCTTTATTACGGAGTATGAGTCTAAGTTTGCCGCGCAGGGCCTGCCCATATACAAATTGGAGGCTTACAGCGGCCCGCCGGGAGGGGAAAAGGTTGAACGTCGCAACAGTCAGGATGAGGAACCGGATAAAGCAGATGATGTACACGCCCAGGAAAAGCAGGATATTTAACCGGGAAACGCTGAAAGCCATTGACGAGATAGATCAAGCACTGGATAAGGGTTTGAGTGGATTGGCAGCGGGGAAGGGGAGAAATAAGCGTCCGTGAAAAAACATCGGGCTCCATTAGCAAAAACAGATAGGCGTTTACAGCAAGACAAGGGCGGTCTACGAAAAATGACGGGCGATAAAAAATCCGAAAGCCGCCGATGATTTCTTTGAAACAAACCGCGCGGACTGCACCCTTTGCCGCGCTGCGAAAAAATATTTCAATGACCGAGGCTTCAAAGGAAAACTGCCACCGATGGCGACGCTCAAACAGGAATGTGCTACGCTCGAATCCGAAAAGAAAACACTTTACTCCGGGTACAACACATTCAAGCGCGATGCAAAAAATCTATCCGCCGCCAGGCACAATGTCAACAAAATTCTAAACGCCCCGGCTGCTGACGAACTTGCGGAGCAAACGGTACGGGAACGCGAGTTAGAAGCGGCGCATCCAAAACGCAAAAGTTATTCATACGAACGCTGACATGAGCACATAATCACAAACGTGGAGCGTTAAGCAGACGCCGACAGGCGGCTTAAAAAATCGGCGGCCTGCCCGACGATTTTAGCCGGGGGCTTGGGGGCGACGCCACCAACAAGCTGCGCGGGAATATACGAAAGTATATACCCGTGCCTTGCTTACCCCCCCATTAACGTAATCGCCATACGGCGCTCTACGGTATTGCGCGATTTTCGTCCGCTCCGGCATTAGTTTGTTAAACAGTTTTATACGCCAATAGAGCATTTTTTATATCGGAAATCAAATCCTCCGCATCCTCAAGCCCGATGCTCACGCGGAAAAATCCACCGCGAAACTCATCGCCGTAAAGATACTGGCGTTCGTCGTTTTCGCCAAGGAACACAATCAGGCTCTCGTCGTGTCCGAGGGATACGGCGTTTGTGATGACGCGCAGTTTGCTGACAAAGCTGTTGTGTCCGTCGTGGTCAGTGTTCAGCCCGAAAGCCAACACTCCGCCGAAACCGTTTTGCATCTGCCTTTGAGCGGTTTCATGGTTCTTGTGTCCGTAAAGCCCCGGATAGGCGACAAAACGCACCTGCGGCAGGGTCTGTAAAAACGCAGCGACCTTTTGTGCCGATTCATTGTGCTGGCGCATCCGCAGCGGCAAAGTCACAGCGCCGCGCATAATCAGCCAGGCATTGAACGGACTTATTGCTCCGCCGAGATTGACCATCGCCTGGGAGCGGATTTGGTCTATCAGTTCCTTTTTACCAAGCGCCGCGCCGCCCATCGCGTCGCCGTGACCGTTGATGTACTTTGTCAGGCTCTCGATGGTCAAGTCCGCGCCCAGTTCATAGGGACGCTGGTTGTATGGCGAAGCGAACGTGTTGTCCACGGACAGAAGCGCGCCATTTGCATGGGCGATTTCGGATATCGCTGCGATGTCGCTTATTTTGACGGTCGGATTGGAGGGCGTTTCTACGTGTATCAGCCTTGTGTTTGTCTTCACAGCCGCACGGAGTCGGGGTCGCTGCTGTCCACGAGGGTTTTCTCCACGCCGAATTTGTCCGGGAACAGTTCGTTTATGAGGCGGTACGCCGCGATGTAGGTGGAGTTCGACATAACCACATGGTCGCCGGATTTCAGGAAAGTGAAAAACACGCCCGACAATGCCGCCACGCCGCTCGACAGCGCCACGCAGTCCGGCGCGTTGTGGAGCAAGGCGAGTTTCTCCTGCAAGTAGCGCTGGTTTGCGCCGCCGTTGCGGGTATATATCTGCCCGTCTGCGCTTGACCAGTTCAAGTCGGATGGGTCATAGGGAAGTTCGTAGCTGTTCGCCATCGTTATCGGCCTGCGGATTGCTCCTGTCTCGGCATCAACCTCGTTGCCGCCATGTACGGCACGGGTAAGGAACCTGAAATTCCCGTCAATGTTCTTTTTACTCATAGTTTTTTCCTCTCAACGTACCGCCGGGGATATCTGACCGGTGTTTTGCCTGTCTTTTTTATGATCACTACAGTGTGCCTTATATTTTCGTCCGACATGCCGTCAAACAGCAAAATATCCTCGACGCTCTCAATACGGCCTCCGAGCGCGCGTATTATGCCCTCGGCGCCGACGGCCTCCTCGCGTCCCGCAGGGCCTTTCATAGCGTAAAAATATCCGCCCGCCGCGGCAAACGGAAGGCAATATTCCGCCAATACGCTCATTCGCGCCACAGCCCTGGATACGACAGCCTCGTACCGCTCCCGATATTCTTCTGTCCGCCCCGCGTCTTCCAGCCGGCTGTGAACAGTCACGGCATTTTTAAGGCTCAATGTTTTTATAAGCTCGTTTAGAAATGTCAGCCGCTTGTTCAGGCTGTCCATAAGCGTAACCTCAAAAAACGGCGCCGCTATGGCCAGCGGCGCCCCCGGAAACCCCGCGCCCGTTCCGGCGTCAAGGAGTTTACAAAATCTATTTTTCGGCAAAAAACGCAGCAAAGACAAACTATCCAGAAAGTGCTTGGTTATTATTTGATCCGGCCGAGTTACAGCGGTCAGATTCATACGCTTATTCCATAGGACGAGCATTTCCGCGTAAATCTGAAACGCACGCAGTTGGGCGCCGTCCAGAATAACGCCCATATCCGCGGCCTTCTTCCGCAATACCTGCATACCTCACTCCCAGTATTCAAGCCGGAACACTCCGGTTTGAGCCGCTATTCCCTCTCGACATTAAATATCTTCCATTGCCCGAACTGATCGGGCTCGCGTACCATATACAGCCGCAGTATCGTCTTTTGTTTACTTTTATTGTTAAACAGCAGTACCGTATTTGTTCTGCGGTTCTCCTTTCCGTTTGGCGCATCTTCCATAGAAGAGAGATATTTAAAACCGCCGTCCTCAAACGTATCTTTCAATTCAAACAGATCTATGGATTTAACGCAATTCTTACTGATAAAACAAACGGCTTCTTCCGTATTATGCGCGATGGCGTCCAGAAACAGCTTGATTGTACTGTTTTCACTCAAAATATTGAAAAAAGGTTTTCCTGTAATTGGTAATACGTCAACGACGTATGCCGAACCGCCGGCAGGGATCCTGATTGGGAATGGAACATGTCCGTTAATCCTCCAATTAAAACCGAAAGACAAAATATCTCCTCCTCAGACAGCGGAAACCGCTGCTTTTGCTTTTGGCCCTCCGAATTACAGGGGCGTATGTACTTCTTATCGGCATAATTATGTATAAACTCGAGGAACGCCGGGATAACGGCGCCCCTCGCGGGAAATATCCACGCTATTAATATATTATTCAACACATGCCCCGTATGTTATATATAACTGCGGCTTTTTATAAACTGTAATATAAACGGCGCTCTGTGTCCGCAGTCATCTTGGGCCGCGCTCGGACATGGATTGAAACGCCGTAAGAAAAACAACCAAAACAGATATATCCGCCGGTGAAACGCCGGTAATCCGCCCGGCCTGCCCTAAATTCGCCGGTTTGTGAAAGGCCAGTTTCTGGCGCGCCTCTAAACGCAAACCGTTTATCGCGGCGTAATCAATATTATCGGGCAATTTACGGCTTTCCATACGCTTAAACTGCTCAACCTGTGAAATCTGGCGTTTAATGTATCCCTCATACTTAATCTGAATATTCACCTGCTCGCGTATATCCGCCGGCAGTTCCGGGCGTCCGGCGTCAATAACCGCGCAAGCGTTATAGGAAAGCTCCGGACGTTTAATCAATTCGGCCAATATAACGCCTGTCATAGTCTCCGCCGTGCCATTAACCCGCAGGAACTCATTCAATGCCGGACTTGGCGCTATTGTGATTTTTCGGATCCTCTGTATTTCATCCTCTATCCTTTGCGTCTTTTGGATGAGCCGTTCGTATTTTTCCGCGCTTACCAGCCCCGCCTCATATCCCCTGCGTCTCAGGCGGATGTCCGCGTTATCCTGTCTCAGCAGCAACCGGTATTCGGCTCGGGAACTAAGCATCCTGTACGGCTCGTCAGCGCCCTTGATAACCAAATCGTCAATCAGCACGCCTATATAGCCTTCCGAGCGTTCGATCACAATCGGCGGCTTATTTCGCGTAAACCGCGCGGCGTTAATCCCCGCGACAATGCCCTGAGCCGCCGCCTCCTCATAACCCGAACTGCCGTTAATCTGCCCCGCCGAAAACAGCCCGCGTATATTTTTGAACATCAAACCCGTTGTTAATTGTGTGGGATCTATGCAGTCGTACTCTATAGCGTAGCCGTTGCGCATAACGCGGCAGCCGCTCATGCCGGGCAGGGTTCGGTACATGGCCTCCTGCACGTCCTCCGGCAATGAGGTCGACATGCCGGAAATATACATTTCGGCAGTATCCTCGCCCTCCGGCTCTATAAACACCTGATGGCGCTCCTTATCCGCGAAACGCACTACCTTGTCCTCTATAGAGGGGCAGTAGCGCGCGCCCGTACCCTCAATAACGCCGCTGTACATGGGCGACCTGTGCAGATTCGCGCGGATAACTTCATGCGTTTGCGCATTGGTATATGTCAGATAGCATGGAACCTGCACGCGCTGAATTAAAGCGGGTTCGGTGTCAAACGAAAAAGGGATGACAGGCTCATCTCCCTCTTGAACCCGCATTTCAGAAAAATCAATGGAGTTTTTATCTATACGGGCCGGAGTGCCTGTTTTGAACCGCTGTAGGCGTATACCCAAGCGTTTAAGCGAATCGCTTAAACCCAAGGCGGCGCGCAGACCGTTCGGACCGGTTTCGTGTATTACATCGCCGTATAAGCAGCGCGCTTTCAAATACGTACCCGCGCACAGCACAACAGCGCCGCATTCATAAAACGCGCCTGATTCCGAATACACGCCTCGCACGCGTCCGTTTTCGTCCAGCTTAACAGCCATTATCTCGCTTTGTCTTATGCACAAATTCCGAGTGTTCTCAAGCGTGCGCTTCATTTCCCGCGCGTAGCGGCGTTTATCCGCCTGCGCGCGCAATGAGTAAACCGCAGGGCCCTTGCCGGCATTCAGCATACGGCTCTGAATAAACGTTTTATCGATGTTTTTAGCCATCTCGCCGCCTAAAGCGTCCAGTTCGCGAACCAGATGGCCTTTCGAACTGCCGCCTATATTGGGGTTGCACGGCATCATGGCGATACTGTCCAGTTGTATAGCGAAGAGTATAACGCTCAAGCCCATGCGCGCGGCCGCCAAAGCCGCCTCGCACCCCGCGTGACCCCCGCCTATAACAGCCACGTCCCAATTCAAAAGCTTCACTTCCCCACACAGAACGAGGAAAAGATCCTGTCCACCAAATCACTGCCGGCGTTTTCACCAGTAATTTCACCCAAAGCGGATATGGCCTCCGTTAAGTCTATGGAAATTAAGTCGTCGGACACACCCGCGACAGCGGCTTCCGCCGCGCTTTTTAAAAACGCCGCCGCGCGCTCCGCCGCCTGTTTATGGCGTTCGGCGGTTAACAGATCGCCGGGCTCTATATCCCCTGCAGAAAACATATTTATTATATGCGCTTTTACACCGTCAAGCCCCTGGGAGTTCTTTGCTGAGACATTGAAAAA
This sequence comes from Clostridiales bacterium, assembly GCA_031282635.1. Taxonomy (GTDB): domain Bacteria; phylum Bacillota; class Clostridia; order Lachnospirales; family WQUN01; genus JAISZF01. The sequence goes on from JAITDJ010000144.1 coordinate 11,106, forward strand.
CGGTACGCCGAACATGTCCATAATCGCCTGTTTGCGCAATACCGGGGGCAAATCCGATTTATTCAGCGCGCCTATCGCGTTAGAGCGCCCGCGTATAACCTCCCACACCGAAAAATCGTCGTTATCCATCTCACAGGACGCGTCCAACACCCAAATAATCAAATCGGCTTCATCGGCGCACGCCAAAGCACGCTCAACGCCCAATCGCTCAATGACGTCGCCGCTTTGCCGGATACCCGCCGTATCCATCAGGTTAAGAACCAAAGGGCCAACATGCAGTTTTTCCGACAGTACATCGCGCGTGGTACCCGGAATCTCCGTCACTATCGCGCGATCACAATCTAACAGGGCGTTAAGCAGAGACGATTTGCCCGTATTGGGACGACCCACTATAGCCGTTTTAACCCCGCTGGCCAACGCGCCCCCCAGGTTGGCCATAACCGCCATATTAGCCAATTTCGCGCTTACTTCGGAAATTCTTTGTATAACATCCGCCCTGTCGGCGTCTTCATATTCGGGATAATCAATGGATACCTCTAAAACAGCCTGCGCGTCCAATATTTCAGCGCGAAGCGAGGATACTTTATCCTTAATGGAACCCGAAAGCTGTTTTGCCGCGCTTATCAGCGCATAATCGGATTCCGCGCTGATAATATCCATTACCGCCTCGGCTTGGCTTAAATCTATCCTCCCGTTGAGAAACGCCAATTTTGTAAACTCACCGGGTTCCGCCAGCCGCGCTCCCGCCTTCACCGCCAGTGACAGCACCTTTTGAACAACGGCATAACCGCCGTGACAGTTGATCTCCACCGTATCCAGCGTCGTATACGAATGCGGCGCTTTCATATAGCTTAACAGTGCTTCGTCTATCAGCAAACCGCCGTCGAATATAAAACCGTATCTAAACGTATAGGGTTTTACCGGCCCTTTATACTTTAATTTAAAAAATTCCGCGGATGCGCGCAGAGCGTCCGGTCCGCATATACGCACAATACCAATGCCGCCCCGCCCCGCCGGAGTGGAAACGGCCGCAATCATCTCATTCAAGGCAGTCTATTTGGGCGCGATAACCACGTTTCGGAACGGTTCGTCGCCCTCGCTGTAAGTGGCCACAAAACGATTATTCTGCAGAGCCGCGTGGATGATCCTGCGCTCATAAGGGTTCATGGGTTCCAAGATCACATTCTTATGTGTGGCCTTTACCTTTTTCGCCAGATTAACCGCGAGCGATTCCAGCGTTTCCTTGCGGCGCTGCCTGTAATTTTCCGTGTCCAGCGTTACGCTGATATACGGCGCATTGCCTTTGTTAACAATCAGATTAACCAAATATTGCAGTGAATCCAGCGTCTGCCCGCGCTTGCCTATCAGTATGCCCATGTCGTCGCCGGACAGATTAACGAGCATTTGTTTATCTTTAAGCGATGTGGTAACCGTAAGCGGCAGGTTCATAGCCGCCGTAACCTCACGCAGGAATTGTCTCGCTCTTTTTTCGGGATCAAACTTCACTTTGACCAGCACTCTGGCCGGTTTGCTTCCAATGCCAAAAATGCCCTTGGCGCCCGCGTCAAGCACTGTCACATCAACCTCTTCGCGGCTGACGCGCAGGAATCTAAGCGCGTCATTTACCGCGTCATCAGCGGTTTTGCCTGACCTTTCAATGCTATCCAACATTTGGCTTTTTATCCTCCATCTAAGAATGTAGACATATGTTATTTGCCGGTAGGTTTATTGTCAGGAACGTCTGCGGCGTACCTCCTATTCAGGAACGCTTGCTGGATAACCTGGAACACATTACCGGTAATCCAGTATATACCCACGCCGACCGGAGTGTTAATTGTGAAAAATCCCATCATCAGCGGCATTATAATCATCATAACCCGCTGCTGCATAGCGGCGTTGGCGTCTTTATTGACTTGCGACGTCATCTTCATGCTAAGCCATGAAGATAATACTGTTGTAAGTACGGTAAGGATGGGAATCATTATACCGGGGAATATCCATCCGGCGTTATTTAGCATGTTCAGCCCCAAAAACATTTCAATATTATTTTTCTGCTGATACAGAGCGGTTATTGAGGCCAGTTGATCAGGAGACGCCATTTCGTTTATGCCCTGTATGCCGTTCGCGCCGTTGAACAGCGAGCCCCATTCCGTTTCAGTCAGGCGGTTTAAAAGCTTAATCAGGTTAGAGCGCGCCAGCGCGTCGGTTATTCCTTGGACAGCGTTCTGTAAGTACTTTTCAGGCATCAAATTGGTCGCTATAAATTGAAACGGCTTGAGATTAGAAGGAACATGCGGATCTCCCAGAAATGCCACCAATTTCTGCCATTGAAGGAAATCGTTTACAGGAGGTATCTTATCCTGCAGGCCGGATATCTGTGAGGCCAAACCGTCATACACGCCCTTTAACTTGGTTATGTATAAAAACGACTGGTTCATCAGGTAAGTCAGCGCGAAAAAAATAGGCATCTGTATTATGAGGGGCAGACAGCCCCCGAAAGGCGAAACCTTATTTTTAGCGTAAAGCGCCTGCATTTCGGTATTCATTTTTTTCTGAATTTCAACATCTTTTGAATCACCGTATTTTTTACGAATCTTGTCTATCTCAGGCGCCAGCTTCTGCATCGCCATCATGGATTTTTGAGATTTAAAAGCCAGAGGCAGCATAATGAAACGAATAATAATAGTTAATAGAATTATAGATATACCCAGGGAATTTTTCTCTGTAAACTGATAGACGATATTAAATACAA
>JAITDJ010000175.1 GCA_031282635.1 Clostridiales bacterium
ATGCCCGCCCTAGCTTCACAGATCGCTTTAAAGGTAATGAACGAGTATTTCGGCCTGGATAACGAGCCTCAGTATCCCGATGTCGTAAACGGGCTTATCAGGTGAATCTGGAGGGATAGATGATTGCATGATGAAAATGCTGTGGTATTTAAAGGGACGACAAACGGCATAAACGTTTGGCTTGACGAGCGCGCCGATCTGGATACTCTTAAGAAGGCTCTCCGGTTGAAAACGCTGGAGGCCAAAACATTTTTTGAAGACGCGGAAACAGCCATTACGTTTTCAGGCAGGCCGCTTAACAAAGCCGAAGAGGCTGAAATGCTTGATATAATATATAAAGAAACCAATCTGAGTATTTCCGTAACGGCGTCGGCCGACGCCCATGAAGGCCGCGACAGCACGGCGGTGCGGCTGGGCTTGGCGCCGCCCAGCATAATGCAATTGCGTAACGAACAGCTGACATATTATTACGAAGGCGCTCTGCGTAACGGCCAATCCATTCGTTATAACGGCAGTGTGGTGGTGCTGGGCGACGCGAATCCCGGATCGGAAATTATAGCCAGAGGTAATATCATCGTAATGGGCTCCTTAAAAGGCTTGGTGCACGCGGGATGCGCCGGCGACGCTTACAGCTATGTATGCGCCTTGCGCCTGACTCCGACGCAATTACGCATTTGCGACATTATCACATACATTCCCGAAGAAAAGAAGAACAGAAACAAGAATACGCCGTCATACGCTTATATACAAGAAGGCGTTATTTACATCGCTCCGTTGAATCATGGCTGAGATAAACCGCGGGAGGGAATCAAATGGGAGAAGTTTACGTCGTAACATCCGGTAAGGGAGGTGTCGGGAAAACCACTTCTACAGCCAATATCGGCACGGGCCTGGCTATTGTGGGCAAGAAAGTCGTAATGGTGGACGCGGATATCGGGCTAAGGAACCTGGATGTGGTTATGGGGTTGGAAAACCGGATTGTTTATGACATCGTCGATGTAATAGAAGGCGCCTGCAGGCTCAAACAGGCATTGATACGAGACAAGCGCTACAGCGACCTCTACCTGCTGCCGGCGGCGCAGACCAAAGACAAATCCGCGCTGACGCCGGAGCAGATGCAAAAACTTTGCAAACAGCTGCGCGAAGAATTTGAATATGTGATAATCGACTGCCCGGCAGGCATTGAGCAGGGATTTAAAAATGCCATAGCCGGCGCCAATAAAGCCATAGTGGTCACAACGCCCGAGGTATCGGCCGTACGTGACGCCGATCGCGTTATAGGCTTACTTGAAGCGAATGATCTGCGCAACCCTCTTCTGGTCTTAAACAGAATCAGGCCGGAAATGGTAAAGCGGGGCGATATGATGACCATAGAAGACGTTATGGAGATATTGGCTATTGAAATACTCGGCGTAGTTCCAGATGACGAAAGTATTGTGATTTCCACCAACCGCGGAGATCCCTGTGTGGCGGATGACAGCTCGTGGGCAGGGCGCGCCTACCGCAATATCACCCGAAGGCTGCTTGGGGAAATTGTACCGCTTATGAAACTTCAGCAGGAAAAAGGGTTTTTGGGCAGAATATTAAGATTCTTCCGATTCGGCAGTTAGGAGCTGTGATACTTGTGGATATGTTCAATATACTTTGGAGAAGAAACCCCTCTAAAAAGACGGCTAAAGACCGACTGAAGGTCGTGCTGGTGAACGACAGAACCAATTGCTCCAATCAAGTGCTTGAAATGCTGAAGAACGATATTGTCAAAGCTTTAAATATATATATGGATATTGACGCCGAGGCTCTGGATATTCAGATAACCCAAACGCCTATTGGAGATTCGCAGGGGGAATATATGCCGGTGCTAAACGCGAACATACCCATTAAGAACATTCGAAAATTCAAAGAACAGTTGAACCGCAGGGAGTAAAGTAATATACTATAAATAATGATTAAAATCTTACATAATGTACATAATTATGGTAGTGAATGGGGGTGTTATGGTTGAGTATACGCAGGCAATGGCAGAATTTTGATTTTTTATTGGCGCTGCTGGTCGTCGGCTTTACGACTTTCGGCGTGATTATGGTGGGCGCGGCGGCGTCATACACAACAATTCTGTTATCCGTAATTAGAGCGTATAGCAGCCAGAAGCTCTTTTTCATGTCCGGGCTGGTGATTATGGCGGTTGTTACCGTTATGGACTACCATTATATAGTCCGGTTTTATTGGCTGATATACGCTTTAATGATTATCCTGCTTGTAGTGGTTATGGCGGTAGGGCAAGATGACGCTACCAATACCGCCCGGTGGATCCGATTCGGCAGTTTTAGTATTCAGCCTTCTGAGTTTTCAAAGATATTTATTATCCTATTTTTGGCTGGATTTATTGACAAACGCAAGGATTCGATAAACAATGCAGGCGTTTTAATTGTGATTACGATACTGGTTGCCGTTCCCGCTGCGCTTATTATGCAGCAGCCCGCTTTGTCCGCTTGCATGGTAATAGCCTTCATCAGCGTATGTGTGATATTTTCATCCACCTTGAGGCCACGGTACATGCTGATTGCCTTATCGGTGGTTATTCTGATTCTGTGCCTGTGTTTTTGGGATTTGAATAATCAAAACCGTCTTTTTATGGACAAGATTATAGGTCCCTATCAGATGGGCCGCATTGAGACATTTCTGAATCCTCAGCAAAGCAGCAATGAATTTTATCAGACGGACGCGTCTCTTAAATCCATCGGATCCGGGATGCTTG
>JAITDJ010000213.1 GCA_031282635.1 Clostridiales bacterium
ATATTTAGAATTATTCGACAAAAAATACATCAAAGATTACCTAACTTTAAGGCTGTTGCCTAGGAATACGCCATTTATCATAATTTCATAGATTCGAACATACGATCTTTTAAAGGAAGCTCTCTTTTTTGCGTACCATTTTTTAACTTATTTAAGCTTAGAAACTTTTTACTCTTAAGAATAGGTTAGATAAAGAACAATTTATTACTCAAAACATCAAATCTGCAGGGTAGAAATTCCATTGCGGCGAACGTTTTATTTTGTTATAGTATTGATGATATATTTTATATTTTTATATATATTTATATCTAATTTTGATATATTTTAGGAGGTTGACCCTTTTATGAATCTTGAAAAAATTGAACAAATGGTTAGACTGGTAAACAAATTATCACCGGAATCAAAAATTGACAGAGATCAAATAATGGAACTGGTAAGCAGAGGCGGCGTTGACGCGCTGAAAAGCGAGGAAGCGCCTAAAGCCATCCGGGACCTGATTGAAATGTCTGAATTGTTTGATCGTTTAGAAAAGACGACCCCTGTGAAGTAGGAGACGAATAATAACAAAACTTCAGAAAGGAGATTCGCGCTGTCCGCAGTCCCGCGCGGCAGCCGCGTATAGCGTGCCGGATTCTAATGGACGATATCAATAGTTTTTATGAATTACTGCATGATTTTACCGGGATTGACAGAAATAAATTTTACGCGTTTATCAGTGAACATAATATCTCACAGATCGGACCTATGGCGAATTTAATATGTGATAATACTGATCAGCGTGAAAAACTGACGGATCTATTGGAACTGAAAAATTTATTTTCCGAAATGAATTTAGTTGGCGACAGCAGACAGTATATTCTTGATGATCCCGAGAAAGCCAAACAATATTTCATTGAGTTTTATTCAGGCAAGATGGATAAAGAATATCTGGCCGCCGCTTTTTTAGACGCTGATCACAAAGTGCTGAAAACCGAGATTCTATCTGAGGGAAGCATAGATCAGGTGGATTATTATCCTAGAAATTTTATTAAAGAGGCGCTTTTTTTAGAAGCAAAAAGCGCTATTTTCGTCCATAACCATCCATCTTTGGAATCCGCGATTTTGATGCCGTCGCAGGAGGATATTTTGACTGCCGCGAACACGTCGGACTCTTTAAGCACGTTCGGCGTTAAAGTGGAAGACGATATCATAACCAATGGATCCGAGGCGGTTTCATATGTTCAGTTGATAAAAAAGGGTTATATAGACATGCCCGGCGATGTTTTCAACGCCTATAAGCCATTGCGGGGCAGCGAGCGATCGGCCGCCAATTCGTATAACAATCAATATGCCGCCGATGTGCGACGATTTGCCCATCTGGCGTATAAGTTTACGGGAATCCCGGAAAAAACAATAAATCATATGATCAATAGCGAGGGAATCGGCGGTTTATTCTCGAAAGCCGCCGCCGAAAGGTTAACGCGTGAATTTGGCGCAGGTGCGGCTCAAATAAAAAAACTGTCTTCGCTTCATAAATTCTTTACATATTATTCTCAAATTGTCTCCAGAGAGGGCGCGCAGATAAAAAGACTGGAGAACACATCCAAGAACTTGAAACGCTACGCGGAGGAACTATACGCCGGCGGATATAATCAGGAACGTCTGTCGCTTATATTTATGGATAACAGCCGCGCTGTTTTAAGCGAGAAATTCTTGAGTAAAAGCGCGTTCAGCGATATGAGGGCAAACATGGTGGATATCGCGCGGGCGGCTTTAAATGTGAACGCCGCGAAAGCCGTCGCGTTTCATTACAAGCCCGACGCTAAATCCGGATACGCCGGGATAGATGATAAGTTTAAGCAGCAGATATGCGAGGCTCTGTGTCATGCGCAAGTTAATTATGAAAAATATTGTTTGGCGTATAAGGACGACGCCACAGGGGCTATAAGGGTAAATAACGCCCCGCGCCTTGATGAATTGGATCCGCCGATGTATTCCGAAAACCGTCCGGAATCCATGGACGCCCTTCCCGAATACCTAACGGTAAACGGCGAAACATACCAAAAGGGAACCCTTGAGGATACACGGGACAGAATTCCTGAGAAACGCGGTGATAAGGGCGGAACACACCCCAAGGGAACCCTTGAGAATACTCGGGACAGAATTCCTGAAAAACGCGATGATAAGGGCGGAACACACCCCAAGGGAACCCTTGAGGATTACCGGAACAAAATCGCTGAGAAACGCAGCAAACGCGGAGAGTTTGCAGGTAAGGACAAGGGCGTCAGCGATCATACTAAAGAGAGGTAAAAAGGCCGCGAATCTTTTCAGGTTCGCGGCCTTTTTCCATGCGCGGGTCTTTCCAAATTCGGGCGGGATTGATATAATATACAACAGGGTCGATCGCCCGGGATCAAACCCGGCTGCGGATTTAACCGTATATATTAGCGCAGGCGTATTTTCCGCCATGAAAAACAAGGGGGGAGCTTATGAACCGTGCGGCGAGATTAGTTGCGATGAATGTCAGCCTTTCACTGTTAAATATAGTTATATTCTCCAAGGCGTTTCTGGGGCTGGAAATCTTCGGCCAAAGCGCGATGGTTACCGCGTTCGGCGTTATGTGGGTCTTTTTAACCATCGCGGTGTTTCTGTACGGGAATTATAAAATTTTGTACGCCATCTCGCCGCCTCCCGCAAAAATCGCTGACAGACGTTTTGAAACGCTGGAAAGCTGCGGAATTCTGCTGACAGAATATATCAGCAGAGAGGGTAAGGCATTCGATTCTTCCCTTCAGTCTATAAAAAATCAGCTGGAGCGTATGTTGAAAAAGGAACGTACGATAACGGACATCCTGCTGCAAAAGTTCCAGGCAACGGAATTAAGCTTTAATAAGTTCCAGGGTCAAATCGAGGCTGTGAAAAAGATACTCCGCTTAAACACGCGCAGTGTGTTGAACAGGCTTTACGCCTTTGACGAGAGCGAATACGAAAAGCCGTTTCATTCGTCAGGCCGGCATTTCGAAGCCAAACGCGCCCTGCTGAACGAATATCACGATTTCCTGAATCAAACTATTGATTATAACGAGGATATACTGCTTAAAATGGACAGACTGATATTGGAACTCAGCAAGCTGAACGATCCCGAAGAACTGAACAATATGGACGCGTTTCAGGAAATCGACACGCTTATTAACAATACCAAATGGTATAAATAACTGTTTGAGAGGATGATAACATGCCGCCCCGTTCCAACAAGGGTTTGCTGATTATTGCCGCGCTGGCCGTATTGGTGTTCGGCGTTACGTTTTTGGTTGTGAACGGAACGCGCTACGCTGGTAAAACAACCAGCCAGGCGACGGAAGAACAGGCGCTCTCCACTATGGAACGCTTGTATAAGCGTATCAGCGTAAACACATTGCCCCCCAGGAAAGACCAGGTGGAACTGAATCCCATAGATGTCGCCGATACGCTGCCCGATATATCCAAATACCCGCAGCAGGTAGAAAACACCACACAAGATTTTATCGAGATCTTCTCTTCAACCGAAAAGGCCACTGTGTCCGCCAATAAAGCCGCGGATACCGACCGCTGGCTGGTGGATATGGCCGAATCGTTTAACCGATCCGGCGCGAATGTCAACGGATCACCGGTGTCTGTCCGTGTCAGGGGCATGGCTTCCGGCCTGGCGATGGATTATATTTCATCCGGCAAGTATACGCCCGACGCCTTTACGCCGTCCAACGAGCTTTGGGGCGACGCTTTGGCCGCGAACGGCGTGGAGATCAGTTTGGCGGAAAAACGGCTGGCCGGAAATGTGGCCGGCATTGTGCTGTCCAAAGCCAAACAGAAGGATATTATGGATAAATACGGTTCCACTGGTCTGAACTCCATAGTGCAGGCCGTGACCGCCGGCGATCTGATTATGGGTTACGCTAACCCTCTGTCCAGTTCCACCGGAGCGAATTTCCTCATGTCTACAGTGTACTCTTTCGATCAATCCAACCCGTTCAGCGATACGGCGGTGGACGCCTTTGAGGGCTTTCAAGAAAACATACCATTTGTGGCGTACACCACGCTGCAAATGAAAGAATCCGCGCAGTCCGGAGCGTTGGAGGGCTTTGTGTTTGAAGCCCAGCAGTTCGCGAATTCGCCCGATCTGCGTTCCGACTACGAATTCACGCCATTTGGCGTTCGCCATGACAGTCCGCTGTACGCGCTGGGTTCGCTGTCCCCGGTTAAGCAGGAGATTTTAAATCAGTTTATCGCGTACTGCAAGACGGATGAAAGCCAGAAACTGGCTGAAAAATACGGTTTTAATCAATACAACGACTATGTGTTTGAATTATCCGGGGTAAATGGCAGCGCTCTCCTGCAAGCTCAGAAACTGTGGAAGGAAAAAAAATCGGGCGGCCGCGAGATTGTGGCCGTCTTTGTAGCCGATATTTCCGGCAGTATGGACGGCGCGAGACTGAATCAATTAAAACAGTCGATGCTGATCGGCGCGAATATGATAAGCCCGGAAAATTCCGTTGGGTTGGTGACGTTCTCCGATGACGTGAATATCGCCCTGCCCATAGGCAAGTTCGACCTGAACCAACGATCTCTGTTCACCGGCGCGGTGCGCGATATGAGCGCCGCCGGCGGCACTGCTATGTTCGACGCTATTGTGGTGGCTGAAAAGCTGCTGACCGACGCCCGAGGGGTTAACCCTAACGCCAAATATATGCTGTTTGTGCTGACGGACGGAGAAACCAATAAAGGCGCTAGTTTAAAAGACACGCGCACGATGATAGAGGGGTTGAAAATTCCTGTATACACCATAGGGTATGAAGCCGACATCAGCGCGCTGCAGTCGATATCCAGCATTAACGAGGCGGCAAGTATCAACGCTGATGCGGAGGATGTGGCGTATAAGATCCAAAATCTGTTCAACGCGGAAATTTAACGAGAAGGAATTTAACGAGAAGGGAGTATTTGAAATGGGCTTTTCGATGGAGGTTGTGGACGCGATAGACCTGAAGGAGCAAGTAACCGCTCAGGTTCAGGCGGAACCGGCTGAAAAGGTTAAACTGCGGCATCAGGCTGAAAATAACGCCCAGGCGGTTATGAACGTCAATATGGATTCGCTTGGCGAACGCCGCCAGATTTTGCAGTCCATTGAGTCGTTCGGCATTGATTCCATGAAAAAATCCGCCTCAAAGAATAGTCTGCTGAAAACCACAGTGGGCGATCTGTCCAAATCCGGCGCTGAGGGCGGGCTAATCTCAAAAAACTTGACTGATCTGCACCAAGAGATCAAAACGCTCGACCCCAGCGGCATAGATTTCACCAGAACCGGAGTGCTGGGTAAGTTGTTCAACCCTGTAAGAGCCTATTTTGAAAAATATGAAAAATCGGAGAGCGTAATAGCGGATATCGCCCAGTCGCTGGACAGAGGCAAATCCACGCTGAAAAACGATAACACCACGCTGGAGCTGGAGGAACAAAACCTGCGGGAACTGACCAAGAGGATCGTTAAAGAAGCCGAGATGGGCATGATGATGGACGAGTGCATAACTCAAAAGCTGGAGGAAGCGCGCAGCCAGAACTGGGACGCCGACAAGATCCGCTTTGTGGAGGAAGAGATATTGTTTCCGCTGCGTCAACGCGTTATGGATATACAGCAGATGGTGGTTGTCAACCAACAGGGTATCATCGCCATGGAGGTTGTGCGGCGCAACAACCAGGAACTGATCCGCGGCGTGGATCGCGCCAAAACCGTTACCATGTCGGCGCTGCGCACCGCTGTTATTGTCGCCGGCGCGCTCTATAACCAGAAGATAGTGCTTCAGAAGATTCAAATGCTGAACCAGGCCACCAATAATATAATCAGCGGCACTTCAAAAATGCTCAAGGATCAGGGCGCAGAAATACAGCGCCAGTCAATGGAAACCGGGGTTTCTGTGGAAACGCTGAAAATCGCCTTTGAAGACGTGATGGGCGCGTTGGATTCTATCAGTCAGTATAAACAGGACGCCCTGCCCATTATGCGCGACAATATTCAGCAGTTCATGGAACTGGCGGTTCAGGGTGAGGAGAGGATTTCCCGGCTCGAACGCGGGTCGGCGCTGGAGTTTTAAGATAAAAGGGTTCTTGTGAAAACAAGAACCCTTTTTCAATATTATAATAAACTCACGCGATAACGCTATAACCTGTGTCGTTTATCGCCTCGGTGATTTGCTCTGACGTCACAAGAGAAGCCTCGTAAACAAGTGAAACCTCTTTTTTACGTCTGTTGGCTTTGACTTTCTTAATACCGGGCAATTTTCGTACCGCATCCTGAATGGCAATTTCGCAGTGGCTGCAGGACATGCCATCTACACGTATTACAGTATTTTCCATTATACCCTCCCCAGAGTAAATACTTCACAAGCCATTACCGGAAAATTCGCCGGGGATATGATGGGAATCTACACGCCGGCAGGTCATACTATTTTGTGTGGCAGGCAAAATCACAGCTTTCGCGCGCGCAGTCACACCCGATACATTTTCCCTTTTGTTTATCTTTAACAAGTTTCGTAACAATCGACGCCACGATTCCAGCGGTAATAACGCCGACTAGGATAGTGCCGAAATTTTCAAATAAAAAAACATTCATAAATATCTTACCCCCTAGCGGCCGCCGCCTTTACGTCCCCGGGCTTTCGCGCCGCCGCCGATTTCCCCCTGCGGAATAATAGAAACAGGAAACCGGCCAGCAGAGGGAACGCCACGATCGCGCCGATTCCGAAACTGCCCGCTGTAAACAGCATACCGATTTGATAAACGCACAGAGCCACAATGTAAGCGAATACGCACTGATACCCGATGGCGATCCAAAACCATTTGGCGTTGTTCATCTCGCGCTTAATCGCGCCCATCGCGGCGAAGCAGGGCGCGCACAGAAGATTGAACAGCAAAAAAGAGTAAGCGGCTAAAGCGGTGAAACTGGCGGCTAGTTCGGCCCAAACTTCCGCGCCGTCCTCGGCGACTTCGGCGAAGCCGAACAGGATGCCAAAAGTACCGACTACATTTTCTTTGGCAATCAAGCCGGTTATCGCGGCGACGGCGGATTTCCAGTTGCCCCAGCCCAGCGGAGAAAAGACGGGCGCGATAAAGCCGCCTATTTTAGCCAGCACACTGTCAGACATATCCACCATGCCGAAGCCGTCTTCACCCCAACCAAAGCTGGAAGTAAACCAAACGAAAATCGTGGCGAGCAGGATGATAGTTCCGGCCTTTTTGATGAACGACCAGCCGCGTTCCCACATGCTGCGGAGAATATTGCCAACCGCAGGCAGATGATACGAGGGAAGCTCCATCACGAATGGCGCGGCGTCTCCGGCGAAGAGTCTGGTTTTTTTGAGAATAATGCCGGAACAGATAATGGCCGCTATGCCGACAAAGTACGCGCTGGCGGCAATCCATCCCGCGCCGCCGAAGACGGCGCCGGCTATCAGCGCGATAATAGGCAGTTTCGCGCTGCATGGGATGAATGTCGTCGTCATAATGGTCATCTTGCGGTCGCGATCGCTTTCAATGGTGCGGGAAGCCATAATACCCGGAACGCCGCAGCCCGTGCCGATCAGAATCGGGATAAAGGATTTGCCGGAAAGACCGAAACGACGAAAAATTCTGTCCATAATAAAGGCGATGCGCGCCATATAACCGCAGGCTTCCAAGAAAGCGAGGAAGATAAAAAGAATCAGCATTTGGGGCACAAATCCCAAAACCGCGCCGACTCCCGCCATAATACCGTCAAGAATCAAGCCTTGCAGCCATTCGGCGCAATTCACGGCTTCAAGCGCGCCGCCGATAATAACAGGCGCGCCGGGAACCCATACGCCGAAATCCGCTGGGCTGGGTTCTTTGGCGGCGGTCACATACGCGTCGATTTTAAGCCGCTCAATTTCATATTCCGCAGCGGCTTCCTCATAAGCAGAGGCGCCAACGCCAGCCAAATGCCAGCCGTCGCCGAACACACCGTCATTTGCCCAATCGGTGGCAATCGCGCCGACCGTTGTTACGGACACATAGTAGACAATAAACATTACCAGCGCAAAGATCGGCAGACCGAGCCAACGGTTTGTAACTATTCTGTCAATTTTATCCGAAACAGATATTCGACCTCTGTTCTTGATTTTTACGCAGTCCTTGATGATAGAATCAATGTATGTATACCGTTCGGCGGTGATAATGCTCTCGCTGTCGTCCTCCAGCTCTTCTTCCCGACGTTTGATGTCATCGTCGATATGCGCCGTCTGTTCAGGTTTCAAACCTAATTTGGCTATAATTTTTTCGTCTCGCTCAAACAGCTTGATAGCGAAGAAACGCTGCTGTTCCTGCGGCAGATTATGGAGAACGGCTTCTTCTATATGCGCCAGCGTATGCTCCACTCCGCCGGAAAAACTATGCCGAGGCACGGTCTTTGCGCCATTAGCCGCATTTACCGCCGCGTTTGCCGCTTCCGCCACGCCGGTCCCTTTTAACGCCGAAATTTCCACCACCGGGCGCCCAAGTTCTTTGGAAAGCCGCGCGGTGTTGATCTTGTCGCCATTCCTGTTTACCACGTCAATCATATTAATGGCCACTACCATGGGGATACCCATTTCGGTTAGCTGGGTGGTGAGGAACAGGTTGCGTTCCAGATTCGTACCGTCAATAATGTTTAGAATAGCGTCGGGGCGTTCGTCAATCAAATAATTCCGGGCGACCACTTCTTCCAGCGTGTACGGGGAAAGAGAATAGATTCCCGGCAAGTCTGTCACAGTCACATCTTTATGACCCTTTAGTTTTCCCTCTTTCTTTTCCACCGTAACGCCCGGCCAGTTACCTACGAACTGGTTCGAACCGGTTAAAACGTTAAATAGGGTAGTCTTGCCGCTGTTAGGGTTTCCGGCAAGCGCGATTTTAATAGACAACTGAAAAATCCTCCGTTTCAATGTGGATTGCGTTAGTCCGGCGATACGCAACGCCCCATGATAGCAGCATATATCTATTTTCGTTTATGGTAAATTATTCTACTTCAATAAGTTCAGCGTCTGATTTGCGTAAAGACAGCTCGTAGCCGCGTACCGTAACTTCTATCGGGTCGCCAAGCGGAGCGACTTTTCTAACATAGACCTCAACGCCTTTGATAATACCCATTTCCATGATCCGGCGTTTGAGCGGCCCGCCGCCGTTAATTTTTACCACACGAACAGTCGCGCTGGGCTTCGTTGCCTTAAGAGTCTGCAAGAACGATTCCCTCCCCTTAAAGGATTGGTATGTATGCAATCAGCGATATTAACCTATGGAAAGTTGGGACTAACCATAGAGGCAAATAAAGCGGTTATCAACTGATAACCTCCCTAAAGAGTTTACCATATTCATAGCCGTCTGTCAAGAGATAATTTTGGACATTTTGGACAGATCTCCATCTGAATAACCAAACGCCCGCATGTCGCGAAGAACACGCGGGCGCCTTTCTCGTACGGTAAAAGGCCTATCTTAATGACAGATGGATGGGATAAGAGAGGTATTCCACGGGCTCTAGTTTTTCAACCGTAACATAACCGGCCGGGCCGTTCAGGATACTGGGGATGCGATTGACAATCGTAGCGCAGGTATGCTCGACGGTGGCGGGCTTTTTAACAAAAAAAGTCGTGTCCGGCTCTCCGATGATTTTCCAATCGCACATATCACCGTCATCTGAACCGTACACCTTACCGATACACTGCGTTTCGATTATGGGCCCCTGGAATGTTTCCGTCGTAACAACCGCGCTCATACCGATACAATAGCCCTTGGGTATGGTCCGGCCCAATGTCTGCGAATACAGGTCTGTATCATAAAAATAGGGCACACATTTCTGCGTTTGCGATTTGATAGTCCAGCCCATCTTATTGCAGAGCGCTTCGTTGGAATTCCAGACGTAAGCCGGCTCCAATGTGACGGGATGGGCGATTCGCTCCTCAAATTCATCGGGCGTCAACCCTGCGCCATGCGCTTGCGCAAGCGCCAGCCCATAGTCCTCCACGTTGTAACTGACCGCGCCCTCGATCTTGCCAATGCGGTGTACGCCGCCCGCCACGGTTCCGATCAAATTAACCCAATAGATGTCTTGCATGCCGGAGCCTGCAATGGTGCAGTTGTTTTGTTTTGCCAGCTTATCCAGCTTATTGGTAAGAGCGGAGGCGGTGGTCCATGGATAAATCGCCTCCTCGCAGGTGGTGACGACATTGATCCCGCGGCTGACGCAACGCTCAAAATGAGGATAGACATCGTCAATAAAGCTGAACAGGGTAAGCACTGCAATGTCGGCGTCGCTGCCGTCGAGCACCGCGTCGGCGTCGCCGCTGATTTTTACGCCCAGCTTCACGCCCAGCTCGGCGTAGTCGCCAACATCCATGCCGATGATTTTGGGGTTGACATCAATGGCGCCTACAATCTCGGCGCCTTTTTCAAACAAATAACGCAGTGTGTATTTCGCCATTTTGCCGCAGCCATACTGTACGACCCGTATTTTTTCGCGATTCATAAAACAATCCCCTTTTCTTAAAATGATATATACAGGATAAAGAGCCTCCAGCCGACCGGAATAGAGGTAATCAAATCCTCCTTTCCATATTATAGCAAACCTTATACCCGCGTCAATGTTTTTAACAGGACGCTTGCTATATCCGCATTTGATAAAACAATCGGATGCTCACGTTCTGAAACATTGTTATGTTTCTGTCCGTAAACCGGCACCGTATACTGTTTACTCACTTATCTGACTTTTTCAGTGTAAAGAGGGATATAGCATGGTATGAAAATCCCTCTGCTTGAAAATAATAATAATATTCTATAATAATATTCTGCCAATAGGAGGGAAGTATGCATTTGGATAAAACCAACCCAAAAATGAAGGATCTGGAAACAGACACGATCGCCCATTCAAGCGGTAATCTTACCACCAACCAGGGCGTGGGCGTCAGCAATACCGACGACGCGATGAAAGCCGGCAAACGCGGGCCAACCTTAATGGAAGACTTTATATTCCGCGAAAAAATAACACATTTTGATCACGAACGTATCCCGGAGCGCATCGTCCATGCACGGGGATCGGGCGCGCACGGGTATTTCCAGGCCTATAACAGCCTGTCTCATTTAACCAGGGCGCGCTTTTTAAGTGATCCCAACATAATGACGCCTGTATTTTGCAGATTCTCGACGGTCGCGGGGTTCCGCGGTTCACCTGACACCGTACGGGATGTCCGCGGTTTCTCGGTGAAATTTTACACTGAGGAAGGCAATTATGACATCGTCGGCAACAATATGCCCGTCTTTTTTATTCAAGACGCCATAAAATTTCCCGACCTCATACACGCAGTGAAGCCCGAGCCCAACACGGAAATGCCGCAGGCGGCTTCCGCGCACGACACATTTTGGGATTTTGTGACTAATACGCCGGAAACCATGCACAATGTTATGTGGCTGATGTCGGATCGCGCGATTCCGCGGAGTTACAGAATGATGGAAGGGTTTGGCATACACACATTCCGTCTGGTGAACGCGAAAGGCGATTTTAAATTTGTAAAATTTCATTGGAAGCCTCTGCTGGGACTCCACTCGCTTGTATGGGACGAAGCGCAGATAATAGCCGGCAAAGACCCGGACTTTAACCGCCGCGACCTTTGGGAAAATATTGAAAAGGGCAATCCGGCGGAATATGAACTGGGCATTCAGATCCTGGATCCGGAAGACGAGTTCAAATTTGATTTTGATATTCTCGATCCCACGAAATTATGGCCGGAGGAGTTAATACCTGTTCAGAAAATCGGAAAGATGACTTTGAATCGGAACGTGGCGAACTTTTTCGCCGAAACGGAACAGATCGCGTTTTGCCCGGCGAATGTGGTTCCGGGAATAGACTTTACCAATGATCCCCTGCTGCAGGGAAGGCTGTTTTCTTATGTGGACACGCAGATTTCCAGACTGGGCGGACCGAATTTTAATCAGCTGCCGATCAACCGTCCTATAGCCCAAGTAAACAACAATCAGCGCGACGGTATGCATCGAATGACTGTTGACGCGGGACAGACCGCTTATTATCCCAACTCGCTGAACAATAACGAGCCGCACGCCGCCGGAGATAATGAAAGTCATTATGAAAACTATCAGGAAAAAGTGGATGGCCATATGATAAGGGAACGGAGCGAAAGCTTCCGTGATCATTATACGCAGCCCGCGATGTTCTGGAATAGCATGGCGGATTATGAAAAACAGCATATAGTCGACGCGTTCCGGTTCGAACTGGGCAAGTGTAAAAATAAAAACACGCGTCAAAAACTTGTCGATATACTGGAAAATATAGATTCGCTGCTGGCGGGGCGGGTGGCGGAAGGCTTGGGCGTTAGGTCTCAAGCAAAAACAGCGCAAAAACCTAAATATTTTATTTCTCCCGCGTTAAGCATGGACAATACGATAAAAAACGCGAAAACGAGGAAAGTCGCGATCATTGTGGAAGACGGGTTTAAAAAGGCGCACTTTGACGCTGTCGTGAAAGCCATTAAGGACGCGGGCGCGGCTTATGAGGTTGTTTCCTCTAAATTAAGCGTGGTCACGCCGACCGGCGGCGACGGCGTTGAGGCTGCTCAAACGTATAAGACGACGGCGAGCGTGCTTTACGACGCGGTTTTCGTCCCGTACGGCCAGCAGATGAACGCTATCGCGGAATCCGCGGATGTGACGCATTTTATCGGCGAAGCGTATAAACATTACAAAACCATTGGTTTATCCGGCGACGCGGACGCGCTGGCGGACGCGTCGGGGATTGGGGATAAGACCGGCGTCGTGATGACGGGTGGGGAAGACGACATGCATAAGTTCGCGGGCGCTTTCATCGCGGCGCTGTCCGAAGGGCGGCATTTCCAGCGCGTGACTGATCGGATGGCAGTTTTGACCCGTTAAACCGGACGTTTTCAGCGGCTTATGGGCGTATAATATCAACTGATATTTTTTCGCGCGGCGTAAAAATGCCGACGGATTATTCCGGCGGCATTTTAAGATTAAGATAAAACAGCGCGCGGCGTCTATACTTTCGCCCGCCTTAAAATCCCGTACAGCAGGCGATTCAGATAATCGTTATATTCCGCCATGCGAAAATGTACATAACCCTCCACATGGAGGGTACGGTTCTTTTTGATGTACTCGTCCAGTATTCTGATATTCCGCAGTCCTATATCAGGCGATATAAACCCGCGCGTAAGCTCAGCCAGTTTCGGTATGCCTTTTAAAGCGGCATTTTCCTGGAAAGCGGCCCATTCTAAGAACGAATAAAACCCTTCTGTATCGAACCTTTCGTAATACAGTTTAATATAGCCCTGCCCGGGTCGCTTCACCCGGCGAATAAACCCGCTTGTGGCCTCAGCCAGTTCTTCCAGATACGTATCCGTATATATAGTTAATGTCCTCATATTCACCGTCCCGTCCGGCGCCGCGTCGTTATGCCTATAATGAAATATATGCGCATGGGATGTTTGAATTGAACAAAAAGAAACGCGGCCGTCAAAGCGTCGCTTCGGCCAGCGTTTTCCCAATGTTTTCATGAATCACCAGATCCGCCCGCTCATCCAGCGGCGTGACAGTTTTATTAATGAGAACCAGTTTGTTTCCCCGATAATAACGCAGCAGACCGGCGGCCGGATGCACATTCAGTGACGTGCCGCCGACAATCAGCATATCCGCCGAAGCAATGGCCCGAACCGCCCCGCTTGTGGTGTTTTCGTCCAGACTCTCTTCATAAAGCGTCACGTCCGGCTTAATGACTCCGCCGCATGAACAGCGCGGAACGCCTTCGCTTTCCGCAATCGCCTCCACACCGTAAAACCGCCCGCAGGATACGCAGTAGTTGCGATAGACCGAGCCGTGCAGTTCCAAAACGTTACGGCTGCCGGCTATCTGATGAAGGCCGTCTATGTTCTGCGTGATTACCGCTTTCAGCTTTCCCAGTTTTTCCAATTCGGCCAGAGCCTTATGCGCCCGGTTGGGAACGGCGTCCAAACAGAGCATCTTCTCCCGGTAAAACGAAAAAAATTTTTCCGTATGGCGCATAAAAAAGGTATGGGACAGTATAGTTTCGGGCGGATAGGCGTATTGCTGATGATACAGCCCATCCGCGCCGCGGAAATCGGGAATGCCGCTTTCTGTGGACACGCCCGCTCCGCCGAAGAACACAATATACTCACTGGTTTGGATAAATTGCTTTAAGGCCATAACACGCCTCCTAACGCCGCCGTCCAATCAACGGCCGCGGCCCGCCCGTCAAGGCCGTTTCGGAACTGTACTGCTCCTCATACAGGGATGTGAGCACATTCCGCATTAATTCAGAATAATCTATCTTCCGGGACTCCGCGAAGGAGTTCAGCCATCGCGGTATGTTCAGGCTTTTTTTTATGGAACCGGCCTTAGCCGCGTAAGCGCTGATATACATCATAAGCATCGTGATAAACCCGCCCGGCACAGGCTTCATATATTCAATCGGCGTCGGTTTGGGGATGGGGTTTCCGCTTTCCAGTTCTTTCATCAATATTTCCGATGCCGCCTCAATGGATCGCGTTACGGCCTCCGAAAGCGTCGCGGCCTCCGTCAGACAGTCTATATCGGGAATAGTCACGGCGTATCCTTCATTTTCCTCATCGTGAATCACATACGCGGGGTATATCAGCCTCATTATTATCACCTCAAAAAGCTTGTCTTATGGGAATTATTATATATGGAAATTATTATATATGGAAATGATCACGATTGCAATGGAAAAGGGGCATGTAACCAGGGCAACAGCATTTGAAAATCCATGAAAGGGTGTGGTAAGCTTAAAGTATTACTCCAACCACAAGACTTCAAATATTAACCGAATATTAGTTGCTCAAGAAAAGAAATATTGAGA
>JAITDJ010000215.1 GCA_031282635.1 Clostridiales bacterium
TCTCAATATTTCTTTTCTTGAGCAACTAATATTCGGTTAATATTTGAAGTCTTGTGGTTGGAGTAATACTTTAAGCTTACCACACCCTTTCATGGATTTTCAAATGCTGTTGCCCTGCAAGCGGAGTAAAAACATCTTGCCCTTAACGCGCGATTGAACTATACTCTTTATAACTTATTTTTACAATCCAGGGAGGAGACTCTGCCATGATTTCCGCGAGTGAATTCAGAAACGGCGCGACATTGGAAGTAGATGGGGATATTTATGTGGTGCTGGAATTTCAGCATGTTAAACCGGGCAAGGGCGCGGCGTTTGTGCGTACCAAGCTGAAGAACCTTAAATCGGGGGGCATAGTCGAACGCACATTTCGCCCTACGGAAAAAATGCCCCGGGCCCGTATAGATCGCCAGGATCTGCAATATCTGTACAGGGACGGGGATTTGTATTATTTTATGGATACGGAGAGCTTCGAGCAGACCGCAATCAATGCTTCGGACATCGGCGACGCCCTTAAATACGTCAAAGAAAATGAAATGGTTAAGATACTCTCGCATGAAGGTTCAGTATTCGGCATAGAGCCGCCGACATTTGTGGTTTTGGAGATCACGGACACAGAGCCCGGATTTAAAGGCGACACCGCCACCGGCGCGACAAAACCCGCTACTGTTGAAACCGGCGCTGTTATAAATGTGCCGCTTTTTTTAGGCGTAGGCGAAGCCGTTAAAATAGATACGAGAACCGGCGAGTATCTGGGTCGCGTATGACAGCCGGTAATCCGCGCGGCAGCGTGCGTAAGCTGCGTGAATTGGCCCTAAGCCTGAATATTAGCGGAGATACGAAAGAACAGACGCTTTTGCTGGCCATTATAGACGCTTTGGACGAATTCGCGGAGGTCATTGGAGATAGCGGCGAAGCGCCAGTGCTGCTCGGCGGGGAGACGGAAATCGGTATGTTCTTAAAATGTCCGAACTGCGGCGAACCTATTAATTTGAATTTTTCTGAGCCGCAAAGCGGAGAGCCTGTGGTATGCGCGAGCTGCCATGAGATAATCGGAGTAATTACGGCCAGTATGTAAAAAATCTAAAGGTTTTCATAAATCGGAAAAACCCGCGGGCTGCATATTGACGCGGCTGAACAAATCGGGCAGGGTATAAGCGGTCAGCTTTATAAGGCCTAAATCCTCACAAGCTTGGTTTATCATGTCAATCGGAATTGAATATATGTACGAAACATCTTCGCGTGTATACACATACGGCGACCCGATATGCAGTTCACGTTGATACAGGCGGCATATAGGGCTGGATGCCCCAGCCATAATTCTCAAAAACGATTCTTGGTCTATTAGTTCTATGTGTAAACGCCTCATTATGTTTTTTACTTCCGTTTCCGATATGTACAAGGCGCCCGCCGTTTCTGTCACGCTTAGCGGCTCATCCATTGACTTTATAATAATATCCAGGCTTTGCAGCTGCGGAGCGATTTCTGTTTGGTATATCTCCAAAAAACTGGCTTCTTTCGCGTTTGAGTTCATAGAATCCTCCTGCCTTTAAAGAAAATTGACGCATATATCTGACTATTATTTTATATGAAAACCGTTCGAAATGCCATATGAAATTAATGGTGAAACAGGCTGGTGGCCGAGTTGAACGAAATCCAAAAATATTTCAAATACCGTCAGGGTTTAATAAATCAGTATGTTAAAGGCGATATGACAAAACGCGAATATCTGTCACGAAATCTGGACGCGGTGCTCGCGCTGCGGGAAAAGCCGTTCAGTATTGTCGATACGCTCGAAAAAGGGTTGTTTAATTATCAATACTACAATGCCCTGGCAAAAGAGTGTAAAAATACTGATCCGACGAGAACGGATTTTTATTACTCAAAAAAAGACAGGGCGACCATGAATGTGCTCCGTATACTGGATTTTAGTGGGGTTGAGGCATATTTTATCCGGGTGCGATCCTCGCAGCTTAAGGGACGGTTGTATGAGGTGATTATTCAGGAATATCAGATGATTTTGCATTCGGCCAGCACGGAAATTTTAGATCGGTTAAGGTGCGAGGGCGTATTTTCAGAGGAAACTCGGCAGTCGGTTATAGACGGTTACATTAATCAGAAATATTAAAAATCAAGCGGAATTTATACTGTAAATGGCGGTCGTCCAAACCGCCGCTGTTATAGAAGGGCAGCCGCTCCAGCCGCAGCAGTTTGAGGCGCTTGGACGGTTTGTGATACCCGGCGCTACCCACAGGGCGCGTGTGGGGCGGGCAGCGCCCCACACGCGCCACACATTTTAATAAAAGTCGCTTTGCGGAGGTGAATTATGAAATGTACTATATATAAAGTTGGAAAATTAGAACATTATAAATATGTCATTGTTTTTGCTCGTTATAATAATCAATGGATAGTATGTAAACATAAAAACAGAAACACATGGGAAACAGCCGGCGGACACATTGAAACAGAGGAAACGCCGTTGGAAGCGGCAAAAAGGGAATTATACGAAGAAACCGGATCAATCGATTTCGAAATAATTCCTGTTTGTGACTATTGGGCATGTGATGAACCACATGAAACTGGTGAAATAACATGGGCAAACGGACAGGTATTTCTAGCAAATGTTAAGACAATAGCGCCGTTGCCGGATAATGAAATGGAATGTATAAATTTTTTTGAAACATTCCCGCAGAATTTAACCTATCCTGACATAACAAATGCGTTATTACCGTATATTGTGAATTCAGTAAATAGAAACGGTCAAGAAGAAATAAAACAGGAGATGGAAGAAATAAAAATAAGCGAAATGTTAAGACACCAATATGAATTATGGGAAAAACATAAAGACACATGGTC
>JAITDJ010000252.1 GCA_031282635.1 Clostridiales bacterium
AGTGCTTAAACATGTTACAACACAAGGCGCCTTAGCGATAATCGTACCGCCGTTCTCTATTTCGCTGGCTTTAAGCTGCTCGTTATTTGGGTTGGTTATTTCGCTGTCGTAACGTACTACATTGGTTAATCTAAAGGACATTTCCCCTTCAAGCGGACGAAACATATTTATAGTTACTGTCTGGACGGCTACCGGCGGCGGTTCCGGCGTGACCGTCGGGGTCGGCGTGGCTGTCGAGGTTGGCGCGCTTGTCGGGGTCGGCGTGGCTGTCGAGGAAGGCGCAACTGTCGGGGTCGGCGTGGCTGTCGAGGCCGGCGCGATTGTCGGGGTCGGCGTGGCTGTCGAGGCCGGCGCAACTGTCGGGGTCGGCGTGGCTGTCGAGGCTTCCGGCTGCGGAATAGCTGTCGGAGACATGGGGAGAGAAACGGATGCCTCGAGAAGCCTATGTATAAGTTTTTTTCCTTTCTCAGTAGCGGTTGCCAGGAAGACTTCATAGTTATCGGCAGGCGCGGGACCGGCCAGAGACTGCTGCCCTACGGTACTTGAATCCGGGCTGTCCAGAGAGCACATCTGAGCTTGAACATTCACACCGTAATAATAAGCGTTCACGGGTTTCTTTTTCAGTACGACCCTGTCGATCAAGAGGCCCGTCGCCTGCCCGGACTCCAAGGGAGCAGCCCAGTACGCGGCGCCGTCCTCCGTATCTATAACCCAATAACTTCCGATCTGCTGACTGTCAGTCATTTGTTCCCATTCATCTATCGTTATAACTTTTTCAGCGAAAAGGGTTCGCCTAACGCCGGAAACAGACGGACTGAGATCTTCAGGGCTTGAGGAATCCACATAATCTATTCCGTCCGCGTCCGGTACGCCCCTTTTATCCGCGGGAGCCGGGTTATAATATTTTTGTCCGCCCATATTCCATTCCCAGTACTCACGGAAAACATCTCCATTCAGACCGGTCGATTGCGTGTCGCCAGACTTAATGATATGGGGGGTCCAACTTAAGGGGTCATTGATATTGGCGTCTGGATGAGCGATATCTATTGATACCGCGCGGTTAACATCCGGATCGTTTTTAGTCCCCGCGCCTTGGCCGATTTCCATATATTCTGACAGATACAAACGTACGGCTATGGCATTCTGGCCCCAGTTCTCAACATAAACATCTTTGTTCTCACCGTTGTCTATATGATCATCATGAAGCGTGCCGCCATATAGCGGATTCGAGTTATCACCTGTGCCGGTCCAGCTGTTAATCTTGCTGGAATTCAAACTTGCCCACGCGAAAGTACCGGATATTATCAGACCGGATAAAGACACGGCGGTAATAACGGTCAGCAGCTTTCTTTTGTTATTCATAAAAATCCCCCTTTTACACCCTCTATAAAAATTATTAGCTGCATAACTCTTATATTAGGTTATTTTAGTTGAAAATGTAATAACATATATAAATAATAACACATTTGCTGTATAGTGTCAATCTATAGTAAAAAAGTTTTCATTTAGCATATATTTTTAATTCTGCCTATTGACAAACATATGTTGCAGTTCTTTACAGAAGATGACTCGTCTTGTCAATCCTTATAATATTCATCCAGGGTTTTCCGTACGGTCTCTTCCCAAACGCTCAGGTTTTCAGGATGGTATGAAACCGTGGAAATATCTTTGAGGACGATCTCATACGGACAGCCATATTTCAGACAGAGTTCGACGGTATTTCTGGTTTCCGCGCGGATCACGTCCGGATCGGCGGTTTGCGATACGTTGGCCGGGTTGGCTTTTCGAGAGTATACATATGCTTTTCCGATTTGTTCCGCGCAGGTTTCTTCGCTTGCCCACGGGCTGACGCCTATTTTGCGCAGATTCTTATATGTTTTGCGCAGCATGGGAATTTTTCTGTCCAGCGCTTCGCAGCAGCCGTAATATGTAAGGCCGCAGCGATCAGCGAGAGGCTTGGTATAGAGAGCGTCGAATTCTTCGTGCATATCCGGTGAAACGACCGAGAAAATCTGCGCCATGGTTCGGAACCAAACGTCTTTCAGCCGCGGCGGTTCGTCAGGATTTCTATCTTTTCGCGGCAAATCAGATGTGAATTCCGGGGTGCAGTGCAGATATGGATTCCGGTATTCCAAAAGGCCCAGGGCCTCCATCTGTTCGAGTTCCGCAGTCGCGCCCTCTATATATTTACTCATTATACGGTGAATATGCTCCGGCCTGTCCGCTAAATCCATCAATATAGCGGTAACGCCTCGGA
The DNA here is from genome assembly GCA_031282635.1 of Clostridiales bacterium. GTDB lineage: Bacteria > Bacillota > Clostridia > Lachnospirales > WQUN01 > JAISZF01. Next base: position 2,258 of record JAITDJ010000252.1, read on the forward strand.
ATCTGGCAATATCATCCCACGGAGGGCAGTAAATGTCGCGCCCGCGTAATTCGATCGGAAGAATATCGCCTAGTACTTCCCGCGCCAGCGTTACGTACTCTTTGTCCTTTTCGGGATACGCCGTTAATACAGGCTTACGGAATTTCTCCACATCCTCCGCATTCTCCAGCTGATCAACGTATCTATGAGAATAGATATTATTCCCGCCGTCAATGATGATCTGATTTTCCATCACTTCAAAGCCGTTTCCTGTGGATGTATAGGTTTTATAAATCGCGTAAAACGGTTCCAGGTACATATCACCAGGAAAATATTCCCATTGAAACAAATTTTTTCGGAAAAATATCTCCATATTACGCGCGAACGGATCCGTACATTTCAGCGCCAACTTTCCGTCGACGTCCATTTCGTGCCAGGGCACCTCATGCAGAAGAACCGGCGGCCTGCCGGGCTTTAAATCGTTATTCTCCGTCATGCGGCGTCTGGTCTTTTCCATTATGTCCAAAGACGCTATTTCCGCATAGCGCTTAGCCAGTTCGCGCAGAACGGAAACGTCCCCTTTGGTTGGGCCGCTGATTTGACTCATATACAAGCTTCCTTTCATTATAATAGTCGGTAAATATAATGTAGCACGTCTGGCGTTGTATTGCGATAGTAACGGGGCGCCAAACGCTAAAAAAATAATAATCAAAAAATTATAATCAAAGAATGATCATATTTTTGTGCTGCAAAAGTGTCCCAATTCATATATTGAATTGTACCCATACACTTCAACCAGGAGGTAAAATGATGGAACAGCAGTACGATATCTATAAGGACATTGCCGAACGTACCAAGGGGGATATATACATAGGGGTTGTCGGCCCGGTACGGACCGGCAAGTCCACTTTTATCAAGCGCTTCATGGATTTGCTGATAATCCCCAACATCGACAATAGTTACAGCAAAGAGCGCGCCAAAGACGAATTGCCGCAGAGCGCGGCCGGCAAGACGATAATGACAACCGAGCCGAAATTTGTGCCCAGCGACGCGGTAGAGGTGAAACTGGACGACAATCTCTCATTTAAGATGCGCATGATAGACTGCGTCGGTTACCTGGTACCCAGCGCCATCGGCCATATGGACGGCGGCGAACCGCGCATGATCTCCACGCCATGGTCCGAGGACAGGGTTCCCTTTGTGGAGGCCGCCGAAACGGGCACGCGTAAAGTAATCACAGATCATTCCACTATCGGGTTCGTGGTGACGACGGACGGCAGCGTCACAGAAATCCCACGGGAGGATTATCTTGACGCAGAAGAGCGGGTTATCCGTGAATTAAAAGAGATTAATAAACCCTTTGTCATCCTGCTGAATACCGTGAAGCCCTACGCGCCGGAAACAGATAAAACTCGCGCTGAAATTGCGGGCCGCCATAATGTGCCTGTTATACCGGTGAACTGCGCTCAGTTAAAGACGGAAGATCTGTACGATATTATGGAGAAGGTACTGTATGAATTCCCGGTTAAGGAGATAAAGGTCAACTTCCCCAAATGGATTGAAACACTGGCGTTGGATCACTGGCTGAAGAAAGATATGATATCTACGGTAAGAAACAGCCTTAACAGCGTCGTCAAGCTGCGCGAGTTAAAAGACTGCGTAAGCGGCATGGAAACAAATCAACATGTTAAAAAAGCCTATGTGGATAAGATAAAGCTGGGCGAAGGCTCGGCAAATGTCGAAGTCACCATAGACGAGAGTCTGTTTTACAAGATTCTGAGCGAAACCACAGGTATGGATATCGCCGGCGAGTATCAATTGATATCCACAATAAAAGTGCTGTCCGAAGCCAAGCGGGAATATGATAAGGTTAAATACGCGCTGGAAGAGGTAAAACAGAAAGGTTACGGCATTGTGACGCCGGCTTTGGAAGAAATGCAGCTGGAGGAACCATTAATCGTCCGGCATGGTTCCAAGTACGGCGTTAAGATAAAAGCCAGCGCGCCGAGCATTCATTTGATCCGCGCCGATATTGAAACGGAAATTTCGCCAATCGTCGGAACAGAGAAACAGAGCGAGGATCTTATTAATTACCTGGAAAGCGAGCGGTCGAAGGATCCGAGCAAGATATGGGACCTGAACATGTTTGGCAAATCCATGTCCGATATGGTGAAAGAAGGCCTGCAAAGCAAACTGTACCGCATGCCGGAAGACGCCCAGATGAAATTACAGGAAACATTGCAGAAGATTATTAATGAGGGATCCGGCGGGTTGATTTGTATAATACTTTAATAATGAATATAGAGCTGGGAATATTCTGCTTGGTATCCGGGGCCTGAAGCCGGATAGGCATATTCCCCGCTTTTTTTGCCGTAAAAAACATAACGCTTAGTTGACGGAAAACCATAATGAACTTATAATGTATAATGTACGAAACTATGAAGGCGGGATGATATTGGAGAATGCTCATAAACACAATATAATAGTGGACAGCTGCACGGATGTTTCAGAAAACGCGGATGTTCCTGACAACTATAGGCGCGTCCCCTTTTTGATTAACGTAGACGGCATTGAATTCAGGGACTTTAAGCTTGAGATTAAGAGTCTGCTTAAGGCGATGAAAAACCGCAAAAATAAGATCGTTACATCATGTCCTTCCCCCGCGGATTTTTTATCATCGTTTTCTCAAATGACCAATAATTTTGTGGTAACTATTTCATCTAAACTCAGCGGCGCGTATAACAGCGCGATGCTCGCCAAAGAGCTGTTTCTGGAAGATATGCAGGAAAGTGGGCTCGTTCATGTTTTTGACAGCAAATCCGCCTCAGCGGGCGAAACGCTTGTTGCTCTGAAGATACATGAATTGGCTGATAAAGGGAAGTCTTTTCAAAATATTGTAGATGAAGTAACAGAGTATATCTCCAAACTCAAGACGTTTTTTGTTATAGACTCATTGGAGCATCTGGCAAAGAACGGGCGTATCTCCAAAAAAGACAGCATTATCGGCGCTATACTTCATATTACACCTATTATGGGGGAGAACGGCGACGGTGAAATTGAAATGAAAGCTAAGGCTATCGGATGGAGACCGGCCGTCAGAAAGCTGATAGATATGATTGGCTCTTACGACATTGATTTTAAGAATACTGTTTTAGGGATAACCCATGTTAACGCTTTGGAGAAAGCGATGTCGATCAAGAATGATATTATGGCCAGGTACTCGTTTAAAAACATACTGGTTTTCCAAGCGAGCGGCTTAAGCGCCGCCTATGCCGATGAAAATGGTATTATACTGGCGTTCGCCACGAGATAAAAGTCAGTGTATCATTTAATGTTAAACACGTGACGTAAAAGAGCGTCCGCCCGGTGACTGGGCGGACGCTCTTTATGGTTGTTTGGGCTATATGGGATAAAAAGAAGGCAGTGAATTCTCTTGAAATTTATACACTTGTCCGATTTGCATATCGGTAAATCTATAAATGGTTTTCCCATGCTGGAAGAGCAGCGGCATGCGTTTAACCAGATCATCGGGTATATGGAATCGAATAAAGCGGACGCTGTTATTATAGCCGGCGATGTGTACGACCGCGCCGTCCCGAGCGTAGAAGCCGTGAAACTGTTTGATTGGCTGCTTACACAGATTGCGCTGCGGAATGTCCCTATTATGATTATTTCCGGAAACCACGATTCGCCGGAGCGGCTTAATTTCGCGAGCAGGCTGCTTTCCCGGCGCGATATCTTTATTAGCGGCGAATTTGACGGAGAACTGCGATGCGTAACCCTTCAGGACGAGTACGGTGATGTGCGCTTCTGGCTTATGCCGTTTGTTAAGCCCGCTTTAGTCAGCGGCTTTTTTCCGGATCGCCGGATTGAAAGCTACGGCGACGCGGCGGCGGCGGCGCTGGAGACGGCCCGGCTTGATTCGAATATCCGGAACGTGCTGGTTTCTCACCAGTTTTATACGCCCGCCGGCGCCGTTCTTATCCGCAGCGAATCCGAGATAAACCCCATTGGCGGTCTGGACGCTATAGACGCCGGGCTGCTTAAGGAGTTCGATTACGCCGCGCTGGGGCATTTGCACAGGAGCCAGAAAGCCGGAAGCGAAAATATCCGCTACGCGGGTTCGCCCGTAAAATACTCTATTTCGGAGTGGATGCATCAAAAGTCGGTTTTACTGGTCGATATGCGTGAGAAAGGCGAGGTGATTACCGAAGCGCTGCCGCTTACGCCCATACGCGATATGCGTGAGATAAAGGGGAAGCTTGAAACGCTGATAAGCGCGGAAATCGTCTCTCAGGCTGACAGGGAAGATTATCTGCACGTGATACTCACGGACGAGGAGGAACTGGTGGATCCTATGGGCAAAGTCCGCGGCGTATACCCGAATGTAATGTCGCTCGATTTTGAAAACGCGCGGACGACCGTTGACTTGAGTTCTATCCGCGCCGGCACGGAACCAATCGAAGCGCTGTCGGCGTTTGATCTATTCAGCGAATTCTTTTTGGATGCGCAAGGCAGCGTGATGAGCAATGAACAGGCTGGCATCATAAGGGAACTGCTTGAAATGGAGGAAATGCATTGAAGCCGCTGATATTGACCATGAACGCGTTCGGATCTTACGCGGGGACGGAAACCGTAGATTTTACCCTGTTCGGGGACAGCGGTCTCTATCTTGTGTCCGGTGAAACGGGCGCCGGAAA
>JAITDJ010000101.1 GCA_031282635.1 Clostridiales bacterium
CGGAGGTTCACATCATATATATCACACACACCCGATGGATTTTTTCCTGGCGACGCCCATCGCCGTAATGAAAGCCCTTCAGAACTGCGGTTCGCTGCTGCTGGAACCGATGAACCTGGCGAGAATCCACGCGGATGAAGCGTATCTTGTCAGGCTGATAGGCGAGGTGTTGTCTATGGGCGGCGAATTTGACAGCCCTGTTATTTCAAACGGCAAATTTGAAATGGAGGCTGTGCTGCCTGTCGCCGCTTCTATGGATTTTCCATCGCGGCTGTCGTCGCTTACGGGCGGCAAGGCGGTATTGCGAACACGTTTTCATGGTTACCGCGAATGCCCGCCGGGCTTTGCGGTAATGGCAAAACGCCGCGGCGTTAATCCGCTGGATCGGGCGAAGTGGATATTGACCATGCGCAGCGCGCTGGGATAAAATTGATAAAGAGGATGATGACATTGGATTATCTGGGCAAAGGGATCAGAAAACTGGGTTTTGGGCTTATGCGCTTGCCTATGATCGACGGCGATGTGGATATTGAACAGACAAAACAGATGGTTGATCTGTTTATGGAGAAAGGCTTTACGTATTTTGACACCGCTTACGGCTATATAGGAGGGAAGTCGGAAGAGGCCGCGAAAACCGCCATTGTGGATCGCTATCCGCGCGAAAGTTTTCAGCTGGCGACTAAACTGCCCGCATGGGCCGGGCCTAAAACCGCAAAAGAAGCCCAAGATATGTTTTGGACTTCTCTAAAGCGCACGGGCGCCGGTTATTTTGACTTTTACCTGCTGCATAACCTGGGCGCGCACAGAACAAAAGCTTTTGATGATTACGGAATTTGGGATTTCGCTCTGGAACGCAAAAAAGAGGGTTTAATTAAACATTTGGGGTTCTCTATGCACGCCGCGGCGGATCGTCTGGACGAGATTCTGGCCGCTCACCCTGAAATGGAGTTTGTGCAGCTGCAAATTAACTATTCCGATTGGGAAAGCAGCACTGTACAGTCAAGGAAATGTTACGAAACAGCGCGTAAATATAATAAACCCGTGATTATTATGGAGCCCGTTAAGGGCGGCGCTCTCGCCAAATTGCCGGAAAGCGCCTCGAATATCCTGCGTGAGGCAAACCCCGGCGTCTCGGCGGCCTCCTGGGCTATACGTTTCGGCGCCTCGCTGGACGGCGTTATAACGGTACTAAGCGGTATGTCGACAATAGATCAAATGCGCGATAATATCTCGTTCATGGAGAATTTTCAGCCGCTGGACGAGGACGAGCGGAGTGTTATTGAGCACGTGCGGGAAGCTCTGGCGGGGATCCCGCAGATTCCGTGTACAGACTGTAAGTATTGTGAGAAGGGCTGCCCGAAGAATGTGGCAATTCCCGGAACGTTCACTGTGATGAACGATTATTTGATTTACCGTAACCTGGAGCGGGCAAAGGGCAGTTACCATTGGGAGACGCTCGTGAGAACCAAAGCGTCCGAATGTATAGCGTGCGGCCGGTGTGAGGCGGTATGTCCGCAAAACATCAGCATTATTGACGAGTTGGGCAAGGCTTCGGCCGTGTTGGAGTCCTAAAAACATTCTGAAGGGAATACGCTATGATAAAAATATCGTCAGACAGATTGGAAGCGGCGCTCTTTGAACCCGGGGAGGGCAAAAACAGCAAGACGCGTTTTGATCGCGCCGGTTTTATCTTCCAGGTCATATTGGATGGAAAACAGCACTTCTGCGGCGTGGAACCGGATAACCTGGCGCATCCGGGTACCGGCGGCGCGGGGTTGTGCGGCGAGATAAGGCAGGCCGGAGAAGGGGCGGAATTAGAAAACAGCGCCTGTTTTCCGAAATTCGGCGTCGGTCTGATACATAAAAAAGGGAATGAGCCATACAGATTCTTCGACCGTTATGAATGCGATTTTTTTGACACCACGTTTGAGCCGTCAACATCCTCCGTCACTTTCACGGTCAGGCCGAAACCGTATGAGGGGTACGCGCTGAAGGAAAAGAAAGTCGTCGCCCTGAGAGACAATACGCTTTCAACTGAGATATATTTTGAAAATACCGGAGACAAGCCCTTGGAACTGCGGGAATATAACCATAATTTTGTAACGCTGGCAGATCATCCCGCGGATGAGCATGTGCGTCTTTTATTGCCGACGCTTTCCTCTCAGGAGGGCAAACGGGCGGAACAGGGCGGCGGTACAATGCGCGGCGGCGTTTCGGGGTTCGGTTTTACGGGTATAGGACGATCGCCGTCAATGATCGGCGTATCCGCCGACGAAATAGATAAATCCAAGCCATTCGCCTGGACGCTCATGTCTGACGACTCCGACGTTTCAATAACCGAAGAAACATCCTTTATTCCGTCGGATATTATAATCTGGTCTATTGGAACGATAGTGTCGCCGGAGGTCTTTCACACGATGACGGTTATGCCGGGCTGCGGCGTATCCTATTCGCGCGTGTGGACGTTTAGAAATTAGTTACACGAGTTCTGGGCTGGTAAAAATCGTCTTCTCCGCGCGGAATCGGAAGTTTTGCGTATGTTTGACGCGACGGCGTAAAAAGCCTTTGATTGGGAATGCTGGAAATATCAAGTAAACATCTGGATTGTTTTAATCCTTTGCCCCGCTAAAAGGCTTATTTCAGCAAAAAAAAATTGTCTGACCAATAAATTTGCGCCTGTTGGCATTTGCCAGCGGGCTCATTTTTTTTCATAAAATGACAACTTTGGAGAAAAATAAAGATAACCGATTTAGAAGGGAGACGACTAAATGATATTTAACAGCATGTACTTTCAGAACGCGGTTATCGGCTCCGCGATGCAAGCGGCTGTATTCCGCAGCGAAATCATATCCAATAACATAGCCAATGCGGATACGCCGGGGTTTAAGAAATCGCGGGTCGAATTTGAGGAGTCTTTAAGGAAAGCACTGGATAACGCCATGCAAACGGGCGCTAAAGATTTCAGCGGCGTCGGTATGCGCGCGGTCATAACACACGAAAATTTCAATTATCGCGTGGACGAAAACAACGTGGACATGGAAACCGAGATGTCGGCTCTGTATCAAAACGCGGCCAGATATGACGCGCTGACCAGTATGCTGACAAACAACAGCAGACGGTTTAATCTTGTGGTGACGGGGAGGTAATTATGTTTAACGCTTTGAATATCAGCGCCGCAGGCCTTACCGCCCAGCGTCTGCGGATGGATGTTATTTCGCAGAATATTGCCAATATAAATACCACGCGCACACCCGAAGGCGGGCCTTACCGCGGAAAACACGCCGTTTTTCAGGAGATTCCCGATCAGGGTTTCAGCCGTGTTTTTCAGAATACGCTGAACCGGCCGGCTTTAGGGGCGGGCGTGCGGGTATCCGAGATAGCAGCGGACGAGACCCCGGGCGTCCGCGTATATGAGCCCGGCCATCCGGACGCTGACACGGACGGATATGTCTCCATGCCCAATGTGAATATTATTGAGGAAATGGTTAACATGATTTCCGCCAGCCGATCTTACGAAGCAAATGTAACCGCGCTTAACAGCAGCAAGTCCATGATCGCGAAAACGATGGAAATCGGCAGATAACGGAGGCGGACGGCAATGACCATTAATACACAAGATTATCCGTTAAATGAGCTCGGCGGCATATCACTCCAGCCGCGTACCGAGAAACGGGATATAAACGCCAAAGGCGCCTTTTCTCAAATATTTGACGCGGCGTTTTCCATACTGAATGAAACGAACAAATTCCAGCGAAACGCGGACGCGTTGCAGCTGGATTTGGCGGCCGGGCGTACGGACAATATACTCTCTGTTTTGTTAGCACAGGAAAAGGCCTATTCATCCCTAAACTTTACCGTTCAAGTAACCAACAAGATTATTGACAGCTATCGCGAAATCATGAGGATGCAGATTTAGGAGATTGCGGAGATACCTGCGGTATCAGTCGCGAGGTAAAGAAGGTGTGAAGCGGTGAGGGAACGGCTGCGAGCCGTACAGACCAGAATACTGGAACGATGGAATGCCCTGGACAGAAGTCAAAAAATCCGGCTGGCTGCGATTGCGGCCGTTTTTTTACTGACTTTGGGCGTCACATTATATATCAATTTACGTACCAAGATGGAGGTACTTGTAGATAACCGCGATCTAACCGTAGTATCCGATATGCAAAGCGCGCTGGACGACGCCGGTATTAAAAATAAGGTAGTCAGCAACGGACGCGGTTTGGCTGTAGATCAGAAACGGGTGGTGGACGCGCAGGTATTGATTGCGCGGCAAGGTTTGTTGGAGGATGCGGGCAGCGGCGACAGCGGTTTTACCTATCTTGACGCGCTGAATTTCAGCGGAATGGGAACAACCGAAAGTATTAAGCGCGAGAATATGAAAAAAGTGGCGGAAACTGAGTTATCCAACGCTTTGCGTCTGTTCGACGGCATCAACAAGGCCACGGTAAACCTGACTATACCGGACGATAATTATTATTTTGTCAAGCCTGTGGATACGGCGCGCGCGAGCGCGGTGCTAACCGTTTCACGGCCGCTGACCAAGTCGGAATCAATGCAGGTAGCGCGGTTTTTGTGCGCCAGCGTCAAGGGTTTAACATTGGATAATATCGAGATAAGCGATCAGAATTATAATTCCGTTTATTCCGGGCTGCAGGAGGCTTCCGGAGACGTGGGCTCGCGGTATGATCAGGAACTGCTGCGAAAAAATGATATTGAGATGAAGATCAAGGTGTCGCTGTCTCCTTTATTCGACGCGGTGACTGTTATAAACGACAATCTGAAGTTTAACTGGGATAAGTTTACGGAGACCAGTAATACGATTTCATCGCCGGCCGAGGGCGGCAATACAGGCGTTATACTGAAAGAAACCACCGAGAAACGGACCTCGTCCGCTACAGGCGGCGGTGCGGCGCCGGGCGTAAGCGCGAATGATCAGGCGAGCAATACCTATCAGACGCAAAACGGCGGCGCTTCAAGCGCCGTCGATAAAACCGCCAGTACGGAGTATGGATATACTACGTCGCAAAAAACTGTGGAATCAGCCAGCGGGATTTTGATCCCCGCCGAATCCACAATAGCGGTTATGGTGTACCGCAATAAAATATACGCTCAGTCACAGATGAACAGCGATCTGAATGGTCAGACATGGGAAGAATTCAAGGCCAATACCCGAGAAACCGCCCTTGATATAGATTTCAGCCCCATAAAGGATATCATTTCCAAGGGCACGGGCCTTACCGCCGCCAATATTTCCGTATACGGCTACGAGGTGCCCGTGTTTGTGGACGCTGAAATAAAGACCATGAACGCTCAGCGGATTTCCATGTTTGCCGTGCTGACGTTATTGCTCATGCTGCTGGCGTGGGGGGTATTGAGAGGCGCGCCTAAGGAAAAGGTTACGGAGACAGAACCGGAACTGTCGGTAGAGGATCTGCTGGAGACAACCCGTATGGAAGAGGTCAAACAGGCGGAAAGACTCAGGCTTCAGGATATAGAATTGGACAAAGAGTCGGAGGCCAAGAAACTGATAGAAAAATTTGTGGACGAAAGACCCGAGGCCGCCGCGCAGCTATTGCGCAACTGGCTGAACGAATATTGGGAGTGATAGCATGGCAGGTTCCGCCGCTGAATTGTCAGGCCGTGAAAAAGCGGCTATTCTGCTGATAACATTGGGGCCGGAAAAATCCGCCCAAGTATTCGGACACCTGAAAGAGGATGAAATTGAGGCCCTGACACTGGAGATCGCCAATATCAGCGCGGTAATGCCCGAGACCAAAGAGGATGTGCTGAATGAGTTTTATCAAATCTGTCTGGCGCAGCAGTACATTACCGAAGGCGGTATCACCTACGCCAAACAGATTTTGGAAAAAGCGCTGGGCGAAAACAAAGCGTACGAGATAATCAACAAACTGACCGTTTCCCTGCAGGTAAGGCCCTTTGACTTTGTACGCAAGGCTGATATTACCCAAATTTTTAACTTTATACAAAACGAGCATCCCCAGACGATCGCCCTGATACTCTCGTACATCCGTCCCAAACAGGCGGCCGAGGTCCTGTCGGAACTCTCGCCCGATAAACAGGCGGAGGTCGCGCGGCGTATCGCGCAGATGGATCGCACATCGCCGGAAGTAATTAAAGAGGTGGAGAAGGTTTTGGAGAAGAAACTCTCCGCCGTACTGACTGAGGATTCCATCACTATCGGCGGCGTGGATTTAGTGGTGGAGATACTTAATTCCGTCGATCGCGCCACGGAGAAACATATTATGGAAGCCCTGGATGTTGAGGACAGTACGCTGGCGGAGGAAATCAAGAATAAGATGTTTGTATTTGAAGACATCCTTAGTCTGGATAACCGCGCTATACAGACACTGCTCCGTCAGGAGATAGACAGCCGCGATCTGGCTATCTCGCTGAAGGGCTCCAGCGAGGAACTGCGGAATTTAATTTTTGCCAATCAGTCTAAGCGATTGGCCGCCATGATCAAAGAGGATATGGATTATATGGGCCCGGTAAGGCGTTCGGACGTTGAGGAAGCCCAGCAGAAGATTGTAAATATCATACGCAGGCTGCAGGATATGGGTGAAATCATTCTGTCCAGAGGCGGAGGGGACGATGTGATTGCCTAACATCTACAAAGCCTCTTATGTAACCTTGGAGAATAACGCCGTGCCGATTTATGTGGATGAATCGCCTGATCCGGCTAAGATAGAAGGTAAGAATTCGATTACGCCGAGCCCTGCCAATAAAAGCGAATGGGCGAAGGAACCTGGAAAAAACCGAGAGGATGTTTTGAATGAAGCGCGCGGTGAGGCTGAAATAATTATACTGAAAGCCCGGAATGAAGCCCGGATAATATCCGACAACGCGCGAAAAGAGATAGACGGGCTGCGCGGGGAAGCTGAAGAGGAGGCGCGCGGGAAGGGGTACGGAGATGGATTTAATAAGGGAGCGTCGGAAGCGGAAGCGTTAAAACGTGAAGCTGAACAGACGCTTCGGGAAGCGCGCGCCGAACGGGACGAACTGTTGAGCGGCATGGAACCGCGCGCGGTCGGCTTAATAATTAAAATAATGGAGAAACTGCTGGGCGCCGCTGTAAAGATAAACCCTCAAATAATACTGCATCTAATACGCGAGGGGCTGTCTTGCGCGACAGGTTCAGAAAGCGTCAGGATACGCGTGTCCCCTGATGATTATACAGTTGTTCAGGATCATTTTAACGAAATCATGGAATTCGCCGGTTCGAGTGACGCGCAATTGGTCAAGGACGCCTCGCTGAATCCTATGGACTGCATAATTGAGACGTCGTACGGTAATATAGACAGCGGTCTGGATCAGCAGTTCGAATCGCTCAAAGCCGATTTATTGTATACGCTTAACGGCGCGGAGGCTTAAATGGTTGACCTTTCCAAGTATGAAGCCGTGCTGAACAGACAATATATAAAGAAACTGGGACGCGTATCACAGGTGGTGGGTCTGACTATTGAATCGGCGGGCCCCGACGTGAACGTAGGCCATACCTGCCTGATCCGCCCGGATAAATACAGCGCGGCCGTCATGGCTGAGGTTGTGGGGTTCAGGAACAAAAATATCCTTTTAATGCCGCTGGGCGGCATGAGCGGCATCGGCCCCGGCAGTATTGTCGAGGCCACAAATAAACCCATCACAATCAATGTGTCCGACGGGCTGCTGGGCAGGGTGCTGGACGGGCTGGGCCGGCCTATGGACGACAGGCCGCTGCCGTCCGGCTGTGAGGAATACCCGGTAAGCAATCTGCCTCCCAATCCGCTAAGCCGAAGCCGGATCCTTGAGC
>JAITDJ010000115.1 GCA_031282635.1 Clostridiales bacterium
GTAACTGAGAGCTTCATTATTATCCATACAATAAATAGCGTCTCCGGAGTATACAACAGCAAACGCCGCCTCATTTCCGATCATGCTATCGCGCACCGTATCGCCGACATACGCGCGTACCAGGGGCTTCTGCACGGTCAAATCGGCGCCTGAGGCTTCCAATTCTGTCAAATTCCGTGTATTCAGGGAAAATCCCAGCCGTTTCAGCGACACGGCCAGGGTATCCCTCATGCTGTCATACATAAATATCTGGCCGGCGTATTTGCTGTCCCACAGGATGTTCCAGCTGTCCACAGGCTCGGATACCATTTCCGTATTGTACAGAATACCCAAGGTTCCCCACATATATGGCACGGAATATTCCCCTCCGGGGTCGTAAGCCAGGTTGTTGAAGCGCTTATCTATGCCGCTGTAGTTGGGTATGTTATTCTTATCCAGTTTCTCCAGCATATCCTCGTTTATCATACGCTCAATCATGTAGTCTGAGGGGATGGCGATATCATAGTTTACACCGCCGCTTTTAAGCTTGGCGTACATATCCTCGTTTGTCGGGTATGTATCATAATTGACATTTATGCCGGTCTCTTCGGTAAAACCCTCGACCACGCCCTCACCGATATATTCGCCCCAGTTGTAGACGTTTATCGTTACGGCGCCCGCGTTCCCGCCGCCGGAACAGGAGCACAGGCAAACCGCACATATGAGCGAAAAAAGGATCTTCTTCATAATTTTACCGCCCTCCCCTATAAGTTTTTCAGCTTCTTTTTGGTAGTGTCCGTCCGATTGATTATATAAAGCAGTAAAAGAACGACGACAAACATAATTGTGGACAGCGCGTTAATCTTAGGGTTTACCCCGCGCCGGGCCATGGAGTAAATCAATATAGACAGATTACTGACGCCCGATCCTGTCGTAAAAAAGCTGACCACGAAATCATCCAGCGACATAGTGAACGCCAGCAGCGCGCCGGTAACTATACCGGGCAGAATCTCCGGCAGAATCACTTTAAAGAAGCCGGCCGCGGGCGTCGCTCCCAAATCCAGCGCGGCCTCATAAAGATTGTCGTCCATCTGCCGCAGTTTAGGCAGCACGGACAGTATTATATACGACGTGTTAAAAGCCACATGGCTTAGCAGCAAGGTACCATAGCCTAATTTCAGACCCGGAAAAAATCTGAACACCGCGATATACAGAATCATCAGCGAAACCCCGGTCACGATGTCGGGGTTTACAACCGGTATATTGGTAACCGCCATAATCAGGCTTTTTTTGATTCCTCTCATAGCGTCTGCGCCCACTGCGGCGGCGGTTCCGATAACCGCGGAAATAGCAGACGAAAGAACCGCGATGGTAAGGGTATTATAGAGTGCCTTGGAAATTTCAGGATCATTGATGAGGGCTATATACCAGTCAAATGTAAACCCAGTCCAATTGGCGCGCGATTTTGACGCGTTAAACGAGTATACTATCAAAAGCGCGATAGGCGCGTACATAAACGCCAGCATAAATCCCAAATAAAACTGTTTCAGGCGTCTCAAAACAACGCGCCCCCCTCACCGCCTTTATCCGCCATCGAAAAGATAGCCGTCGATACAATCACCAGCGCTATTAATATTACAGACACCGCCGAACCAAAGTGCCAGTCATTCACCTTAAGAAACTGCCGTTCTATTAAATTTCCGATCAGCATATACTGCCCTCCGCCCAGCAGGCTGGAGATAATAAACGTAGTGACGGCGGGCATAAACACCATGGTAACGCCGGATATGACCCCCGGCATGGACAGAGGCAAAATCAGGTTAATAAACACCAGGCGGTTACTGGCGCCCAAGTCTTGGGCGGCCTCAATCAGCTGGCGATCCATCTTTTTCAGCACGGTATATACGGGAAGAATCATAAATGGCAAAAAATTGTAGACCATACCCAACACAACCGCCCGATCGACATACAGCAATTTAAGCGCCGGCAGGCCTATGGCTTTTAAAACCGTGTTAATAACGCCGTTATTTTCCAGAATGGCGATCCATGAATATGTGCGCAGCAGGAAGTTCATCCACATGGGTGCCAGAAACAGGAACAGTAAAAAACCCTTTGAGGAATACTCCTCAGACGCCATAATATACGCCGCCGGGTACCCCGCCAGCACGCAGATAATCGTGCAAATCAACGCCAGCAGTATGGATCGCCACATCACGCGCAGATAAGTAGGCTCAAACGCGCGCGCGTAGTTATTCCAGGAAAAGACCAGCCCATTATCCGTTTCCACAGACAGACTGTAGTATACAATTAAAATAATCGGTATTATTATGAACACAAACGCCCAAATCAAATACGGCGTCGCCATGCGGGTGCGCTGCCCCTCCGCGCTTCGCACCGCGGCCACTTAGTTTAGCGCCCTGGCCGCGTAAACGCCGCGACCGGGCCTCATAAACACATCGCCGCTGGTTTCTTCAACGCGATCCGCTTCGTTGTGTACGGAATACTCCGATTTGTGCATTACATGTATCAGATCGGGCGCGATAACCATGCCGACTTTACGCCCGATTTCCGACATAACGGTGCTATGAGCTTTCCACAGACAGCCCGCTCCCTCTATCAGCATTTCATAGTGTACGCCCTTAAAAGTGGCGTTTCTTACGGTACCGCATAATATCTGCGGGGAGGCCGGCACAATCTTGATATCCTCCGGACGGATAACAACATCCACAGGCTCGTTATCCAGGAAACCCTTATCCACGCACTTGAACGGCTTGTTCGCGAACTCCACGCAGTAATCGCCTCGCATACAACCGTCCAGGATATTACTCTCACCGATAAAATTGGCCACAAAGGCGTTCCGCGGCTCATTATAAATATCCTCGGGCGCTCCGATCTGCTGTACTTCACCGGCGTTCATCACCGCGACCGTGTCGGACATTGTAAGCGCTTCTTCCTGATCGTGCGTGACATAGATAAATGTGATTCCCAATTTTCGCTGCATATGCTTAAGCTCTATCTGCATTCCCTTGCGCAGTTTCAAATCCAGCGCGCCCAACGGTTCATCCAGCAGCAAAACCCTCGGTTCGTTGACCAAAGCCCGGGCTATGGCGACGCGCTGCTGCTGGCCTCCGCTTAACGATGTTACCGAGCGCTTGCCGTAACCCGACAGGTTTACCAGTTTCAGCATGGCCTCCACCTTTTCGGCAATCACACTTCCGCTTAGCTTTTTTATTTTAAGGCCGAAAGCGATATTCTCAGTTACATTCATATTCGGGAACAGCGCGTATTTCTGAAATACCGTATTTACGTGACGTCTATACGGCGGCAGTTTCAGAATGCTTTTACCCTCGAATATCAAATCGCCCTTCGTAGGGTACTCAAACCCTCCGATTATGCGCAGAGTCGTGGTCTTGCCGCAGCCGCTGGGGCCTAACAGGGTTAAAAATTCATTACGTCTGATATAGAGATTTATATTATTTAATACAGTGGTCTGCCCAAAGACCTTATCCACATTAACGAGATCAATCAGATGCTCGCGCTCGCTCATGCCCGCGCCTCCCTTTCCAAATAATCAGAAATTTGGCGGTGTTGTTATCCAAAGCACCTCCGCCTCATAATCGGCCGCATTTTCCAAAAAATGCTCCGCGTCGGCTTTATAATAAAAACTTTCGCCTTTTTTTAATTTGAATTTGCTTCGCCCCAGATACAGATTAACCATACCGCGCGTCACGTAACCGAAAACCTCGCCTTCGTACGCGCTGTAAGACAGCGATTTTCCATTTCTGAGCAGCCTGATCAGAATCGGCTCCATCTGATTTTTCTGCGCGTTGGGGACAATCCAATGGATAATATGATTAAGCGTGTTATCTTCCTGTTCAAACATATCGTCTTTATGAAATACTATCGTTTCGCTGTCGCTGTCGCTGAAAAAATTTTTGAGATTATCGCCCAGCGCCTCCAGGATATCCATGAGAGTCGCGATGGAGGGCGACGTCAGGTTCCGTTCCACCTGTGAAATAAACCCCTTTGATAGTTCGCAGCGGTTGGCAAGTTCTTCCTGCGTCAAATTCATCTTGATGCGCAGCTGCTTGATTTTCTCGCCTATATCCACATCTGCCCCCCTTCAAGCGCGTTGTGACGGCTTCGCGCGTTTATAATACTAAACGTTTTGTTTAGAAACACTAAACACAACAGTAGTCATTAAAGCATAAAATCGGCGTCTTGTCAACAGGATAAAAGAAATTTGGATAAAAGAAATTTAATTATAATTAATACTACAGCGAAGATCAAATGTTCGCAGTAAGATCAAAAAAAAGGCTCTCAAAAAATGAGAGCAAGTAATGAATTTAAATAACGGCAAAGTTAATGCTGGCTTTCCGCTTACGA
>JAITDJ010000050.1 GCA_031282635.1 Clostridiales bacterium
AACGAAGAAGTCGGTCCGGCATCTGATATAATATTCAGTGACACCCGTCAAAAACGTCCGGATAATTATAAAAACCCCAAGCTGGGCAAAATAAGGGCATTGTATGATCAAGGCATGACAGAGGAAGAGATAGCCAAAACTCTGGGTATTGGCCAAGGCGAGGTAAAATTGATACTCAGCATCGGAAAGGGGCGGTAATGTGGACACAAGGACATTCCTTTTCGGTTTTGGCGTCGGCGCGATTATAGTGTCGGCATTTTTGTTTTTTACCTATTTACTTGACAGAGGTACCGGGGATGGAGAGCGGATCGCCCAAATGTCCAATCAGGAACTCGTCGCCAGAGCGGACGAATTAATAGCCGAGGCGGGCGGGAGGGGCATTCAGCAGGATATTTCAGTGATTGCGGAAAACGTGATCCTCAGCCCCGGCGCGGCTGAAATGACCGATCAGGAGATTGTGGACGCTGCTTCTGAACTGGGCATGATATTCCCGACGATAATTGTCGAGCAGCCTTCCGAGCCGTCCGTTACGGACGCGCCGGCCCCGGCGCCTACAGATACGCCTGTTCCTACGCCTACCCCAACGCCGGCCGCCGCGCCTATACCGACGCCGACCGCCGCGCCGTCGGCGGAGGATCAAGGCGATTCAATACATGTTTCTATCCCGATGGGCGCCACATCGGTCGACGTATCCGCTCTGCTGGAGGACGTGGGCGTCGTTCAGGACGCGTGGTATTTCAACCGGTATATCATGGAAAACGGCATGGCGGAGACGCTGCGCTATGGGGAATACGATATACCCAAAGACTCGACGGCCGCCGAGATTCTTACTATTATAACGTCATAGATATAACGTCATAAAGGGCTTAATTTAGAATAAAAAGCGCTGAAAGAGGGGGGAGGCGCGTTCCTCTCCGCCCGCAAAGGGCGGGGGTTTCCGCGCCTATTTTTATGAAAGACGGCATTGTTAGAGGACGGCGCGTCTGGGCCGAGATAAATTTGGACAATATAATTTTTAATTACGCGCAGGCGCGAAAACTCGCGCGAGACAGCGAAATGTTATGCGTAATAAAAGCGGACGCGTACGGTCATGGCGCGCCTCAAATCGCAAAGGCTTTGTCCGGCGCCGGAGCGGATCGCTTTGCGGTTGCGACTGCGGAGGAAGCGTTACAATTACGAAGGTATGGTTTTAACCAGATGATTTTAATTTTAGGCGCGGTGGATCCGGAATCCGTGCGATTATTGGCGCTTAATAATATACAAGTGACAATAAACGGGCTCGAAGCCGCCGAAGCGTACGCGAAAAAGTTGGGCGCTCAGAGGATCGGCGCTCATATAAAATACGATTCTGGAATGAGCCGGATGGGCCTTTTATCGGGCGACGCCGTTGAGCATACGCTGCGAATAGCGAAAATGCTGTGTTTTTCAATAGAAGGGGCGTTTACTCACTTGGCGGCCGCGGACACGGAGGCGGAACGTCAGTTTACCGCAGAGCAAATCGCCCGGTTTAACAATATAACAGCCGAACTGGCGTCTCGTGGATTTAAGCCGTCTCTTCGCCACTTCGCGAACAGCGCCGGCATAATATCAAGCCCCGCTCCGTTAATGGATATGGCGCGTCCGGGCATAATGCTGTACGGGTACAATCCATGCGACTCGGCCCGGGCGGTATTAAAACCGGCACTTTCTCTTTACACGAACATTGTACAGATCAAAACGCTTCCTCCCGGCGAAAGCGTGAGCTACGGCCGCGTTTGGCGCTCGGAGGGTTCGTCCGTCATAGCCACGGCCGCCGTCGGATACGCAGACGGCTTGTTTCGCGCGTTGTCCGGAAAAACGCATATGCTGGTTCACGGCCGGAAAGCGCGGCAGGTAGGGCGTATATGTATGGATATGTGTATGCTGGACGTCACGGATATACAAAATGTGAAAGTGGGTGACACGGCGGTTATTATCGGCGCCGATGGCGGCGAGAGTATTACCGCGGACGATATCGCCGAAACCGCCGGCACTATTTCCTATGAAATACTCTGCGGGGTCGGCAGACGGGTTCCCAGAGCGTATATAAAAGACAATCGTGTCGTGGAAGATATTTGTTACGTGAATATATTATAGCTCGTTATTGGGTTGCAAGTATACCTGCACCTCGTAAGGGGTAGCTGTATATTCGGCCAGATTGTCTTCATATTCGTTTGCGATCGCAAATACAGGCTTATACCTGCGCTCGTCGAAAAAGCTTTTCACAACGTTTGAATTCCACTCGTTAAGGCGTAACTGCGCGGTAAAGCACAGATATTCCCCGGCCGGCAGGATGGTTATGTACGAAGAAGCGAAATCAGGCTTGAATTTGAGGAAAATATATGCCGCTATGGGGGCAAATCGTTTATTTACCATATCGTCAAAGTCTATTATGAACCCGTAATGGCGGCGGTATCCTAACGATTTGAACTCGTCGCGGCTTCTCAGCTTTGTCAGGCGCAGTTCAATATCTCCAAAGGGTTCGTTCGAAACGCATGGGGCGCACAGAGTGAAACGCTCCTCAAGGAAGGCAATGCGGGGCGCCTTGTCCGCCTTGGCGTTATCCATATATGTAAAATATTCAATATACCATTTCAGGTCGGAAATTATCTCCTGCAGTTCCCTAAATTCCCTTTGACGCTCAGCCAGATTTTTTCGTAAAAAATATTGCAGACGATCCACCTGGCCCGCAGTAATAATATTTTTCACATCTTTCAGTGACAATCCCAGCCCCTTCAGATAATGTATACGATCAATATAGTGAAATTGCTCTTGAGAGTAATAACGGTAGCCTGTATCCGAGTTAACGCGAGCCGGAACAAGCAGGCCTATTTTTTCGTAAAAACGCAGGGTCTGTACAGTGATATTAAACAGAGACGCGGTTTCTCCTATGGAATATAATTTTTCCACTGTTTCCTCCTTTCACGGACGGAGGCTCTTGATTAAAGGAATTAAATTGTTGGAATTGAATTGTTGGAATTAAATTGTTATATTTTTCATAATTTATTATTGACTCTATACTAACAATATACATTATAATAATTTCTGTCAATAAATTTGAGAGGGAAATGGTTAAATGATAAAAAATTTATTGCGGGCGCCATATGATGAATAAGGTTAAGGCGGCAATCTGGGGTTTCGGCGCGATGGGTTCCGGGATCGCGAAAATAATCTTAAACAAAAATGGTATTGAGCTGGCGGGGGTTTGCGACAGCAGAGCCGATAAAAAAGGCGCCGACGTTTACGAGACGCTGGGCGTCGGCCGGATGGGGCGTCCAAAGCTTTGCGTTTCCGAACGTATCGAGGATGTGCTTGCCGAAAAAAATTGCGATATCTGCGTGATCGCGACAGACTCTTTTGTGAAAAATATATTTGATAAAGTGGTTAAAGTTTTAACGTATGGAATTAATGTAATAACCATTGCAGAGGAAATGTCCTACCCTAAAGCTCAGTATCCCGAGTTGGCGGACGAAATTGATCGTATTGCCCGGCAATACAGCGTGTCTGTGCTTGGAACGGGAATCAATCCCGGTCTTGTAATGGATCTGCTGGCCGTTTGTCTTTCAGGGTGTATGACTGACGTTAATAAGGTGACATGCAGGCGTGTTAACAGTCTGTCTCCGTTCGGTGAGGCTGTGATGAGCGAACAGGGCGTAGGATTGTCTGTTGAGGAATTCGAGCGGAGGGTTCAGAACGGTTCCGTAACCGGGCATGTAGGCTTTGCCGAGTCCGTTCGCATGATCTCGGACGCCACAGGGCTTGGCGTCGATCGGTTTGAACAGCGTCTCACGCCGATAGTAACCGCGGTTGACAGAAAATCGCCGTACGGCGCCGCGTCCGCCGGCAGCGTGGCGGGGGTCGATATGCGCGGTCAGGGTCTGCGCGGCGGCAAACTGATAATTAATATGGAACATCCCCAGCAGATTGAACCCGGAGACGAAGGCGTCGAAACAGGAGATTATATTGTTCTTGACGGCGATCCGCCCGTCAGCATGAGTATTAAGCCGGAAATCAGCGGCGGTTTGGGCACGATCGCCATGTGCGTCAACTGTATTCCTCATGTGATAAACGCGGCGCCCGGTCTTAAGACGATGATCGACATACCCGTGCCGCGCGCGATCATGGGCGATTTCAGGAACTTTATCGATCCGGACAG
>JAITDJ010000195.1 GCA_031282635.1 Clostridiales bacterium
CCACGGGGCCACGCGAATCCCAGTATAATGGACATTGAGGGTATGCAGAGCGAAGGCGTGGGTTCATACTGGCCGTTTGCCACCGGCAAAATGGTCGATCAGGCCAATCTTCTTCTGGAACAGATTATGCATACGCTGTCTACACGCTATCTGCTCATCCCCAATCAACATATAGGCGCCTATTACGTCGGTTTCGCCGGGCAGTGGGCCGCGCGCGAGTTTATCGCCAGGCGCGGCGGCGTCAGGTTTAAGCCGGAAGCGCTGACTGAATCGCGATGCCCGTTGTTAGGTTACGCGCTGGAATCCATGAGAATCGACGGTACGCAGATCCCCAAGGCATTCCTTCAGGTAGAGCAGCAGCCTGAGGTTGGGATTGATGGATATGACGCCGGCGCGGAGATCCTGACCGCGTTCTTTAAGCAGGAGGCCCAAAAATTTTTAACCCCGGAACTGCTGCCCCTGGGACGCCGGATTATAGACGTGTGCCTGAATAACGGCAATATTACAGACTATTATACGCTGATTCCAAAGTTGTGAAGAGTAATCAGAAAAGGAGCTGTGGTCCATTTGGATAGAATGATATCAATGTCCGTAGTTAAACGTCTGCCGCGATATTTCCGTTACCTGGGCGAATTGTCAGACAAGGGCGTTACGCGTGTTTCATCTAAGGATCTCAGTCGGCTTATGGATATCACCGCCTCTCAGATACGACAGGATTTAAATAATTTCGGGTGTTTTGGGCAGCAGGGATATGGCTATAATGTAGAAATGCTTAAGGATGAGCTCGCGAAGATACTGGGGCTTACCCGCGTTTACAAGCTGGTTATTATCGGCGCCGGCAATTTAGGACAGGCTTTGGTAAGTTACAGTCGTTTCGCCAAGCGCGGGTTTGAGTTCATCGGAATGTTTGATATCGCTCCCGAACTGATTGGCAGAGAAATTTCCGGGCTGACAATCATGCATATTAATGGGTTGAAAGCATTCCTAAATGAAAAAAAGCCTGATATCGCCGTGTTCTGTCTGCCGGGGGAAAGCGTTCGGGATGTGCTGGACATTGTGATAGAATCCGGTGTGGAAGGAATATGGACTTTTTCTCACCTGGATTTAAAAAACATGGGCGGCGTTAAAGTGCAAAGTGTACATTTAACAGACAGCCTGATGACGCTGTCTTATATGCTCAATGAGGAAAAAAGCTGAATGTTTGATTATCAGAGCTTTGTCGCCGCGCCCGCGATCGGCGCGGTAATAGGCTATATTACCAATTGGCTGGCTATAAAAATGTTGTTTCGCCCGCATGAGGAAAAGCGATTGTTCGGAATCAGGCTTCCGTTTACGCCTGGCCTGATTCCCAAAGAACGTAATCGCCTGACTAAGAAAGTAGCGGAAACCGTCGGCGGCAAGCTGTTGACTCAAGATGTATTAATAAAGGAAATGGCTTCGGAAAAAACGCGGAACTCTGTAAACCGACTGCTGGACGAAGCCGTTTCCTCACTGAAGGCCGACAATACGACTATACGCGGCGTGATAACCCGATTTATACCTGATCCCGATAATGTTCTAGGCGCCGTTATCAAGCCGGGTGGTAAATTAGGGGCACTGCTGCCTGATGAAACCCTTTCAAAGGCGTTGGAATATCTCCATGGCAAGCTTCCTGACGTGGCGCAGATTCTGGTTCAAGCGTCATCTGACAGCGCGTATATGAACGAGGAGCTAAGCAAGCTGATCGAAAGGGTAATAAACGAGAATTTAGGCCGGTTACTCGGTTTTTTTTTAGACCCGGAAAAGATTGCCAAAAGTTTAAAGCTGGAATTTTCTGTCTTTATTTCAAACCCGGCCAATCATTCGCAGTTGATTCAAAAACTTCGTGAATATTTGGAGGGCCTACTGGAGCGTGACGCCGCCGAGGCGGAAAGTTTTCTGAAACAGCTTTTGCTGAAGAACGGGATTATGGATATGACTTTAGCCGAGATGTTTGAACGGTTAGGAGAGGAAAATCTGAACAGCCTGAAAGCCTTCGTTATAAAATGGATCAATAAAGGCGTATATAAGGCCGCCGGATTTGCAGCGCGGAATATGGACATCCAAGGCATGGTTGAGGATAAGATGAACTCGTTCGGGCTGGACGAGGCTGAGGATATAATTCTATCGGTAGTTCAAAGGGAGTTGAACGCCATAACCGTTGTCGGCGGTGTTCTCGGATTTATCATAGGGCTGATCCCCGGGATAATCAATTTGTTTTAGGCCGCCTTTTATTATTGCAGCCAAATCGAACAGGCGTGAGGCATCCGCCTGTTCGATAATCTTTTTTATCGCTATCTGTTAAAAAACCATTGATTAATATCCGAATATATATTAAATATAATCGGATGTTTGTCCCCCAGTACCTTCCTGTCTGAAAGCATGGCCGATTTGCGGAATACCAAGCTGACGCAGGGCAGTTCTTTCGCAATGTACTTCTGCAAATCGCTGACGGCCTTTTGATAAGCAGCGCCGCCTGCAGCTGTAAACGCGGAGGCCAGCAAAGCGTTCATCGCTTCGTTTTTATATGAAAATATGTTCTCTTCCCCGTTAGCGGAACCAAACGCGAAACCTAAATCCGGGGCGGCCGAAAGGTTAAACCCTCCAATAAACACGTCGAAATCCTTTTCGTTAAGTCTCCTGACGTATTCGTCATACACAAGTGATTCCAGCGTCGCGCCGACACCTATTTTACCGAGATTGTCTTTCAGTATGCCCGCTATTTTTACACGTTCGTCATTTTCAGCGTTTACAAGGATCCGCAGCGACGCCCCGCTGTACCCCGCGTTTTTAAGCAGATTCTCCGCCAGGATCAAATCAAAGGCGTATTGACTCACATCCGGTTCAAACAGCCAGGAATCCCTGTTTATCGGCGTATAAGCCTGCGAGGCGTGCCCCAGATATATATCGTTGATCATATCCGGGATGTTGACAGCGTGCGCAATGGCCTCACGCGCCTCAAATTTTGCCAGCATTTCGTTATTAAAATTAAATCCTATAAAATCGTAGTACATCGTTGAGTATTCGTTTATATTGGTATCCGTATTATTGCGGTAACGCCCCCACTGCGCCAGTTCGGCGGACACCACGTCTATCATGCGCTGCTCGAACGCGTTGAGCTCAGACTGCTGATCAGGCGCCACCATCGCTTCTACAGACGCGAAATACGGCCTTTTTCTGTATGTATCGGGGTTGGAATTCAGTTTCATCTGTTTCATGCTGGTGTAGAAGTCAAACACAAACAGGCCGTTTCCAATAGGCTTCATATTAATATCATCGGAAGGCTCCGTCTGATTCTCGTAATAGTGTTTTGGGATTATAGGGAAGCAAAACGCATACGCCATGCCGCTGTAAGGCTGTAAAAACTGAAGCTTTATCTTTTTTTCGTCAAGAATGGTATACGCGGCGGAGATATTGCGGATACAGCTTTTATAGACAACGGTATCCGGGGCGTCTCGCAGCGTATTCAGTGAAAATACAACATCATCCGATGTAATCGTAACCCCGTCGCTCCACTTAAGCCCGTCGCGGAGCGTTATTATGACGCTCATGCCATCAGATGCAAAATTGAAGCTGGCCAGGTTGGGCACCGGCTTGAAGGCGCTGTCTTGCGTCATCAGAGGCTCAAACAGCAGTTTTAAAACGGCGTCCACCGATGCGTCTTCATTTAACAGCGGATTAAGGGTTTTGGGCGGTCGTATGGGTATTTTCAGCGTACCGCCGTTAACAGGGGCTATCGGCGTGGGTGTGGACGACAGCGCCACGCCGGCTGAAGGCGGCGGCGTGGAATTGTCCCGGTTATTTAAATTGAAGCAGCCGGTCAGCATGCCGAGGGCGGCCGCAGTTAATAAGAGACGTCGCATACATTGTCACCATTTAATTAATCATTTTAACTTAATTAATCATTTTAACAAACTTCATAGCTTGAAGTATAAAATCGTATATTTGTTTATTTATTCGCACTCTCTTTACATAATCACGCGTTTCTTTAAAGGGAATATTACGCAGGGTTTTGCCATCAGCGGAATACATCGAATTTTTCAGCCATTTGTCCACATTCCCGCTGCCGGCGTTATACGCGGCCACCGCGGAATCCACGTTCTCATATCGAGCCATCAGCCACGCCAAATACCGGCATCCGATGGATATGTTAAGCGAAGGCTCAAAGATCCTGTTAAAGCTGTAGTCACGCAAGTCCATCTGGCCGGCTATCCAGTCTGCCGTACCCTCGGTTATTTGCATCAGCCCGCTGGCGCCCTTGTGTGATACAGCGCGTTCCGCAAACTTGCTTTCCGCGTGAATAACCGCGCAGATCAGCGCCGGATCGATTCTATATATATCTGTGTTTTTCTCTATTATGTCGAGATATTTAAGCGGATACCTAAAACTGACAACGCCTAGAAACAGAACGGCCAGCGCGATGATCGCAATAATACGCGATAACCACGCCTTTAAACCGCTGTACTCAGTCGCAATAAACACGTCACCTGACGACGGCCGCCGCTGCGCGCGTTTTATTTTCCAAGTCTCCCGCGCCGCCGGTATTCTCAATAATTTTGACATTAATTTCACCAATATCAGCAATTAATTTTTTATATAGCCATATTTCCGGCGGCTGGCTGGAAAGGCGCAGTCTCGCCCGCTCTTCCGTTATGCCGTCACGGCTCATTATACGTGACAGTTTCGCCTCAAACGGGGCGGTTACCAATAGCACGAGAACGCACCGCTTATGCATGCCGGCTTCAACCAGCAGCGGCGCGTCCCAAACAATGAAGGGGTAATCGTTTTGAGCCTCGGCGCTCAGGCGCTCGAACTGAGATTTGACCCGCGCGTGGACTATGCGTTCAAGGGCTTTGCGCTTAACAGTGTCACGGAATACAACTCGACCCAGTTCAACGCGGTCTATGCTCCCGTCCGGCGCCAGTACGGATTCTCCAAACATATTCGATATTTCAATATACGCCGGCTGGCCGCGTTCCACAACCTCATGCGCCAAAAGATCCGCGTCCAAGCAAAAACCGCCCATGCGCCGCAGAAATCCGCATACCGTACCCTTACCGGAACCGGAGTTGCCGGTTACCCCAATGATCGGCTTATTTCGCGTCATACCATGTTTCACCCGTATGGAGATCCGTCTGCATTGGTACGGATAAATGTATGGCACTTTCCATTTCGTCTTTCAGCAATGCCGATACGGACTCCAATTCGTCTAGTTTTACCTCCAGCAGCAATTCGTCGTGTACCTGAAGGATTAACCGCGAGGCCCTGTTTTCGGATTTAAGGCGTTTAGACACACGTATCATAGCAATTTTAATAATATCGGCGGCAGTGCCTTGTACCGGCATGTTCATCGCGACGCGTTCGCCGAATGAACGGTCGTTGAAGTTGGACGCGTTCAGTTCCGGTATACGGCGCCTGCGGCCGAAGACGGTAACAGCATAACCGTCGCGCTCGGCGCTTGCGACAGAGTTATCCAGATACTCTTTAACTTTGGGGTATTTTTCAAAATAACCATTTATATAGGCTTCGGCTTCTTTTTTTGAAATACCTAAATCCTCACCCAGGCTGAACGCACTAATGCCGTATACGATGCCGAAATTAACGGCTTTCGCCGCACCGCGCTGTTCTTGCGCGACTTGATCAAACGGTACGTTAAAAACCTGTGACGCAGTCAGCCGATGGATGTCCTGACCTTCTTTAAACGCGTTTATTAAAACCTCGTCGCCCGCCAAATGCGCCAATACACGCAGTTCGATCTGCGAATAGTCGCCGTCCAAAAAAATAAAGCCGTCTTCCGGTACAAAGGCCTTTCGCAGCCTGCGCCCCAGTTCTATGCGTACGGGTATGTTCTGAAGGTTAGGTTCCGTACTGCTGATACGCCCGGTTGCCGTTATTGTCTGATTAAACGTGGAATATATCCTTGAAGTCTTTGAGTCCATAGCGTTAAGCAGACCGTCGACGTAAGTTGATTTTAATTTGGCGTATGTTCTGTATTCAAGTATCTTGCTGACAATCGGGTGATCATCCTTCAGCTTTTCCAACGACTCGGCGGCGGTGGAATAGCCCTGCTTGGTTTTTTTTCCGCTTTTAAGCTGAAGTTTCTCGAACAGTATCACACTCATCTGAGCTGGTGAGTTTATGTTGAAATTTTCGCCGGCAAGACTGTAAATCTCCTGTATTAAGCTGTCAAGACGTTTCTGTAATTCGCGGCCATATTGAATCAGCTCCTCACGGTTAACCCTGACGCCTGCCGATTCCATATCCGAAAGCGTTTCAGCCAGCGGCAGTTCAATATCTTCATATAATTTAAGCTGACCGTTTTCAATCAACCTGTCACGCATAACAGGATAAGATTTTAGAACAGTCACGGCGCGCGAACAGGCAAACGACGTTAACTCCTCACCCGGTATCAGGCGTATGTCGCGCTTGATCCTGCCTTTGCCCCAGAACATGTCTGGAGACAATACACGCCCGCCGTCATTTATGAACTCAACCGCAATGTCGCTTATATCATATGCGGATTTGGTCGCGTTGAGAATATAGCCGGCCAGCATAGTGTCGAATATGACGCGGTTTAACGGACGCCCATACCCGCGCAGGAATGACAGGGCGCTTTTAACGTCGTGGGTCAGCTTGCCGGCGTTCGAGGCGAAATAACCGCCGCAGAGTTCAAGCAGCCGGCCTGCGCTTAACGAATCGGAGGTTTGAATAAATATGGATGAAACGCCGTCAGGCTTATTTATGGCGAAACTGATCCCAAATAACCCGCTTTCATCGAAAAGCAGTATGAAAGCGGATGGCTCGCTCGCGCCTTCCAGTTCGAAAAATAAAGGCGCGGCCTCAGCCTCCGACCGTATCGGGCCGCGGTATTCTGACAGGGTTGTTTCTTTTAATAGGCCGGAAAAGCGGGGCAGAATGCTTTTGCATTCCAGCCGCTGGATCTCAGC
Source organism: Clostridiales bacterium (assembly GCA_031282635.1). Lineage (GTDB taxonomy): Bacteria > Bacillota > Clostridia > Lachnospirales > WQUN01 > JAISZF01. The sequence continues at coordinate 6,966 of JAITDJ010000195.1, forward strand.
CATTGCGGCTTCACTCCAGACGCCGTCTAACCGGGCCTCATCAAGGCTCAGTTTAACGGGGGCGTCTTTGGCAATCATGGCCAATTGTTTTGACAGCAGGATTAAATCTTTATTTTGGTTTAAACTCGCGGAAACGCGGGCCGGTTTGACTTCATCGGCGCGCGCCAGGCAGTTTTCCAATGTTTTATATGTCTGAATCAATTTTATCGCGGTTTTTTCGCCAATACCCGGCGCTCCGGGGATATTGTCTGACGCGTCGCCCATAAGCGCCTTTACGTCGATATATTCCAAAGGCGTAACGCCGATCTTTTCTAATACGTCGGCGGCCAGGTAATCCTCTACCTCGGTTTTTCCCCGCTTTGTTTTAGGGATGCGCACTTTAATATTGTCTGTGGCGATCTGGAGCAGGTCTCTGTCACCGGTTATTATAACGGGCAAAAGCCCCATTTGATCCGACTGAACGGCCAACGCTCCTAAAATATCGTCAGCCTCCCAGCCTTCCAGAGCGAATGTCTTAATTTGCATTAAAGCCAGCAAGTTCTTTATCAGATCAACCTGCGGCCTAAGTTCCACAGGCATGGGCCTGCGCGTACCCTTATATTCGGCATACGCTTTGTGCCTGAATGTGGGGGCGTGCAGATCGAATGCGACCGCCGCGTATTGCGGCCGCTCTTCGTCTATAAATCTAAAAAATATATTAAGGAATCCATAAACAGCGTTTGTAAACTCACCGCCGCTATTGGTCAAAACAGGCAGGGCATAAAAAGCTCGGTTCAAAATGCTGTTACCGTCGATTAATAGGATTTTTTCTTTCATAAACACAGACGGCCAAAACGTGAGGCCGCCGCCTTCCCTTCAACATTCGTACGCGCTTGCCCGCGTCAATATTATAATAACCCAAAAAGCTTGAGAAATCAACCGCGCGTTTGACATTCCTTATAGACAGAATAACACCGGAAGATTAAAATGTAATTACAGCGGTATTAATTATTAATCGGAGGATTGGCATGAACGAACGCTACATTTCAGCGAAAGACGCCTACGTTTCCATAGGCGTTGATACGGAAGCCGCCATGCGGGAACTTGCCGCGATACCCATATCCATACATTGCTGGCAAGGCGACGATGTAACAGGGTTCGAGGGAGATTCGCATTTAACCGGCGGCATTCAGGTTACAGGCAATTACCCGGGCAGAGCAAGGACGCCTGAGGAACTGATGGCGGATATCGATATGGCTTTAGGCCTGATACCCGGACGTCACAGGCTTAATCTGCACGCCAGTTACGCGATATTCCAGGGACACCCCGCGGATAGAGACGAGTTGGCGCCGCGTCATTTTAAACTCTGGGTGGAATTCGCCAGGCAACGCGGATTAGGTCTTGATTTCAACCCAACGTTCTTTTCACATCCCAAATCACAGCATGCGACGTTATCCAGCGAAGATTCGGATATACGCGCCTTTTGGATAAAACACTGCCGGGCGTGTATAAAAATAGCGGAATATTTCGCCGCGGAACTGGGAACACCAAGCCTGCTGGATATATGGATCCCCGACGGGTTTAAGGAGATCCCGGCGGATAGGACGGGTCCGCGCGCCCGGCTGAAAGATTCACTGGATCAAATCCTGTCCATCTCATATGACAAGACAAAGGTGTTAATCGCTGTGGAATCCAAGGTGTTTGGCATAGGTATGGAAAGTTATACCGTGGGTTCACATGAATTCTACATGAACTACGCCGCCAAAAACAATATTCTCTGTCTGCTGGATAATGGGCATTATCACCCGACAGAATCCGTGGCCGATAAAATCCCCTCCATGCTGCTGTTTTCCGATAAAGTGGCTCTGCATGTGACGCGTTCAGTCCGGTGGGACAGTGACCATGTGATCCTGCTAAACGATGAAATAAAAGAGATAGCGCGCGAGATTATACAAGCAGGAACGGACAGGGTAATATTAGCGACAGACTTTTTTGACGCCAGCGTTAACCGGATCGCCGCGTGGGCAATTGGCGTCCGCAGCCTTCAGAAAGCGCTTTTAAACGCGCTGCTCACTCCGCATGACAGGCTGAGACGTATGCAGGACGAACGCAGGTTCACGGAACTGCTTATGTTAGAGGAAGAATTCAAATTACTCCCCATAGGCGATGTATGGAACCGATTCTGCGCCGAACAAAAGGTCCAGACGGATCAAGGCCTGTACGATCGGGTGGCTGAATATGAAAAATTGAATGTGAGGGTATGATATGCTATATCTAAAAAATAAGTCAGAACTAAGCGCCGAATTGTTTAAAAACCCATCCAGCGAATACCGCGCTGCGCCTTTCTGGGCCTGGAACAATAAACTGGACGCTAAAGAGCTGCGCCTGCAGATTGATGTCTTTAAGAAAATGGGTTTTGGCGGGTTTCACATGCATGTCCGCACAGGTATGGCTACGCCTTATCTGAGTGACGAGTATATGGATATTATAAAGACCTGTGTGGATAAAGCGCGCGCGGAAGAAATGCTGGCGTGGCTTTATGACGAGGATCGCTGGCCGTCCGGCGCCGCCGGCGGCATAGTAACCAAAGATATGCGATACCGCGCCAGACATCTGCTTTTAACCAGGCGGCCATTAACCGACGGAACCCCGCTTTCGTGTTTTGATGTGGAACTTGACGACGCGGGCTGTCTTAAACACTATGGGCGAGTCGGCGAAAGCGACGCGGCGAAAGGTTTTAAGCTGTATATTTATGAAGAGATCGCCGCGGAAGATCCCTGGTATAACAACCAAACCTATGTTGATACACTGAACGATAAAGCCATACGCCGGTTCATAGAAGTAACGCATGAACGCTATAACGCGTGTATTTCAAAAGACTTCGGCGGTGTTGTACCCGCCGTGTTCACTGATGAACCGCAGTTCTCACGCAAAGGCGCATTGGATTTCGCCCATGAGGATACGGACGTAACGCTGCCATGGACATCGGATTTGCCGGAAACCTACGCGGACGCGTATGGCAATGAACGTCTGCTTGAGCATTTACCGGAACTCTTATGGGATTTGCCGGGCGGCGCGGCTTCTGTCATTCGCCGCCATTATCACGATCATGTCTGCGAACGGTTTACAAAGGCCTTCGCTGATCAGATAGGGGAGTGGTGCGCCGGGCATGGACTCATGCTTACGGGGCATATGATGGAGGAGCCGACGCTTGAAAGCCAGACCCAGGCTCTGGGCGAGGCCATGCGATCATATCGTTCATTCCAATTGCCGGGTATTGACATACTGTGCGACCGGCGTGAATTTACCACAGCCAAGCAGGCCCAGTCCGCCGCCAGACAGTACGGCAGGGAAGGCGTTTTAAGCGAACTGTACGGCGTTACAAATTGGGACTTCGACTTTCGCGGTCATAAACTTCAAGGCGACTGGCAGGCCGCTTTGGGCGTCAGCGTTCGCGTGCCGCACTTGTCCTGGGTATCCATGAACGGGGAAGCTAAGCGCGACTATCCCGGTACGTTTAATTACCAGGCCCCATGGCATAAAGAATATCCGATTGTGGAAGACCATTTTGCCAGGATAAATACCGCTATGACGCGCGGTAAAGCGGCGACAAGGCTGGGCGTTATACACCCCATAGAGAGTTACTGGCTGCATTGGGGCGCGAGGGAGAACACTGAGGCCATACGCGCGGCGATGGACGAACGCTTTGAAAATTTATGCGATTGGCTGCTGCGCGGCTTGATTGATTTCGATTACATATGCGAATCCACTCTGCCGGATCAGTGCGATTTTGATGAAATAACGTCCGGGTTATTGCCTGTGGGCCAAATGCGATATGATGTCGTTATCGTTCCGGCGCTCGAAACGATACGGGCAGCCACGCTCAAACGGCTGGAAAAATTCAAGGAACGCGGCGGTCGGCTTATATTCCTGGGCGCCGCGCCGAACCTGTCGGACGCGGTTGTAAATGAGCGCCCGCAAAAACTGTATGCTCGTAGCGAACAACTGCCGTTTGAAAGGATTGCCGTGTTGAACGCCCTTGAAAATCTCCGTGAATTGGAGATACGTGACAGCCGCGGCGTCAGACCCGATCATTATCTCTATCAAATGCGCTGGGAAGACGACGCTCGCTGGCTGTTTATCGCCCATGCGGACGCCTGCGTCAACCCCGACGCGCCCGAACCGGACAAACTGCGCATACGCTTGCGCGGATCCTGGGGCGTAACGCTGTACGACACAATGACGGGCGGCATAAGTCCGCTTGAGTATCGTAATGAAAACGGCTGGACGGTATTCAACTTTACAATGTACGAACACGACAGCCTGCTTGTCAGGCTCGAAAAGAACGCCGCCGCCGCTTTGCCCGTGAGGGCGCAAAACGCGGTTAATCTAACGTGCCCGGCGCGTTTTACGTCTCCGGTTCCGGTAACGCTTCACGAACCCAATGTTCTGCTGCTGGATATGGCTGAATATTCACTGAATGGTGGAGACTGGAGCGGCTGTGAGGAAATACTTCGGCTGGACACAGCCTTACGCAAGGTTGTGGGATGGCGGATACGCGGCAAGGTTGTGGCTCAGCCGTGGGTTGAAACCGACGAAACAACGCCGCACACGGTACGGCTTAAGTATATTATTCATAGTGAAACGGACGCCGATGGGACGCGGCTTGCGCTTGAGGACGCCGATAAAGCCGTTGTAACCTTAAACGGTGAAAAAGCTTCAATACCGGACGGATGGTATGCAGACAAAAGCGTTCAAACAGTCGGGTTGCCGAGAATACGCTCCGGTGAGAATATTCTTATTATCGAAATACCCTTCGGGAAAAAGACAAATCTCGAAGCCTGTTATCTGTTGGGTGATTTCGGCGTTGAGGTCAGGGGAACGCTGTGTACGTTAACCCCAGCTGTAAAACGGCTGGCCTTTGGAGATATAACCCGCCAGGGATTGCCTTTCTACGGCGGCAATATCACATATCATCTGAAAGCGGAGAGCAAAGGCGGATATATTGAGGTTGAAGCCACGCAGTACATGGGTCAGACGCTGCGCGTTCTGGTTGACGGCAAGGACAGGGGGGCTATTGTGTATTCTCCCTATAAACTCGGGGTGGACGGGCTGGAAGACGGAAGGCGCGACATAGATCTCGTTTTTTTCGGAAACCGTATAAACACGTTCGGGCAGCTGCACTGCGTAACCAGAACAAAAGGCTATTGGTGGGGCAGTAATTCATGGCTGACAGAGGGGCCGAACTGGTCATATGAATACCAATTCTGGCCGCAGGGCGTGCTGAAGTCGCCTGAGGTAAGAACTTTGAAATGAATATTTTGTGATCGGCGGCAAATGGATATACTGTCAAATAGATATACTACCCAATAGATATACTATATCAGAGGTGATAAAATGTCCGGTCATTCAAAGTTTTCTAATATTAAGCATAGAAAAGAAAGAAACGACTCCGCGAAAGGCAAAATATTTACACGACTGGGCAGGGAGATTGCCGTAGCCGTAAAATCAGGCGGGGCGGATCCGGCCGCTAACGGCAGGCTGCGTGATATTATCGCCAAAGCCAGGGCCGGCAATATGCCCAACGATACGATAGACCGCAGTATAAAGAAGGCCGCCGGGGATCTTAACGCCGTCAGTTATGAGAATATAACATATGAGGGCTACGGCCCCGGCGGCGTCGCGGTTATTGTAAGGGCGCTGACGGATAACCGCAACCGCGCGGCCGCGAATGTACGCGGCGCGTTTACCAAGGTTGGCGGCAATATGGGCGCGACAGGCTGCGTGTCGTTCATGTTTGATGAGAAAGGACTTATTGTTTTCGAAAAAAATGGTAAAATTGATGAGGACGAACTGATGATGCTGGCGCTGGAAGCGGGCGCGGAGGATTTTTCCGTTGGAGAGGAAACATATGAGATATTGACCCCTCCGGATAACTTCGAGGCGGTAAGAGAGATCGTCGAAAACGCTCGCCCGACCATCGAAATACTGTCCGCCGACGTCACTCTGATGCCGCAGACATATACCAGCCTGAATAACGCTGACGATCAGAAAAAGATGCGCAAGTTGCTGGATGCGCTGGATGAAGAAGACGACGTGATAGATGTGTACCATAATTGGGAAAACGAAACCGAGTAATTTACCGCGCGAAATCTTTGGGCAGAAGCGAATCTGTGTACACACCCCAAACGCCCTTTGACCTCCATGATTCAACTTCGTTATAGTCATTTAACGTATGCAAGTAAATCCTTGCGCCTAAACCCGTCAGTCTGTCCAAAAATGGTTGATTGGCGCGTTCCGGAGGCATAACCACAACGGGTATATGTTCGGATTCAATAAATTTCGCCGCTTGATCCTCGGTGTCCGGCGTAGCGTAAAGAGTATACAGGATATTGGGATATTTATATATTTTATTAATTAAATGATACATGTTCTGGTTATACACTTGAATTATTATACGTTCACGTATGGACGGATCCACTTTTTCCGTTGTATCGTACATTATCTGAAACTGTTTGGCGATTTGCGCGTCTGTTAAATCATACGATTTAGTATCGGTTACTATATAAGCGTCTTTATGCGTTGAAAGAAAACGGATAAATTGTTCATAGGATGTGGGCGTGTATCTGTCCAAGATCTTTTTGGCAGAAAATTCCGCCCAGGCGGGCGCGATATTTTTTTCTCCCCAATCGTGTATGCCGGCCAACACGTCGTCGGATGTCAGGTTGAAATCTAATTCGAACACGCGATGCCCCATATTGTAGTTGTATTCTACGGCCTCTATGGCGTTTGTGCCCTGGACGCCGTCAACATTACCGCCGGCGTGGGCTACCAGCCCGGCTGCCGCGTTTGTCCACGCGGGGGCGTCTTTAGTGCAGCGCGGCAGTATGATCAGCATACACAGAATCGTGTATAATAATCTCATTACGTCATCTCCTTTACCGTTATACAGTAGTAATATATATAAAAATTCGCGTCGTGAAAATATATGAGGAGGTCATAGATTGAATATATCACAAACCGTTTTAGATTTCAAAGCTTATGTCGAACGCGTCAACGCAATCCGACAGGCTTTGTATCTGTTCTCCTGGGATATGGCGGTAGGGGCGCCCAAAGGCGGAACCGCCTCGCGCGCCAAATATGTGGGCATATTATCAGCCGAGGAATTTTCCATGCGCGTTTCGGATGAAATGAAGGGATTTCTGGACGCGTTGGATCCCTGCGGGGAATCATTGGATGAGAGTACTAAAGCTATGCTTCGGATATGCCGGCGGGATTATTACACGTATAAAAAAATCCCCGTGGAGGAAATGCGGGAATATTCCGAGCTTTTACCCAAAGCCCAATCCATTTGGGAGAAAGCCCGGGCGGAAAATGATTTCGCGGCGTTCGCGCCAGTGTTAGACCGGATTATCCGATTTCAGAAAAAATTCGTGGAATACAGGGGATATGACGGCCATCCATACAATACGCTGTTGGATGATTACGAACTCGGTATGACAGTGGAGACGCTTGACGCGTTCTTTAAAAAGCTGAAAGAGGCCATTGTGCCTCTGCTCAAAAGGATCTCGGCTTTGGACAGGCAAAAGAATAACGCCGGATTTATCCATCGCCATGTCCCCATAGAGCGGCAGCAGGCTATCGCCCGGTTGCTGATGAAAACAATCGGCTTTGACTTAAACCGGGGGATGCTTCTGGAAAGCGCTCATCCGTTTACCACTAACTTAGGTAAAAATGATGTGCGCATCACTACGCGTTATCATGAAAACGCCTTTTTGTCTTCATTCTATTCAGTTCTTCACGAATGCGGGCACGCGATATATGAACAGAACAAAATGGATGAAATAGCCGACACCATTCTGGATACAGGCGTTTCCATGGGCGTGCACGAATCGCAGTCGCGGTTTTACGAAAACATTATAGGCAGAAGCGAAGCCTTTTGGGCATATATCCACTATGGGCTTATGGAGATACTGGGCGATACTTTTAAAGACATGTCCGCTCGCAAGCTATATGAGGCCGCCAATATAGCCAAACCCTCATTAATCCGTATAGAAGCGGACGAACTCACCTACTGTCTTCATATCATGGTGCGATATGAGATAGAGAAACAGTTGTTTTCAGGCGATTTTGACGTGAATAAACTGCCTGGCGTCTGGAACGCAAAGATGAAAGAATATTTAGGGATTGAGCCTCTCACTGATTCTGAAGGCATTTTACAGGATATCCACTGGTCTGACGGATCGTTCGGATATTTCCCGTCTTATGCCCTTGGCAACGCTTATGCCGCGCAGATCTTTCATGTTATGCGCCGGGACATACCGTTCGAAAGCTGTGTCCGTACAGGTGATTTTAAACGGATTCAGGAATGGCTGACGGAGACTATCCATAGATTCGGTTCCCTGACAACGCCGTCGGATCTGATAGAAAACCTTTCGGGTGAAGCGCTGAACCCGGATTATTATATAGAATATCTGACGGAGAAGTTTACCGCGCTGTATGAATTGTAGTTAATTAAGGGCGAAACGCCGGATCGGGCTTTCCGGTTCGGCGTTTCAGAGCTTATACTGCGCGGCGTTATGATCTGCCGTCAATTATAGAAGCAGGGCTATAGAAGAATGGCGCTGCGCGGTCTTTGGCTGCGCTGATATATATCAATCACAGCGCCGGATTTTTTACAGGCGGAATTATAGATGTCAATTCAGATACCCGTATGTGCCGGATAATCCGTTTAAAGTCTGACGTCTTTGGGTAGAAGGCCGCGCGAAGCGCAAATTTTTGAGACTTGTACATTCTATGCCTGCCAAGCCGGGCGGCGGCCTTTACCAGAGCAATCCTCTCTCTCAGAGTCAACTGTGGAATATTTTCCCATGGTCCATAATTCCAATGCTTTTTTAGCTGCGCCCATATAAAGTCTAGATCCAAAATTTTAGCGCCTAACCACCAATGACCCAGCATAAGATCGTCAGCGGACATCTTTTTCGGGGTAAACACAATCGACCAGAAATTGTCATCCTTATAATTAAACTTATAATTAAAATTAAACATCCGGTGCTTAAGACGGTCATAAAGGCCGGTACCGGGGCAAGGCGTAAGAATGTTCGAAACAACGTCTATTAAGCCGCTTCTCTCAATGAAACTAAACGCCTCTTGAAATACTGTCACATCATCGCTGTCGAACCCAAAAATAAAAAAGCCGCGCGGAATAACGCCAACCTTAGACAGGTTGCGGATACATGTTTCGTATTGATCCACCTGATTGGTCTTTACCTTGTTCACCTCCGCAAGGCTTTCAGGTCTGATAGACTCAATCCCTATGGAGAAACCGCGGCAGCCGCTTTCAGCCATCAGCCGCAGAATTTCCTCGTCGTCCGCTATATTGACTGTGCCCTGCCCCTCCCATTTGATACCGAGCGGCTTTAACATAGTCAGGAGTTCTTTCAAATAAGTACGGTTCACATACAGGTTGCTGTCCACAAAACGATAACTCTTTTTGTCAGCTTTAAAGTCATTTTGGTTAAGTTTTTCATATTCAAGGATTTCCGCGGCAACCTGTTCCACGGGTTTAGTTTTGTATATCCTTCCTCCGGAATGCTCAGCAGCACAAAATTCGCAGTCATAAGGACAGCCGAGCGTGGCCTGAATAGGAAATGAGTCATAATACTTAAAGTTTATAATGTGGATGTTCGGGCTGATTAATTTTTCGGCGCAAGGATACTCTTCCGGGCTGTAGACTTTTTTCAGCCCGCCGTTTTCAAAATCCTCCAATATAGCGGGCCATAAATTTTCACCCTCGCCAACCATCACACAGTCGCAATGTCTGGAGACTTCCTCACGCGCGACGGCGCAATGACCGCCGCCGATAATAACGGTCTTCCCTCTTTTACGAAATTCTCCAGCAATCTCATAAGCGCGAACCGCCGTCTGGATTTTGGCCATGATGACTATCAGATCCGCTTCAACGGTATAATCAACTTCATCGATCACTTCATCCACATACGTAAAACTGTACTTTTCCGGCGTCAGAGCGGCGAGCGCCATAGCCGGCAGATTGGGAGCGTCCGCTGTCTGCGGATAATTAAGAATATTCATCACTTTAGAATTCCAATATGTTACGGTGGAAGGGTTGATAAACACAATTTTACTCATTCCGTTACCCCCCTCTCCCTGTATTTATCCGCCGGATTCCGAACTGCCGGCCCGTTAGAGGACATTTCCAGCCGCCGCATGTTCCAGATGAGCTGATTAAAATCTGTGGTCTTTGGATAGAACGCGGCGCGCCATAGAAACTTCTGATATTTGAACATGCCATGCATTCCCAGGACAATGGCGGTAATAATCAAGAGCAGACGTTCTCTCAGAGTAAGTACCGGAATATTTTTCCATGGACCATAGTTCCAATATTTTTTCATTTGAGTCCACATAAAATCCAAATCCGTAAACTGAGTTCCCATCCAGTACCAACCGATCTGAAGCTCCTGCGCGGTCATATTCCGCGGGGTAAACGTAGCCTGCCAAGAATCATAAAATCTGGAATCCGTCTCAAAAATACGCGGCTTCATCCGTTCATAAAGGCGCGTCCCGGGATAAGGCGTAAGAATGCTGACGATAACAAACGCTAAGTCGCTGTTTTTGATAAAGTCCAGCATTGTCTCAAATACGGTAACATCGTCGCTGTCAAAACCAACCACAAAGTTGCCGCCTGGAATGATGCCGTATTTTGCAAGTTTGGCGATAGTCTCGTGATATTGTTCGACTTTATTAACTTTAGGTTTATTTGCTTCCGAAAGGCTATTCGGATTCACCGACTCAAACCCAATCGAGAATGTGCGGCAGCCGCTTTCACCCATCAACTGCAAGATTTCGTCATCGTCCGCGACATTTGCCGAACCTTCGGCTTCCCATATAATACCGAGCGGTTTAATCGCTGTCAAAAGTTTTTTTAGATATTCCCGATCCACATATATATTGTCGTCCGTAAAATAATATCCCTTTCTGACGACGCCGGAAAATTGGCGCGTGTTGACTTTTTCATACTCGCGGATTTCCGCGACGACCTGTTCCACAGGTTTGGTTCTGTATTTATGCCCCGTTGAATATTTAATCGAACAAAATTCACAGTCATAGGGACAGCCTCGGGTTGCTTGAAGGGGATACATAACATAATGATCCGGATTAATGATATCAATTCTCGGACTGACCAATTTTTCGACAGGCGGATAGTCCTTCGCGTCGTAGACCTTTTTTAGCGCGCCATTTTCAAAATCCTCCAGCATGGCGGGCCAGGTGTTTTCCCCTTCGCCGATCATGACAGCGTCGCAGTGCCCGCTTACTTCCTCGCTCCTGGTTCCGGCGTGAATGCCTCCGATAATAACAGGTATCCCTCTTTTACGAAATTCCCCGGCGATTAGATAAGCGCGGACAGCCTGCTTCGTCATAGCTGTGATGGCCACGAGATCCGCTTCCATATTATAGTCTACTGATCCAATTTCCTCATCCACATACGTAAAACTATGTTTTTCCGGAGTCAGAGCCGCAAAGATCATAGCGGACAGTCTGGGCAGGAACGCTTGCCGTTTTCCTTTCAGAAGGTTCAGCAATTTAGAGTTCCAAAACTCATTGGGCGCCGGATTGATGAATACGATTTTGCTCATTTATGACTATT
>JAITDJ010000203.1 GCA_031282635.1 Clostridiales bacterium
CGGGCGAATGAGGAACGCGACGCGGGAGGCAAATGTAGCCGAACCTGAATTTGAGTTCTCCGGCTTTTTCAAAGTCACGTTCAAACGAAATGAAGTTGAAACTTCTATCGGCCGCCAATCGGTCGCGGCGACCGATCGAAAGCTCTCCGTCATTTCTTACCTTGAAGAAAATGGTCAGGCGCGAGTCGCTGATTTTGTCAGCGTTATCGGATTAAGTGACGGTCGCGTCAGATCCTTGCTTCGCGAGATGGTCAGCGATGGAACAATCGAAAAAATCGGTGACAAAAGATATAGTCATTACGTTTTGAAATCGAAGTTTTTCGTTTTTGAGAGAACGCGCTCCGATGGATTGCGCCGCGGCTCTTTCGCGGCTTGGATCAGCGGCAAGACAGACGAGCGCTTATCTGACGGCGTTTCAGCCTCCGCCCGTTTCGTTTCCCGGTCAAGCGCCTTCGTCCAAGTTAATTCAACCTGGCGAACAAGAAAATCCGTCATAGGCTGAGTGTCCTCATCATTATCGTAACGCTCCAGCGCGCCGTAATAATCGGACTTTTCCTCGTCGTAAACAATCACGGGCGGGTGGTCGCGCATCATCAGAAAGTAATTCATCAGCGTCCGCGTTGCCGAATTTCTTCATACCGCGACCGCCGTGCGTAAAAAAAAGGGCAAGGATCCAATCCCTGCCCTTGACTTTTGCCGCCGTTTTGATATTACGCCGAGACGTTTTCCAAATATTCGTTGATGGAATCGACCAAACCGTCGATCTCCGCGTCATCCATGCCATGAACCATGCCGGCGTCCTCCAGCGTTTCCATTTGAGCCGACGGGCAACCCAAGCAGTGCATGCCGGTCTGAAGCAGAATCGGAACCACGCCCCTGTCAACCGCCAGAATATCCCGGATTACCATGTCTTTTGAAATCCTTGCCATTTTACCTCATCCTTTCGTTTAGGTGTTGTATAAAATTCTAAAACTGGGGAAGTATCTGAATAGTACTTTGCCCAGTATATCTTCTTTGATGACATATTTCTTGAGCCATACCCGGGAATCCGCGGAATTATTGCGGTTATCGCCCATCATGAAGTATGAGTCTTCCGGTATGGTTACCGGCCCGAAGTCCTCTTCATAAGGCTGCGTACGCACGAATGAATCGTCCAGCGGAGTCGAATTATCGTTAATATAGACCTTGCCGGCTTTGATTGTGACGATTTCACCCGGCAGGCCGATTACACGCTTCACATAGAGCTGCTTAGGGTCGTCGGGAAAACGGAAAACAATAATATCAAACCGTTTCGGCCCTGAGTTTATATACGACAAACGAAACGCTACTATGCGGTCATTGGGCATTATGTTATCCATCATGGATCCAGTGGGTACTTTCGCGTTGACTATCACAAACTGCGTGATGCACACTGCAAACACAACGGCGGCGACAATGGTTTTGATCCAGCTGATAACCTCTTTAATAATTTCCTGTTTATCGGCTTCCTGCATTTCACACCTGATTTCCTATTTCAATCTATACTCGGGTACAGCCCCCCAATATTGAAGCTGAAAGCTACAGCTTTTTAAAAAGCTTTCGCGGGGTAAGAACTGTCGAGAACGCTTTGATCATCATGTCGTTGGGTTCTATAATAACTTTTAACCGTTTGCCTTTATATGGAGTAACAAACGCATAGGTGTTCGGACCCGTAACGCCGCTGGAACAGTCTTTGGTTTCCGCAATATTCAGCATATCGCGGGTATGGGCTGTATCCTGAACATGCGCCATAATCTCGAAGTCTCTAACCGTAAAGGAAAACATACGTTTACGGCTGGTCTTGTTGTATATGACGTCTATATCCAGTTCGCCATTGGTAAAAACATACTCATATTCAATATTGAGCCTGGATATTAAAATATACGCGCCGAAACACGCCGCGGCGGCGATAAATATCATGAAAGGCTGAAGCGCCGGGACGCTTAGGCAAATAAACACAACAATTACCACAAGCGCGACAATGCCAAAACGCAATGCGGTATCCTTTGCCGACGCGGATTTTTTTACCAGCTGCTCTTTAAAAACGTCACCCATTAAACCACCCCCTGAGCAAAAACAGTATATCATAGCAAAAACCCCGGGTCAACTTCTACTTTAACGCTTGTACTTTAACGCTTCGGCGCCTGTCGCTACTCTAACGCCCTCTGCGAGTTCTTTAAGCGTGGAATCGCTTACAATCTCATCTCCGGCTGAAAGCCCGCTCTCAATAACGACATCGTTGGTAAGTTCCATACCTTTTATAATATCCGTCTTTTTCAGGAACCCCTCGGAAACCTCCCAAACGCGATCTGTTTCGCCCTCTTTAAACACGGCGGTCTTCGGCAATATAACGGCGTTATCTTTTTTATACACAAGGAAGCGTACATCCGAGTCATACCCCTGCTGAAACAGTTCGCGACGGGAGACGGGCTCTACATATACCTTAACCTTGCGTTCCTCGACACCCAGCGATGATATTTTTATTTCCGCCTCATCATCCAGTTTTACGACCCTGCCTTTATAAGTTTCGTCACCCTCGCGGCGGCGCAGTATCAGATCCACGTCCTGGCCGACTTTTACCGCGTTTATATCATTGGTGGAAACGTAAACCATAACAAGGCTGCGTCCGACAGCGATTTCGGCCACAGGCGCGGCGCCGGACGCCAGGTTGGATTTGGAAACAGGCAGATCCGTAATAACCCCGTCTGCGGTGGCCGTTACCACCGAATCGGCCATCGAGCGATTCAGGCGCTTGACGCTGACGCTTGCCGAGGCGATCTGCGCGTTGTAGTAATCCTTCATGGCAGCGGTATAGTCTTTGGACAGGCTGCCGTCTATGCCGTTAATCTGCTCCTGTATAGCGGCGCGCGCGGCGTTGTAATAGGCGGGGTCGGCTGTCGCCCCGCCGGCCTTTATAACTTCCAATTGCTGAAGGTTCTGCTCGTACTGGGCGTTAACCTTGTCTATAGCTTTTTTGGCGGCGTCATATTCTATACGCGGCAGCTGGCCGTTATCATAGAGGATTTGCGTCGAATCGCTGAACTCTGTTTGCATACGCTCAATATCAGCCAGGTTTTGAGCTATGATTTTGTTTTGCAGCTCTATCTGTTGATTCCGCGTTTCCTGTTGCTGTTCCACCGTTATATTTGAGTTGTTTTCCTGCGCATTCAGCTTTTGCATTTCCATGGCTAAGTTGTTTTTCTGGATGATCAGCGAGTCGTTCGAGCGCAGGCGCTCCGAGTCCAGGTTGCGTATCTGTGCTTCCAAGCCCTGTATCTGCGCATTGGCCTCATCTATGGCGAGAGCCGCGTCCGACATATCTATCGTGCATATCGCATCGCCTGCTTTTACGATTTGCCCCTGCTCCACATTTATTTCCAGCACCTTTCCGCTTACGGGCGGATATACGTAAACGCGATCCTCATAATCCACGACGCCCTTTTCGGTAAACGTCAGCCGCGCGTCTTGATGTTTTAATACAATCGCGCTCACAGCCAAAGGCCTGGTCTCGTGGACATAGACGGCGTATCCGACGCCTGCGGCGGCAATCAGGAATAAAATGATCTTTACTATCCGTTTCAGCGTCATCACTCTCTTTCCTTCAATACTTCAACCATATCCAAACTTTTAATAGTGCGCTTAGCGGACATATTCGAAAGGATAACCGCCGTCATACAGCCCAGGAACGCCAGACCGTAAGCCCACAATGGTATTTTAGCAGGCATGCTGAAATTTTCGATATAGCCGCTCATCATGCTGTTCATGGCGTTCAGCAAAATTTGGCCGAACGGAACGCCAAGGGCGCATCCTATGGTAAACAGCAGCCAATACTCAAAATTGGATATTTCACATACCTCTTTGATTTCCATGCCCAACACACGTAAAGTCGCATATTCGCGTTCTTTTTCCGAAAGCGATATTGTGGCGGAATTATATATTATGGCGAACGCTATCGCAGTACCCAAAATAAGAATTAGCCATAAAATGGAAGAATAGGTGTTCATCATCTGACTGAAATTTGCCGCGGCGCTGTAAGTATCCTCTATGGCGGAAATATTCTTTGTGTCGTCCAAGCTGGATTTAAGGCCTTCCATATCTGTCGTCCGTACCATAATTGAGTTGACGCTGTCCGGCAGGTTAAGCATTTGATTAATCTCCGCGCTGTCCATATATGAAGCGACCGTCA
The DNA here is from genome assembly GCA_031282635.1 of Clostridiales bacterium. GTDB lineage: Bacteria > Bacillota > Clostridia > Lachnospirales > WQUN01 > JAISZF01. The sequence continues at coordinate 4,205 of JAITDJ010000203.1, forward strand.
TATTTTGATGTACGATATTACGTACAATTACAGGTATTTCGTCTTCGTTGTAAGCTGTTTTTATCAGGATTTCCGAACCGCGTTTCACTCCCAGTTCATCCGCGGTAAAGGCGTTCAGTATAATACCGGCGTCAGGAAACGGCAGGATCCGCTTATCCTGATCGTCATATATATGGTAAAGCGTTGTCTCATGCGTCAGCCCTGTCAGCACCGAGCCGGTTTTTCGGTTGCCGCGGCGGAATTCCGCGGGCATTTCGCGCAGCGTCTCCGCTATGGTTACGCCGGGCAGCTTCATCGCCTGCCGCGCGGCGTCCTCGGCGGGTACGGGCTTTATTAAGCTTAGCTTCGCGTCATACGACTCAATGTTCGTATATTTGCTGAGGATTATGTCTGACATCATATTCATCATCGGACACATCATGGCCAATATGCCGAAAGAAAACGTAATGCCCAGCGCAATAAAAACGGAGCGCGCCTTGGAACGCTGGATATTGCGTATAGACATACTGCCGCGCGACGTCAGCAGCAGAGGCAGAAAGGGTAAGGTTTTCATAATGTCACCCTTCACGGGCGGCGGCGACTGGGGCCGCATCGCGTCAGCGGGAGATAGTTTGAGCGCGGGTTTAGCGCCTAAATACGAACCGGCAATACCTGACAGCGCGGCCACGGCCATGCCAATAACAGCCAGTCTGGGACTCGCGGACGTTTTAATACCCGGCAGGACGAAATATATGGTATACATATCCACGAGATATTTGACGCATAAATTGCCTAGAAAAACGCCGATTGAGCCGCCAAGAAGACTCGTCGCCAGGCCGTACGTAATATAATGCGTCATAATTTCCCGGTTCTTATAACCAAAGGTTTTCAGCGTGCCGATTTGCGTCCGTTCCTGCTCAATAACGCGCTTCAGCATAAGAAACAGCACAACAGCGGATATGGCCGCGAATATAAGCGGCATCGTATAGCTCATGGCCCTGTCCTGGGTTATTTCCGCGTCCAGCATGGTATAGCTGAATTGATCCTTTCTCGCGTAAAGCGCGGTAAGGCCGTAGGGGGCAAGCGACGTATCCAGTTCCTTATTAACGTCGTCAAAGGCGTAGCCGTTATCCAACTTAAATGTCAGGTCGTTGTAACTGCCAATCCTGTTTAGCAGGATGCTGAGATCCGTAATACTGATATAGGCAATGCCGAAGGCCTCGTTGTCAGGGAACAGATCCCCGGGATTACGTACGGCGTATACATATTCGGGGCTGTCGGCCAGCCCGGCGATATTCAGGGTGACTTCCCGGCCTTCCGCGATTATATTCAGGCTGCCGCCGATTTCCAGATTGTGATTGTTCATAAAGGAATGCCCGATCCAGATATCATTCGGCTCTGTAAGCCTCCTGCCGGTAACATTAGGACAATTCAGCGGCGTCCCTTCATACGAGGTATCGTATGAAATCAATCGAAGCCATATAATTTTGCTGTTTCCGGGCATACGCACACGCGCGTCGTAAACGAGCCTGGCCTGCGCCTCGTCTATGCCGTTAATCTGATTCAGGCCGCTTATCACGCCGGCGGGCAAATTATTTACGCTGGCGAATACATCCGCCAGGCGGTTGTCCTTGTAATAATGCTCAGAAGCGTCAGCCAGCGCGTCACTGGCCGATCCCATGGCCACCATCATAAAAACGGCGACGGCGACGAGCGCCACGCAGGAGAGATACGCCTTTTTATTGTTCCATATAGCCCGCGCGGCTTTCAGAAACAGGATCACCAGCGCACCTCCTCGGGGTCTATGGGGTGTTCATTCAATGCAACATGATCGACCAGGCCGTCCTTTATGTACAAAGTTCTGTCCGCCATATCGCTGATGCCGGCATTATGCGTTATAATAGCGACTGTGCGGCTGTGTTCACGGTTGAATGTCTTCAACAATTTCAGCACCTGAATGCCCGTACTGAAATCCAAAGCGCCAGTGGGCTCGTCGCACAGCAGGATCTCCGGGTTTTTGGCCACGGCCCGCGCGATGGCCACGCGCTGCTGCTGCCCGCCCGACATCTGCGACGGGAAATGCCCTCCCCTGTCTCCCAGACTGATCATGTTCAGCAGTTTATTTACGTTCAGTGCGCTGTTCGACAGCTCCGACGCTAACAGTATATTTTCCCTGGCGGTGAGGTTGGGTATGAGATTATAGAATTGAAATACAAACCCGACGGACAAACGCCGGTATTTAGTCAGCCCGCGTTCCCCCGACTTGCTTATGTCAGACCCTTTATACATGACAGCCCCGGAAGTAGGCGAGTCTATTCCGCCGATTATATTCAGAATAGTACTCTTTCCGGAACCGCTGGGGCCTAAAATAACCAGGAACTCGCCCCTGAATATCTCGAAGTTGATCCCCCGCAAGGCGTGAACGGTAACCTCGCCCATGCGGTATTCTTTTTTTACATCCGATATCCTCAAAATAACTTCCTTTTGCCCATTTTCCATACGCAACCGCCTTTGATCAACATAAATGGGAAGCATAAATACATTGAAATTACATAATAAATCTATTATACTATAATATATATAACCCAGCAACGCGGAGAATATGAGGCGATGTCATGAAGAAATTTATTCCAAGGGACAAACTGAGCAAAAAAGCGCGGTGCAAATTGGACGCGCGAAATCGCAAAACTTGGGGCGATTTGCGGCCTGTAACCTCAGTAGCAGACAATAAAAAATCTTATAAACGGACAAAAATTCGGAATTGGACAGAAGAGCCCCAATCCGGATTTTTTTTATACGATTATGGATTTGATAATATATTACAGAAAGATACCAGTATTTTCCGAGATGTCCGCGCCGGAACAATCCGCATCCGACGCCGCGCGGTTTCTAAACAGATTCCGGCGGGCCAAACCGTCCGGGAGGCGCCCGCAGATCTAACCGACGCTGCGGCCGATGAATCCGCGGACAGCGAATTAAGGCCGGTAAAAGTACTCGCGGCTGCTTTGTTTCTTTTTCTGTTTACCTATCTGGCCGCGGCCGCCCCGGCGGGGCGGGAAAAACTTACGCCTAATACCCTGATCATCAGATGGGAAGACGGGTCGAAGCCCGAACAGATAATAGACGTGTTCCGAATACGCGGTTACAATGTAGCGCAGCTGCGAACGCTGACGGCGGCGTGCGGCGGTTCTGTTATAAGCCTGGACGACGGCTCGTATCAGATTGTAAAGACGGTAAGCGGCGATGATTCTTTTTCATCGATTGCCATTAACGGCGAAATCATAACCGAGGTTCAATTCGACATTACCCCCGTACGCGATCCTCACGGAAATTTATATACGCCCAGTCAGCCGGGCTGGGTGTATTTGACGGATTATAAGTATAATTGGGGCGGTATTCATGATATATTATACGTCCTGGATATGGAAATAGTCTCCTTTGCGGACAAGCCCGACGTCGGGCAAACGACGGTTGTTGTCCGTGAAAAACAAGCGGCCAATCCCGCGCAGGACAGGAAAAGGGCGCGGGAAATTGCGGAAGGGCCGAAACATTTTAACATGGGCGGCGGGTTTGAGAATACATAAAAAGTCCGCTGTTTCAGTGTGCCGCAGATCGGCCAAAACAGATATTTCTTTTGCTGGTTCGGACGTACTGCTTTTACTTTTATAGTCTATTTTAAAAATTATACATAAGGCAATACTATGAACAGCGAATAGCTTTTTTGTCAAGGAGGTATTTATTTGGCCCGATTTATTATTAATAACAGCCCGCCTCTTAAAGGCAGCGTTAAAATATCCGGTTCAAAAAACGCGGTATTGCCGATTTTAGCCGCGTCACTGCTGGCCGAAGGCGAGTGCGTAATACGCGACGTGCCATGTCAAAGTGACGTTGAAACCATGCGAATGTTATTGGAACGCTTAGGCGCCGATCTATATTGGGACAAGGAGGCCGGAATCATACAGACCCTGGCCTCGGGCAGGCTGCGCACGGAAGCCGAATATGAACTGGTCAGTAAAATGCGGGCCTCATTTCTGGTGATGGGGCCTTTGCTGGCCCGTTTGGGCGAGGTTAACGTACCTCTGCCGGGTGGCTGCGCAATCGGCGCCAGGCCGGTCGATTTGCACCTAAAAGGCTTTTCCGCGCTGGGCGCTCAGGTTATGCAGGAGCATGGCAATGTCAGAGCCAAAGCGAAGCGTCTGAAAGGCGCAAAGATTTATCTGGATTTTCCCAGCGTGGGCGCGACGGAGAATATCATGATGGCCGCGGTGCTGGCAGATGGCGTGACGGTATTGGAGAACTGCGCGGTAGAGCCCGAGGTAGTGGATCTGGCGAATTTTTTAAATTCCGCCGGCGCCGAGATAAGGGGCGCGGGGACAGACACGATTAAGATAACCGGTGTAAAATCTCTTTCGGAAGCGGATCATCAGGTAATCCCCGACAGGATAGAAGCGGGCACGTTCATGGTGGCGGCCGGCGTAACAAAAGGGGATATTACAGTTACCAATGTCGTGGCGGATCACTTAAAGCCGCTTATAGCCAAATTAAAGGAAGTCAATCTCGATGTAACCGAAACGGAAGCCGGTGTGCGCGTTAAGTATCAAGAAGAAAAAGGTGGACATATAATCGCCGCGGATGTCAAAACGCTTCCTTACCCCGGATTTCCGACCGATATGCAGGCACAGTTTATGAGCCTTTTAATCCTGGCCGAAGGTACAAGCATTGTAACCGAGACTGTTTTCGAAAACCGCTTCATGCATGTAGGCGAGTTCAAACGCATGGGGGCGGATATTAAGATAGAAAGCCGAAGCGCCGTCATAGAGGGCGTTAAGAATCTTACGGGCGCACAGGTTAAGGCGACGGATTTAAGGGCGGGCGCGGCTTTGGCGCTGGCCGCGCTGACAGCTTCCGGCACTACGGAATTAAGTGACATCTATCATATAGACAGAGGATATTGCAATCTGGCTGAAAAACTTAGCCAATTAGGCGCCAGGATCCGCCGCGAGGAAGATTTTTCCGAAAAAAAGTGATAATAATAAAGATTAAATGATTAAACCAATATCTCCCAGGCAATAATATCGCTGGAGGTGGCAGTGATATGAAAAATAAATTGCCAGAAGATAGTATATTTAGGAAGAAGAGTTTTTATGTGGCTCTTTATTCCTGCGTGGGCGTGGTTATGATATTGGCCGCCATAGTGTCGTACATCAACATCAACAGCCAGTCCGCGCCCAAAGTGAATCAGACGACAGACATCAGCGGGCAGCTGGACGACACGTCGGCGGGCAGGGAAACGGCTAATCCTCAGATAACGGCCTCGGTTGACGAGCAGCTGATTGCTAAAGCGCAGGCGGACGCCGCCCAGCGTATCGCCGACGCGCGGATTAACACGGATAACAGCATCGCCAAGGCGAAACCCACCGCGATCGTAACGCCGGCGCCTAAGCCTGCGGAGGCGTCTCCAGCCCCAAGCGCCGCGATAGAGCCCGATAAAGCGGATGAAAAGGATGGGGCGTTAGCGGCACCTGTTTTTGACACTTTTCAAGACGGAGAAACTATGGATTGGCCGGTATCAGGCGATATTGTAATGGATTACAATATCACTCAGGCAATTTATGATGAAACACTGGATCAATACAGGACAAATGACAGCATCTGGATATCCGCTAAATCGGGAATGCCTGTAAAAGCCGCTTATGACGGCGTAGTGCAGAAGATTGAAAAAACGCGTAAAGATGGAAACACTGTTGTAATTGATAACGGCAACGGCTGGACTACTACATACGGTCAGCTTATGGACAGTGTGATAGTAAAGGAAGGCGAGATTGTCAAGCGCGGAGAAATAATCGGCGGAATCGCCAATCCGACCATATACAGCATTATACAAGGCCCTAACCTCAGTTTTAAAGTCGCCAAAGACGGAGTAACGGTGGATCCCAAAATTATCCTTAAGGATGTGACGGCCGAAGCCGCCGTAATTAATTAACGACGGCGCGTCAAATCGGTGTTTTATAAAATAAAGTAAAAGAAGCCGCGGGCTGAGGTATTCGCCGGATCGCGGCTTTTTCCCGCTTCGCCGGCTTGGAATCACGGGCGTTTCACACACTCCCGCAGCAGGGCTGGCGTAAGCTCTCCTGAGTTTGACACATTGATCGAAAGGGATGGCTTAATTCAACAACTACCGGCTAAAGCCGTCTAAAAAGACCACCTGCTCAAGCAGGCTTAAAGGTATCATAGGGCAGCAGGCGAAATGAAAAAGAACTTAACCGCCGCGGCGAAGCTTTTGCCCTTGGCGAAGAAGGATCCGCGCCGGGTGCGCCTTGGCACGGCGGGGCAGACAAGCATACGGAAGACGAAGCAATATCCCCAACCCTTGCTATGCTCAGGAAACCTCCGGGAAATATACTCTGTTAATTCAACATCTTCAGGCTTTACTATCATTGGCATTTGCGGCGTCGGCAAAACTACGGGAATTGAGAAGGTTTTAAAGCTTTACCCGCAGAAAATACTCCATACACAATACAAAAGTAAGCCACTGTATTTTTGTAACCCCCGTAAATACGGTGGGAGTCCCCGTCGTGCTTATCGGCGGAATCGTTTATCTTGGAAAACACCATTTACCCATTTCTGAAGCCATTCACCCCGCAGAGTCAGGGCAGCGCCTTATTAACGGCTATGAAATGCGGTGAAGCCAATATTAACAATATTGTTGGTTTTTCAAAGATATGGGCGTTCACACTACCGTACCTGCGGTATTGTCCCGAATGCGTTATTATTGCAGCATGACAAAATGTCAAATAACCCGATTCATCATTTGCTGCTGATCCGTTTTTTGGCGGGTTCAGCGGAGGGTTTCTTTACAGGCGCGTATAACAAGCCGGACTTGGAGTTTCATCCATTTGGCGTTGTACCGTGGCCGTGCCGTAACCCAGTTTGTGAGTTTTACCTGCAAGATGTGATCGCAAGGATCGATGTGAAAGTTGTGCATGGCACGCCAAGCGGGTTATTTACCTGTCCGTATTGTGGTTTTACCTATAGGCGCAAAAAAAATGTTCCGCAGGAAAAACGCGTTTCTCATGGAACACCTTGAAACACCGGAGCATTGGAGAAGACGGAAGATAGTCTGGGCTATAGACACCTTGCTTAATCAAGTTGTTAACCCCACAACAAAAAGAATAAAGCGGATAGTCGGCATTAATAACGATGATTACAAAGAGGTTGCGGATTTTGCCGCACAGTACACACGGGGCCGCCGTTGATTACATAATCTGATGAAAAGAGTTGCAAATGCCCGTGACAGTCAAACCCGGTAAATATATGCATTTTGAAGGTAACGAATATGAAGTAACCGCTTCCGCCACTAATAGCGAAACTTTGGAGGAAATGGTGATATACCGCCCCAGCGGCGGCTCTGAGTTATGGGTCTGCCCTGCGTCTGTATGGGTCGGGACAGTCGACCATTTTGGGCAGACGATAAAGCGGTTCACTCGTTTGGACGAGGTTGCGGCGGAAGCGTCTATACAGATACCGCCAGGCGGGATTAATAAATATAACAATTCCGCTGAAAAAGTAAAGCTATTTCTGTCACTGTTTACCGGGCGGGAAGATGTTTTCGCGAAACGGTATGATAGCGCGAAAAGCGGCAAGTCCGGCTATGTCCCCGCATGTTATATCGAATGGTCGCCGCAATACCCAAGATCGGGCGGCGGAAAGGTGAAATGCAGCGAATGTCCTAACCACAGGTTTATACCATTTGACTCCGGCGTGGTTGAAAACCATCTGACAGGGCGGCTGACTGCCGGGGCATATCCGATGCTGCCTGATGAAACATGCCGTTTTCTGGCGTTCGACTTTGATGGCAAAGAATACAGCCCGGACGATTTGCGGCGTGATGTGTCCGCCATTCGGGAAGCCTGTATAGAAAAAGTCATAAGCATGGCGGTTGAGCGTTCCCGTTCCGGCACTGGTATTCATTTTTGGATTTTCTTCGCCAGCAACATACCAGTAAAAACAGCACGGAAATTTGGCAGCAGCCTGATAACTTACGCTATGAACAATCACCACGAGCTGTCGTTTAAAACTTACGACCGGATGATCCCCAACCAGGACACTACGCCAAAAGGGCGCTTCGGCAGTTTAATCGCGCTCCCGCTTCAAAAGGTTCCGCGAAAGAATAAGAATAGCGAGTTTGTTGATGAAAATTTCACTGCATATGCGGATCAGTGGGCATATTTATCCAACATAAGAAAATACGCCCTTGAAGAAGACCGGTATTGATCCCGGTTGCTTTTTTTATCTCGAAATGAGGTATTTATGACAAACTTAATTGTCACTGGGTTTTTGGTGAATATGACCAAAAATATCTTCGTCATTAGATTAAATTCCGAAATACGCTAAACGCCAAAAGGGCGCACTAATCTACGGAATACATACCCAA
>JAITDJ010000261.1 GCA_031282635.1 Clostridiales bacterium
GTTCCGCGTACCGAGGGGTTGGAACAAAGCGGTTGACAGCGTCGAAACGGGCACAGACGCCGTCATGGAGATAAAAACGCGCAAAAGAGCGCCGACGGTACGTATTGTCAAGTTTATGCTCGACGGCGGCGAGGCGGAAACATTGCTGATTGACCCTTCGCTGCCTACGCATATTTTCACCTTTGAAAAAATGAAGGAAATATACTTTTGCGATGGGGCATAGAGACTGACTATTATGTAATCTCATTTTTGTTTTGCTGTTAAAACGACCTGCATTTCTAACAAATGCAGGTTATTAGCGATTGGACATATGAAAAGGTGATTCCTGTAATTAATTGCACACATAGCTTTGGCGCGTCAAGTGCGCCGTGGAATAAATCAATCAAATCCGCGCCCGGTATAAATGTAATTCTTATGTAACTGATTTGTTACTGTTATGTAGGCTTTGTTCATTGATATATAACCGTATATTCTATATAATTCAAGTGATGAATTATATATTTTTAAAAGAAGGAGGGAGCGTTAGTCACCATATCAGACAACGCGCGCAATATGAAAATCAAACGCTTGACGGCAGGGCTGCTGTCGGTGTGCATAGCGGCTCTTATCCCGCGAATCGGGACAGCCGCTGATGAACCGCGGGGAAATGGAACAGACGTATCGCCGTATGTAATTCAGACTCGCGGTGAACTTGTCGATCTCGCTTTTCGTAAACATGACAGCGATCTTTCAAAAACTTACATACTTGCGGCTGACATTAATTTGTCGGGAACCAGCTGGACGCCGATAGGGAATGAAACTATTCCATTTAAAGGCGTATTCGACGGAAACGGGCATTCGATTACGGGTTTATCTATCACGGGAGGCAATTCAGTCGCGGGGCTGTTCGGCTATAACAGCGGCGTTATCAAAGGGCTTATGGTCGGCGGTACTGTCAGCGGAAATGAAAACACCGGTATCCTGGCCGGATTTAATACCGGTGAAATATACCAATGCTGGGCTTCCGGATCAGTGTCGGGCGCGGGATACAGCGTAGGCGCTCTGGTGGGGCAGTCGTCCGGGGTTATTACCGAGTGCGCCGCCGGGAACGCGGATGTGGAATCTGTAAATGCTTACACAGGCGGCTTAATCGGTTTGAACAGCGCCGGCAGGGTTGAATACTGCTATTCATTGGCTAATGTTAAAACAAGCGGCGCCATCTCCGGCGGGCTGATTGGGGTTTTGTCGGGCGGTACGGTAAGATATTCTTACGCTGCCGGCCGGGTGTCGTCTGCTGCGGTGAATACTAACGGTTTAATTGGCAGAATTGATTCCCGCGCCGTGGTCGACTCGAATTATTATGACGTCGACGCGACCGTCGGCGGTGACGTTTCAGGCGTTGCTTTATCGACGTCTCAGGCTAAGACCGCCGCCTCCTATACCGGTTGGGATTTCAATAATATTTGGGATATTTACCGCGGCGTTAACAACGGATATCCATATTTACGCAATAATCCATTCCTGTTTGAAACCCCGGCGGAAAATAATAAAGCCTTGGCGCCGGTCGCCAACCCCATGGCGGGCAATGTGGCTTCCGGAACCAAAATAACGCTGTCGTCTTCCACAAACGGCGCTGTTGTCTACTATACGACGAACGGCAAGACGCCTACGGTTTCCGGTACAAGATATACCCAGCCGCTTACCATTACGGAGAATGTTACTGTTAAGGCGATCGCGGTCGCCTCGGGTTATGATAACAGCGATATGGTCGAATACGCCTATAAGATTGCCTCCGCCTCCAAAGCGGGAGCGCCGGCCGCCAACATCGCTTCGGGGACAGTGTCATACGGAACCGCCGTCACTCTATCATCAGGTACGCTCGGCGCGGCGATATACTATACGACAGACGGCGGAACCCCCACAACATCCAGTAAAAGATATACCGGGCCGATTACGATAACAAACGATGTCACCATAAAAGCTGTCGCGGTTGCCTCAGGCTATACGAACAGCGATATTTCCGAATATGTATTCAGGGGAAAGGCTTCAGCAAAAACCGCCGCTCCTACTTCGGATACCGCTTCGGGGACGGTTTCATGGGGATCGGTAATTACCCTCAAGTCTTCGACCAACGGCGCTCAGATTTACTACACCGCCAACGGCGATAACCCTACGACATCCAGCGTTTTGTATACGGGCCCCATAACGATTACACAGAATGTAACCATTAAGGCGTTTGCCGTATCACGAGGCCAGATGGACAGCGATATAACCACCTTGGCGTATACGTTGAAGCAAGGCGATTTAACCCCATACACAATGACGATTGCCCTTCGAATCGGCGTTAAAGCGTATACCCGAAACGGAGAAACGCTGTATTTCGACGTCGCGCCGTATATTGAGCCCAACAGCAGCAGAACCATGGTGCCGATACGATTTATCGCAGAAGCGCTAGGCGCGTCCGTATCATGGGATAATGCGACCAGTACCGATTATATATCCTTATATGACAAAACGCTCAGCATTGTGCTGAATAAACAATTGCCGGGCGGTATGGGTTCGGCGATGCTGATAAATGATCGCCTGTTTGTACCCATCCGTTATGTTTCGGAGCAGTTAGGCGCGACAGTGGATTGGGATCAAAATACCAGAACTGTGTTTATAGTAAAATGATTGCGCTGAAAGTATGGAAAACGAGGGTATAACGCCCTCGTTTTCCGTGCTTTCAGGCGCTGATGAACCGGTTGATATCTTCCGTTTTAATACCCGGATGCACGGCGATATTAACGCCGTTGGCGATGATATTCGCCAGCCTTTCTATAATCGCGTCTACTTCTTTAGGCGTAACAAACATATTGCCCGTATACGGGTTCAGAATTTCGGCTATCAGGTGATACTTTTCCTCATCAGCCAAACCCTCCAGCATATTGTAAAATTCCGAGCCTCTAGGCGCTTGTTCCGCCATAACAGACAGCATACGATCCATAGTGTCGTTGACCAGTGTGGCCGCGTCCACCACCGTCGGCACGCCGATGGCTATAACCGGCACGCCTAACGCCTCTTCGCTTAACACCATACGTTTATTGCCTACGCCGGCGCCGGGGTTTATACCGGTGTCCGAAATTTGTATGGTGCTGTTTACACGATTCGTCCGGCGGGCTGCCAGCGCGTCTATGGCTATAATCAGGTCGGGGTTGATTTTTTCCGCGACGCCTTTTATAATTTCGCCGGTTTCTATGCCGGTAAGCCCCATCACGCCGGGAGAAATGGCGCTTACCGGTCGTACGTGGCCCTCCAGCGCTTTCGGCAGATTGCCTGAAAGGTGCCGCGTGACCAGAATTTTAGCGGCTGCCTTCGGCCCCAGCGCGTCCGGAGTTACATTCCAGTTACCCAGTCCGACAACCAGCACGATAGCGTTTTTTTTCAGCTTCCTCAATTTTTCCAGCCTCTTGGCGAGGATTTTCATTATTTCCTCATGGGTCTCAATGTCGTTTTCTTTCATGGCGTCTGATTCAATGGTTATATAGTTGCCTACGGGCTTGCCCATCGCCTTTGCCCCAGCTTCATTATATATCTCAACCCATGTTACTTTAACTTTCCTATCGCATAATTCTTCCATAGAAACCTCAATGCCGTCCAACTCTTCCGAGTGTTCGCTTTCATTTAAAAGTTCTCTGGATTCTACAGCCAGATCTGTTCTGACGCTAAAATGATAAGGTGTTTTACTGTCATCTTTGCTCATTTGGCCCTCCTGAAAATAATTGTTGATTTTATCATACCCAATTAGCAAAATATGTTTGCAGATTTTGACGAGTTATATTATAATTTAAATAGAACATATATCCAAAAGAGAATTCGGCTTATGACCGAGCGGCTTGGGAGTGATTGAGATGTTTGCGAAAGGGGATAAGATTGTTTATCCAATGTACGGCGCCGGGGTCATTGAGGCATTGGAGCAGCGCGAGATCGATGGAGATTCGCAGATTTTTTATGTCTTGCGCATACCGGTGGGCAACCTTAAGATCATGATTGCCGCCGGTAATGCCGAAAATTTGGGTATACGTCATATATATGACAAGGATGAAATGATAAGGCTCATCAAAAACGTAACCCAAATCCCAGTGGACATGCCTGATAACTGGAACCAAAGGTATAAAAGCAATATGGAAAAGATAAAATCTGGCCGGTTGAGCGAAGTGGCGTTGGTGTACAGGAATTTGCTTCTTCGCGAACGTGAACGGGGTTTGAGCAGCGCGGAAAAAAAGATGATGACGACCGCTAAACAGATAATTGTTTCGGAACTGATATTGTCGCACAATATAGAAAAAAGCAGCGCTGAGGATATGCTTGTCGGTATGTTCAGCGAGGGCGTATCATGATTTTTGACACTCATGTTCACACGCGCTATTCGGGGGACTCTCAAATGGAACCGGGGGAAGCCATAGCCTCGGCGTCAAAGTTGGGGCTGGGGCTGTGCCTGACGGAACATGTGGACTATGAATGTGATGAAGACGAGGTTTTCGTAACTGACACCGACAGCTATTTCAGCGAATACGCGGCATATAAACCCCGCGGGCTTTTACTGGGCCTGGAAATCGGGCTTACGGTAAATACAAGGGCGATATCCCGTAGAACCGCTTCAGACAAAAGGCTGGATTTTTGTGTCGGTTCCGTTCATGTAGTCTATGGGTATGACATCTATAAATCGTTTTGGAGCCAAAGCGTTCCCCCTGAAGAGATCATGCGTGATTATTTAAGGTATACTCTGACTGTAATAGATAAATGAGATTTTTTCGACAGCCTGGGTCATATTGACTATGCGTCGCGTTATTGCCCGTTTCCGGAAAAAAATATAAAATATGGAGCGTATAAAAAGCTCTACAATGAGATTTTTACCGCTCTGCTGGACAGGGGCAGGGTTATAGAAATAAATACCAGGCGCATGGGCGCGCCGTCCGCCATGCAAAATTTGTATGACATTTATGAGGGCTATCATAAATTGGGCGGACGTTATGTGACATTGGGCTCGGACGCGCATTACGCTGGCGGAGTGGGCGGCGGTATTGACGAGGCGTTCCGTATGGCTGATAAAATTGGTTTGAAGTCCGTACACTTTGTGCGCAGAGAAATGATTATCGACGTATAATATTACCCGCGGCGGGCAATATAATATTTGTATCCAGCTGGTTGCCGGAAACTCGGCCGTTAGCTGGATGATATGAAAACATGCGGAGGGTATTTATGCCTGATAAAAATCAGAAGAAACAAAAACAACAAAAAAAGAAAAGCGGTACGGAAGATAAAGATCAAATAGACAGTCTGCTTGACGCTGGCAGCGGATTTACCCAGCAAGCCAATAATTAAGTAAAATACCCGCGGCGGATAAATACCCGCCGCGGGTATTTTATTTTTTGAGGTTCGGTTCTATTCCATATATAAAAAATACGTTATAATAGGATGATTCTATTGTTGTATGATACGATGATAAAATATCTGCGAAAAGATATATATCCTTTCCACATGCCGGGGCATAAGCGCAACGCGTCCATGATGCCTCCGGATCTGTTAAGTCTGGATATAACGGAAATCCCCGGCTTTGATAACCTGCACAACGCGGAAGGCGTTATTCGCTCGGCTCAGGAAACAGCCTCGGCTGTTTACGGCGCGGACGCCTGCCTTTTTTCGGTAAACGGATCGAGTGCCGGAATTATCGCTGCCATATGTACAGCCTGCGAGATCTGCGGAGAGCATAGAAATTTGCTTATGGCCCGTAACAGCCATGTCAGCGCCTTTTCCGGCCTTGTGTTCTCAGGCGCGCGGCCTGTATATATATATCCGGAGGAAACCGCGTACGGGCTGTGCGGCGGCATAGAACCCGCCCATATTAAGCATATGCTGGAAATAAATCCGGAGTGCGCGGCGGTTTTTATTACCAGTCCTACATATGAAGGTTTTGTTTCAGACATAAAAACAATTGCCGAATACGTCCATGAGTATGGTAAACTACTTATTGTGGACGAAGCGCACGGGGCGCATTTCCCGTTTTATGACACGACCCCTGAACCGGCAATCCGCTTGGGCGCTGATATTGCGATAATCAGCCCCCACAAGACGCTCCCCGCGCTTTCACAAAGCGCGTTAACGCTTATACGGGGTGAGAGGGTGGATGTCGATCGCCTAAAATTTTTTATGCGCGTGTGCCAAACCAGTAGTCCTTCGTATATAATAATGAGTACAATAGATTACACTTTTCAATCGCTGTCTAGAAACAGAGGCGTTTATGCGACTTATGCCAGGCGCTTGGCGTCTGCGCGCGCCGCGTTGTCCGAACTGTCCGCTTTCAGGCTTATCGGGGAAGAGATGACGGGGACGGCCGGGATATACGCTATAGATTTAAGTAAAATGCTGTTTGTCGCTCTAAGGGGGATGAGCGGTTACGAATTGGAGCGCCGTCTGACACGCGAATTTAAGATTCAGCTGGAAATGAGCGGGGATCGCTTCGCTTTGGCGTTAACCAGCGTCGCGGACACATGCGAGGGTTTTGAGCGCCTGATTAAAGGTGTAACGGCTGTGGACGCGTTGGCGGCCAATAAAGGCGGCGAGACGCTCCGGGCGCCCCGCGTGTTCCTCCGGGCCGAATGTCGTATAACGCCAAGGCAGGCTTCGTTTTTACCATGGGAACTGCTGGGCTTACATAACAGTACAGGCAAAATATCCGCCGATCTTATCAGCGCGTACCCGCCGGGCATACCGGTTCTAGCGCCCGGTGAACTGATAACCTCTGAAATTGTCGGAAGGCTGTCTGATATGGGCGTTAACCAGATTAAAACCGTTAAGGGTTTGTGACGATATAATTAATATAAAAACAGTATAGAATCAGGGTAATGGGGGGGAAGGTATGAATTTTCAATTTACCATGCAAGATATTATTTTTTCCTCGATTTTAGCTTTTATTATTACATTGGCGTTGATATATGCCCGAGAACTGCTGAGATTAACGCGAAAACGGTCCGCGCTGCCCAATTATCGCGATATAGGTAAAATTCTTCAGCGGTGTTATCGTCTGTTCCCTATGGATATCATACAGTTCCGCGGCGAAACGTTCCATCGCGGTATGAGGGTGCATGTTACAACCAGCCAAAAAAAAGATTTCGAGGGTCAGCTTATTGGTTTAAGCAAAGAAAACATGATTTGCGTGCTGACAAGCAGATACATAATCGCTCAAGAGTTAAGCAAGGTTCAGGATATGTATGTGTGCCTTGATAATAAAAAGGCCGAGATATAATAATACAAGGGCGGATAGCGGTCCGCCCCTGCTGCGTCAATTTATTTTCCTATAAAAATCAGCGCCCAATAGGTGATTTTTCCGTCGCTGGCGTAACCCACGCCGACTTCTTTGAAATCCGCGTTCAGGATGTTGTCTTTGTGGCCCTGTGAGTTCATCCAGGCGCCGACAACGGCCCTGGCGGTTTTTTGTCCTTTGGCTATATTCTCGCCTGCGGTTCTGTAAATGATCCCGAAAGCCCGGAGCATTTCAAATGGGCTGCCATATACGGGCGACGTATGGTTAAAGTACTTTTTTGCGCACATCTCATCTGCTTTTATCCGCGCGGCTGTACTCACCGCGGCGGATAATTTCAAAGACGGCAGGCCGGCTTTGGCGCGTTCGTTATTCACGAGATCCAACAATTCTTTTTCTTCGGCATTTTCTTCGGCATTTTCCTGCGTTTGCTGAGGCGCGGCGCCGGAGTAGCGATCCTGCGCAATATTGGAGCGTAGGCTGGCGCCGCCGTCGCCTTTGTCTGTATTGGAGTCCGCTATATCCAAGATTTCATTTACGCTGGGATCTAACGGCGCCTTTATTTGATCGCCAGGGTAAATGAGGTCGGGATCGGTTAATTCCGGGTTCGCGTCTATAAGGGCGTCCAGCTTGATTTTGTATTTTTGGGCTATAATCCACAATGTGTCATGCAGATGAACGTTATAAACATCAATTTTGCCCGGTACCGGCGAGGCTTTCAACAATGGGCGCGTTCTGCCCGCGCCGGGATCCGATGCGGGCGTGTCTCCCTGCCTGGAAGGGACCTTTTTCCAAGGCTGTTCCGAGGTGGCTGGGTCGTTTGTCATTCCGCCTACTTGCGGGGTGTTTGTGCTGGTTCCGGGCAGATTTGCGCCGTTGTTATAGGGAGAATTGGGATTTATTGCTCCGGGCGCGTTATTACCGGGCAGCGTATATCCGGGCTGAGTACTCGGCGCGCCGGGCAGGGTGCTGCCCGGTAACGTACCCGGCAGGGTATTGCCCGGTAATGTACCGGGAGCGGTATTGCCCGGTAATGCGCCCGGAGC
>JAITDJ010000071.1 GCA_031282635.1 Clostridiales bacterium
AATTTTTCCTTAATTGTTCCGACAAGGTTTTTATCGACGGGTTCAGGTTCGTATGTGTCCGACACAAAAATATCATTCCAATTTAAATCAAACTCCGACGCGCCAGATGATGTGCACAACCCGTGCGCCATTAAATCGCTTGCGGTGGCTGCAAGCCTCCCGCCGATATTGTATGTTTGTATCGGAAAACCATTAATGTATGCCACAATGTCGCTGTAAAGCACGGTTGCCGTCTTTTTATCAGATTCCGGACCGCTGGCCCTGACGCTAACCGCACAAATCAGAACAGCTAAGACATGAATCGAAAATTTTTTTATCATTTGATATCATCCTCCTTTTTACGCCTTATTGCGTTTAGTTGCATAGATAGATTATAACACGAGAGAACGCCGGCATAAACAAGCCTGCATTTTATTTCCTCCAAGTTCTTTATACCATGTTTCTTTTATAGTAGAATTTTATGTCGTTATAGCGACTGTTAATCTGGCTCTCCGTCATATTGAGCTTGATTGTATTTGAAGCGAATCAATATGACCGAATTGCCTTCATACGCTTCCGGAATGGACGTCATTCCGTTCGGCATACAGTTTGCCTCCCCGCCATATGACCGCCGACACAGGCATAATAGCACAATCGGGCGCAACAAGCAACATCGGCGCGAAGAGCCGTCATAATATTTACGCCAGCAATTTATGCCGTCGCAACCGTGCAAAGGCGCTTTGCGCCCCTGCCCGTGAAGATTTATTTCACATATGCTGTGACGCTTCTTATTACAACCCAATTTCATATGATCGTTTGCCTTGTTGCGGCTCATCCACGCGAGTAATGATCTTAAATTACTTCCGTATTCCTTGCTGAACAGCCTGCTCACCGGAGAAACGGCGTAGCCGAAGCTACGCCGTTTCCCGAAAACAATCTGATGCTGTTTTATTGAGCCGCCATTGAATTCGGCTCTTTTTTGTCTGATTATGGGTACGTCCTATTCGATTAATTAATTCAGCACAGAAAACAGCATATCGCCATACGACGGATACGGCCAAAACTTTTTCGAGACAAGCTGTTCCAATTCGTCTGCAACAGCCCGCAATTCGCTCATAAGGCTGAATACGGTATATCTGTAGAAATTCGCGAGCGCCAGGCTGTCTTCCCCGCCCTTAGCTTCCAGCAGACTGTTATCCAGGGCCTCAAGTTTCTTATACAGACAGCCGGCGAGCTCGGAAATCTTACCCAAAATTATATCTTCCGGAGAAGCGGAATAACCGCCCGCTTTTTTCTTTTCAAATAAATTGACCAGTTCAGATTCATACGCGAATATAGCCGGAATAATCTCCTGCTTGACCATATCCAGCATGGTCAGAGCCTCAATATGGATGGTTTTGCTGTAGTTATCCAGCACGATTTCATAGCGTGAACGTATCTCTTCCTCCGTTAACACGTTATGTTTGGTTAAAACAGCAATATTCTTAGGATCGATAAACGTCGGCAGAGCCTCGACAGTAGTCTTCAAATTGGAGAGCCCGCGTTTTTCCGCTTCAATAACCCAGTCTTCCGAGTAGTTGTTGCCGTTATATATAATACGGTCGTGAGCAATCACGGTTTCTTTGATAAGCGCCGAAAGCTCAATGTGGAAATCATCGGCCTTTTCGAGCCTGTCGGCAAATTCCGATAAAGATTCCGCGACTATTGTGTTGAGAACAAAATTAGGGCCGGCTATTGAAAACGAAGAACCTACCATACGAAATTCAAATTTATTGCCGGTAAAGGCAAATGGCGACGTACGGTTACGGTCGGTGGTATCTTTAGGAAAATGAGGCAGTACTTTGGCGCCAATCTCCATTTGCGTCTTGCCGCGGCTATGATATACAATGCCGTTTTTGATGGAATCCAATATTTCGGTCAGCTCGTCGCCCAGGAATACTGAAACTATGGCAGGCGGGGCCTCATTGGCGCCCAGACGATGATCATTAGCCGCGTTGGCGACGGAGACGCGCAGCAGATCCTGATATTCGTCCACAGCACTGATGACAGCGGCCAGGAACAGCAGGAAACGCTCGTCAGGGTTATCCGATGGGTCTAGCAGGTTAATACCCGTGTCTGTGGCCAGCGACCAGTTATTATGCTTCCCGCTGCCGTTGACGCCGGCGAACGGCTTTTCATGAAGCAGGCAAGCCAGGCCGTGCTTACCGGCTATAATCTTCATCAGTTCCATAGCCAATTGGTTGTGATCCGTGCCTACATTGGTTGACTCGAAAATAGGCGCCATCTCATGCTGCGCCGGCGCAACTTCATTGTGCTTGGTTTTAGCGGGAATACCCAGCTTCCATAGTTCTTCGTCAAGTTCTTTCATGAAAGCCGAAACCCTCGGCTTAATGGTAACGAAATAATGATCCTCCAGTTCCTGGCCTTTGGACGGTCTGGAACCGATCAGCGTGCGCCCTGTATACATCAAATCCGGCCTTTTAAGGAACATTTCTTTATCGATCAGGAAATATTCCTGTTCGGGGCCGACTGTGGTTATAACGCGTTTTGACTCTGAATCGCCGAACAAGCGGAGAATACGCAGCGCCTGCGTGCTTAAGGCATCCATAGAACGCAGGAGCGGCGTCTTTTTATCCAGCGCCTGGCCGCCGTACGAGCAGAACGCTGTGGGGACGCAGAGGGATCCGTCTTTTATAAAGGCGTATGACGTGGGATCCCATGCGGTATACCCGCGGGCTTCAAATGTGGCGCGAAGCCCGCCGGACGGGAAACTGGAAGCGTCAGGCTCGCCGCGCACCAGTTCTTTGCCGGAGAATTCCATTATAACCTTGTCGTCTATCGGGGATATAAAACTATCGTGCTTTTCGGCGGTTACACCTGTCATCGGCTGGAACCAATGGGTAAAATGTGTGGCGCCATGTTCGACAGCCCATTCTTTCATGGCGCTGGCGACTACATTGGCTACATCCAGTTCTAAATGCGTGCCTTCGGAAATGGTCTTACGCAGCGCTTTATATGTGTCTTTTGGAAGCCTGGCCTGCATAACCGCGTCATTAAACACCAAGCTTCCATAAATTTCCGGAATGCTTTTCATACCGATACCCCCATATACTATAATAATATCAAAAGGCGCTGCGAACATAGTTCACAGCGCCCTTGCCGTACTAACAGTATACCATATTAAAAACGAACGTCAAGTGTTTGCGTGTTTACATATATTAATATGTTAATTTATTTTGCTCCGCCTCCAAACCCGGGCTTCCTCTCCGCAGCTAGACGGCCGTTACCATTATTTCCTCCGGCGTTTCCGAATTCTTGTAAAAAAACATTCGCTCATACTGCCGTACAGCCATTATCATGCCCGATACGTTCCGAGTCTCATCCCGCTCTGACAATTCTCTCAGCTGCTCGATAACGCTCTCCGCGACTTCCCGAGAAACCTCCACGCCTTCAAATTCGGCCTTTGTCAGTCCTTTGATCATGGCTGTCTGTTCATCCATGTTCAGCAGACCGTCGCCGTCCGCGTCATATCTGCGCATAACCGCGCCCGCGTCCAGCGCGCCGCCTGTGTTCCTTTCTATCAAATCCACAAATCGCGACACAGCGAATTGATCCCACGAGCCGTCCAACTCCGTGTATCCCACGCGTTTGATCAGTTTCGAGGGGTATCGGTTTACAAACAGCCCGCCGCGCGCGGCCGCCTCATTGTCCGAAATGCCCGGAAGGGCTCGCGCATTATCCCGCGCAGCCGCGGCCTGATTGCGTTGCGCGGGGTTTGCCCGTGCAAGGCCGCGCGCCGGATATGAATAATTATTATATCTGGCCAAAAAGGAAACATTCATATTATCACCTCAACATTATTTTTTTCCCTTTTAATTCATTTATACAATCCTGATAATGCCAGGGCTTTTCTTTTGATGCGTCTTCGTGTATACTTTATTGAATGTTTGCGTTGGAAGGGGATAACAACGAATATCTTCAGATCCATGCTGTTCAGTATCATTTCACTCCTGGTGTGTCTTACCGCAGGATATATCTGCCGCCGCGCGCGTATCCTGAATGACGGCGCAATCGCGGCGCTTACTGAGTTACTGATAAAAATCAGCCTGCCATGCACCATCTACACGACAATGCTGCGCCCATTCTCAATGGAATTGTTTACTGAGAGCATACTCGTGTTAATCATCTATTTCATTGCGCATTTTTGGGGTATGCTGGCAGGCTTCCTGACCGCAAAGCTGTTACGCGCGAGTCCCGGTGAAAAACGCGTATGGATATTCGCTGTCGCGTTTGCAAACGTCGGCTTTATGGGTTATCCGGTAATAAATTCCGTTTTAGGTGAAGAAGCCATGATCTACGCGTCTATGGCCAATATCAGCTTTAATGTTTTAGCTTATAGTATCGGCCCGTATATGATGGAGTCGAATAGAGCCCATATGAGGTACGGATGGCGCCGAATCTTCCTGACGCCTGTCATGATAGCCACTGTCTTGGGAATTGTCTGTTTTGTGACGTCGATCAGGCCGCCTGATCCCATTACAGACGGCGTTCGGTACATTGCCGATATGACCACTCCCGTGTCCATGCTGCTATTGGGGTCTATTCTGGCAAAAAGCGATATCCACGGCGTTTTCGCCGGATGGAAGATTTATGTTGTGCTGTTTGTCCGGCATTTTGTAATACCATTGACAATGCTTGCTATCCTGAAGCCTTTCATACATAATCATATGGTATTGAGCGTCATCGTACTGCTCTGCGCCATGCCCTCGGCTTCACTGACAGCAATTCTCGCGCAAAAATACAATACAGACGCGGATTCGGCGTCACGTCTGGTTTTTATTTCGACAGTCGCCTCAGTGTTTACCGTGCCTGTCATCACACTGTTTTTATAAAGGAGGAAGTTTTATGTTAAGTAAACAGCTGGTTTACGACATACTGACCGCCGCGTTGCAAAGCGGAGGGGATTTTGCTGAAATCTTCGTAGATAACAACGAAAAAAACAGCATATCTATGATAAACGGCGCTGTGGAAAAGGCCCTGTGGGGAGTGGATTATGGGTGCGGCATCCGCGTATTTTCGGGTTACGGCGCGGTTTACGCATACACCAGCGACACATCACGTGACAATCTGCTGAAAGTGGCGCGCAATGCCTCACAGGCGGCGCGAAACGGCAAAAATGGGGCCTGTTTGGAGTTACAGAAAGCCTGTTTCGAGAATATACATCCCGTACGGATTTCACCCGCGTCAGCTTCGAAGAAGATCGCCGCCGAAAAACTACGTATAGCCTCGGATGCGGCATTCGCGTACAGCGCCCGGGTTTCTCAAACGTCGGGCGGCTTTTTGGGATATGTTCAGGACGTGTTAATCGCCAATTCAGACGGCCTATGGGCGGAAGATCGTCGGACACGCACGCGTATTCTGTTTGAGGCGGTGGCTTCGTCCGACAATGAAAAGCAGGTCGGGTATACGGGCCCCGGCGCCCATATGGGTTTTGAATTTTTAGATACGCTGGATTTCAAGGAAATGGGTTTTGAATGCGCGCGGATCGCCATAACCATGCTGGATGCGGAACTTTGCCCCAGCGGCCGCATGCCTGTCATAATAGACAACGGATTTGGAGGCGTTGTCTTTCATGAGGCCTGCGGGCACAGCTTGGAAGCCACGTCCGTGGCGATTAAAAGTTCCGTATTCAGCGACAGCCTGGGCAAGCGAATTGCGTCCGATAAAGTGACGGCCATAGACGACGGCGTTATGCCAGGCGAATGGGGTTCGCTGAATATAGACGACGAAGGTACAAAAACCCGGCGCAATGTGCTGATCGAAAACGGTATCTTAAAGTCATTTCTGATAGACCGGCTGAACGGACTGCGCATGGGCATGGCGTCTACCGGTTCTTCACGCAGGGAATCATACAAATTCGCGCCAACTTCGCGCATGACCAATACCTTTATCGCGGCCGGCAATGACCGCGCCGAAGATATAATAGCGGATACCGAATACGGCCTGTACGCCAAAAAGATGGGCGGCGGCTCGGTTCAGCCCGCTACCGGCGAGTTTAACTTCGCGGTAACGGAAGGGTATATGATCCGCGGCGGGAAAATAACAGAGCCTGTCCGCGGGGCGACGTTGATTGGGAGAGGTTCGGAAGTGCTGCTTAACGTTGATCGTGTGGCGGATAACCTGGCTCTGGCGCAAGGCGTGTGCGGCTCGCTGAGCGGCAGTGTGCCTACGGACGTCGGGCAGCCGATGATACGTGTTAAGGAATTGACTGTGGGAGGCGGACGCTGATGGAATTCAGGGAATTTAGGGATAAATGTTTTATCGCCGCCGCGCGCAGCGGGTTTGACTGCTTCGAGCTGTATTACGCGAAGTCGTCCAATTTCAGCGTACGCGTCAGAAACGGTGAAATAGCCGAGTATAAAAATTCCAGCCAGACAGGCTTGAGTTTCAGAGGTATTTATAACGGAAAAATGGGGTACTCGTTCACCGAACGTCTGGATGACGATCTGATGGTCGCGCTGTTGAGCAAAGCCGCGGAAAACGCGCGAATTATTGATTCAGAGGATGAGGAAAAACTCTTCCGGGAAAAAGCGGCGTATCCGGAAGCGGATTTATATAATCCCGCTTTGGATGAAATTTCCGGCGCCGACAAGACTCAAATGGCGCTTAGTATGGAAAAAGCCGCGTTGGAGGCGGACAGCCGCGTGAAAGCCGCTGATTACTGTACTGTTTTAAGCGGCGAAGGCGAGGTCTTTATCTCAAATTCTTACGGTTTGGATCTGTCGCATAAATCCAACCTGTTCCGCGCGTATCTACAGGCTAAGGTCGAGGAGAACGGCGTCGTAAAAACCTGGTTTGATTTTTGGTACGGCAGGGATCTGTCCGCGTTCTCGCCGAAAAAGCTGGCGGAAAGGACTGTGCGAACCGCACTGTCATATCTGCCGGCGAAAACCATTCCTTCCGGCGAGATGACCGTGCTGTTTTCCCCGCTTGCCGCAGCCGATCTGTTTAACGCGTTTGTCGGTGTATTCTTCGCTGAACGCGTACAAAAAGGTTTTTCCATGCTTAAAGACAAAGTCGGCGCGGCTATAGCCAGCCCCGTCGTGACCATACGCGACGACGGCATATGCGAGCGGAGCGTTTTCGGATCCGCGTTTGATTCGGAAGGCGTACCCTGCCGCGGCAAGATCATTATCGACGGGGGTGTTTTGCGAACCCTTTTATATAATCTCAAATCGGCCGACAAAGACAAAACCAGGAGCACGGGCAACGGATTCAAGCATAATTTCCGAGCGCCCGTGGAAACGGCCTGTACAAATTTTTATATAGAGCCTTCGGATATTCCCCCCAGGCAAATGATTTCCGGCGTAATGTACGGCGTTAAAATAACCGATCTGGCAGGCTTGCATTCCGGCGCGAATTCTATAACAGGAGACTTCTCGCTGTCGGCTTCGGGCTGGTTAATAGAAAATGGTCAAATCACCCGTCCTGTGGAACAGATCGTGGTTTCAGGGAACTTTTATGATTTACTGCATAATATTAGATCAGTGGGTAATGACCTGCGTTTCGGTATGCCGGGATCGCTGGGAACCATAGGTATGCCTTCCATCCTGGCCGATAAATTAAATATTGCTGGAGAGTGATGATATGTCAGGCGCACGGGAAGATATACTGGCGCTGTTGGAAAGCAACAGCCGGCTTTTGCCGGAGGATCTCGCGGAACGGCTGGGGCTGTCCGCCGAATTCGTATCGGGTGAACTGGGCCGGATGTGCGATGAGCAGGTTATATGCGGCTACAATACGCTGATCAACTGGGAAAAAACCAACAAAGAGCTTGTCACCGCCCTTATAGAAGTGAGGGTTACGCCGCAGCGCGGCCTGGGTTTTGACAAGATTGCCGAGCGGATCTACCTGTTCGACGAGGTTAAGGCGGTATACCTGATGTCGGGAGGGTTCGATTTAACGGTCATAATAGAAGGCGGCAATATAAAGGATGTGGCGTATTTTATTTCCGACAAGCTGGCGCCAATGGAATCCGTGCAGAGTACAGCCACGCATTTTGTGCTGAAGAAGTATAAGGATCATGGCATTGTACTCGAAAAACAGCGCAAAGATGATGAAAGGATGATTGTTTCACCGTGAATCGGAACTTTGTGGCGGATGCAATCAAAAACATGCCTTTCTCTGGTATACGCAAATTTTTCGACGTAGCCAAACAGATCGAAGACGTGGTGTCGCTGGGCATCGGCGAGCCCGATTTTGATACGCCTTGGAATATCCGCGAGGAAGCGATCTATCAGCTGGAGCGCGGCAACACGATTTACACGTCCAACGCTGGTCTGATGGAACTGCGCGAGGCCATATCCGTTTATATGCGCAATAATTTCTCGCTGTATTACAGGCCGGCCGATCAGATCCTGGTGACGGCCGGCGCCAGTGAGGATATAGATATTTCGCTGCGCGCCATAGTCAACCCGGGCGACGAGGTGCTGCTGCCCGAGCCGTGTTTTGTCGCGTATAAGCCCTGTATACTGATGGCCGGCGGCGTCCCCGTGGTTATTGAGACAAAAGCGGAGAATGATTTCCGTTTAACACCCGGCGATATTCTGCCGCGTGTTACGAACAAAACCAAGGCTATTCTGCTGTCGTACCCCACAAACCCCACCGGCGCGGTGATGGAAAAAACCGACTATGAGCGCATAGCGAATATTTTTCTCGAGAGGGACATATTGGTCATAAGCGACGAGATCTACGCTGAACTGACGTACGGTTCCAAACATATCAGCATCGCGGCTTTGCCGGGCATGGCTGAACAAACGATCGTAATAGGCGGTTTTTCGAAAGCGTTTTCTATGACCGGCTGGCGGTTGGGCTATAGCTGCGGACCCGCAGAGATCATTAACGCCATGCTGAAGATCCACCAGTATATACTGATGTGCGCCCCCACCGTAAGCCAGTACGCTGGCGTGGAAGCCCTTGCCGGCGGCATGGCCGGAGTCAGGCGCATGCGCGAGGAGTATAACGCCCGCAGACGCGTAATGGTAAACGGCTTTCGCGCGATGGGGATGGACTGTTTCGAACCCAGAGGCGCGTTTTATGTATTCCCTTCCATAAAAAAGACCGGCCTTTCCAGCGAGGAATTCTGTACACGGCTGCTGTTTGAGGAAAAAGTGGCCGTGGTGCCGGGAAACGCCTTCGGCGCAAGCGGCGAGGGCTTTGTCCGCTGCTCATACGCGGCTTCAATGGAAAACCTGCGCGAAGCGCTGCGCCGTATAAAATCATTTTTGCGTAAACTTGCCAACGAGCACGGGCAATAAAAATATTGAAATTGCAGATAATATTGTTGACGTTAATGACGAATATGTGTATTATAGTTGAGAAGGAAGACTCTCGCCGCATGGGGCGTGGGGGGCTTATTCTTGTCAGTTAAGCGGCTGAACGTCCGCATGGCCGCCGGAGGGAGGGAGATTTGTGTCAGAAGTAAAGGTTAAAGAGAATGAAACCTTGGACAGCGCGCTTAAACGTTTTAAAAGGAGCTGTGCCAAAGCCGGAATAATGGGTGAAGTACGCAAAAGGGAACATTATGATAAACCCAGCGTCCGCCGGAAAAAGAAATCCGAGGCCGCAAGAAAACGTAAATTTAATTAAGGCTTATGAACACACTTCCGTTTCGCGTCGGTCGCGTACGGAGCATAATTCCTTGTGCGACCGTGCGTATAATAGAAGAATGCGCCCATCAAACAGTCCGGCTGGCCGGACGCTGACGGGCGCGTTTTTATTTTACTGATTGTTCCTAAGAACATTGATTACGGCAGTATTAAACGCTTCAACATTTTCTTTGGGGATATCCAATATGTATATTAAATTATTTACACCGTCAAGCTCTTCACTGTATTTTCCTGCCTGCCCATAGTGTTCAGCCGATTCAACAGCCGAAAGCACATCGCTGATCTTCTCGCCTTGTTGAATAATTACGCGTAAATCTTTGGAATAATCCGTGAATTTTTCAAGATTATTTATCGTATACTCTATGATGGCTTCCGGGGGTTCCGCGTTATACCAGGTTTTGCTTGCCAAATAGCTGACATTTTCCTTTGGAAAATCCATCAGATACAGAGCCGCTACCCCGAACGCCGATTCGGGCGCTATGAGATAATTCTTCAGCAATGGTCTTGATATGTCCTTACGTTTGAATTCATCACGTTTCATTTTCGCTGACGGCGGATTAATCCCTATAATCGCGTCCTGTATCATCCGCATGGCGCCAACGTCATTACGCCTGTTTAAGTATTGAGACCTTGGGTTTGAGGTTACCTTCACCATATCTCTGAAGCCTGTCGCGGCGCCTGCCGTGATCATGACTAAAATGACGCCTATTGCCGTAATTCGTATATATTTTGATCTGTCGGCGTTGATTTTTAAAATTACGTCAACGGTGTATACAACAGCCAAAATCCAAACAGGCGTGGAAATATAAAGCCTGTAATCATAAAAAGGCACAATAACCAACGACGCGGCCGGCAACAGGCACATGATAAATATATCATAGCGTTTGCGTATAAACGCCGCCGTCATACCGGCAAAAACCAAACCCGAGTGCCATGGGCTAATCAGCGGATAACCCGCCATGTATTGCTTACCATCCCCTTTTGAGGTAAAAACCGCCGCCAAAAAATTTTGCATATTACTTAACAGGAGGGAAAAACCGCCGTTGCTAAAATTTTTAAAAAAATTCTTGATCAGCTCACCCTCACGTGAATCATAGACATTGGGAAATGCTGCTATAAACGCTAAAAATGGTGTAAACCCTATGAGGAAGCCTCCTAAAAACCATGCTGGAAGCGAAAATTTTTCTTTTATTTCATGAACACTTTTTATTTTTAATCTCTTCAGATTAAATAAAATATAAAGTACAGCTGCGGCGATTATCCCATAAACATACTGCTTGCCGGTTTTTCCGCTGCCGGCGCACAGGGCTGTGAACACACCCGCGAGACCGGCTTTTGCCGCGGATTTTTCCTGCGTCGCGCAGCAGGTAATAAAATAAATCGAAATAATCATAAGCGTAGGCGCCATGGCGTACCTTTCGCCCATATAGGTATGCGCGAAATGATACGGATTCAATGTAAGCAACATACCCGCCAGCAAAGCCAAATCGTAAGACTTGAACAGACGCCTCGCGGTCAGCGCTGTGAATATTACGGCAATATAACCTAATACCGCGCAGGCAAAATTAAGTATAAGAGCGTTATACCCTAAAATCTGAAAAAACGGCAGAAGATACCATCCAAATAACAATTCCCGCACATTACCCAGTACAAAATCATCATACATTACAACCTGTACCTGCGGAAGAGCGGATTGCACATAACGCCTCATGTAATACACATCCCAAGCGGCGTCGTCATAATAGCCGTTTTCATTCCATGGGGATATGGGATAATTCATATATCTTATAAGAAAATAAAATATTGTCAATCCGCCGATCAGATACAGCATTTTCTTCCATTCTCGTTCCATATTCTGGCTAAAGAATTTTTTGTCAGAATTCTCCGATAACGCATCTCTTCTGTACGCGGTTATAAAAAGCGCCGACATTGACGCTATCCAAAATATCCATGAATCCCTGTCCTGCAGAATGCTCCCTTTAAAATACAAATGGGCTATCAGAAAAGCGCCGGCGGCCAGTATTCCCGTTATTATGAACGCGATACGCTTTCTAGCCCAAGATATCATTTTATTCATATTAACGCTCCTATCGTGTATATTCGTTAATATTATACATCTTATTCAAAAGCGATCAATGGAAATTTATATTCATGGAAATTTATATAGATTTCCAAAAACGCATTTTTTCCTTGTAAGGCTGAACACGGTATGATAAACTCTACTTACTTGATATAGAGGTGACTTTATGCGCATTGGCAACGGATATGACGTACATCGGCTTCTTTCGGGACGCAGGTTAATATTGGGCGGTGTGGAGATACCTCACCCAACCGGATTGTCAGGCCATTCCGACGCGGACGTTCTCGTTCATGCGATAATAGACGCATGCCTGGGCGCGGCTGGTCTGGGCGATATCGGCGTGCACTTCCCTGACGACAGCCTCGCGTACGAGGGCATATCCAGTCTGACATTGCTTGAACGCGTACGGGACAAGTTGTCCCTCAACGGCTTTGAAATAGTGAATATTGATTGTGTAATAGTCGCCGAACGCCCCAAACTTTCGCCTTTTATACCCGAAATGCGCGAAAATATTTCCCTTTGCCTTAAAACAGAGGAATCACGGGTTAATATCAAAGCGACGACTGAGGAGGGCCTGGGGTTTACCGGCGCGGAAGAAGGCATTTCGGCATGGGCTGTCTGCCTGCTGGATACCGCGCCTTATTGGAAGGCCGCCTCTGAATGAGGCGGCTTATTTTGGAGGATTCTATGAAAATATACAATACCATGTCCAGGAAAAAGGAGGATTTTCTGCCTCTTATAGAAAATACCGTAAATATGTACGTCTGCGGACCTACCGTTTACGATCTGATCCATATCGGGAATGCGCGCCCGATGGCTGTATTTGATACGGTTCGCCGGTATTTTATGTACAAAGGCGTTAGAGTGAATTATGTACAGAATTTCACTGATGTAGACGACAGAATCATCAACCGAGCCAACAAACTGGGAGTTTCCTCCGAATCCGTGGCGGAAGCGAATATAGCGGAGGCCGTTACGGACATGCGCGGGCTTAACTGCCTGGAATCGACGGTCGCGCCGCGTGTGACGCGAGAAATGGACGGCATTATCGAAATGATCCGGACGTTGATTGACAAGGGGTACGCCTATGCCCTTAACGGCTCGGTATATTACAGCACCCGTTCGTTTGAGCGGTATGGTGTCCTGTCCGGCAAGAACATAAACGACTTAACCGCCGGGGCGCGCGTTGAGATAAACGACGAAAAGCGAGACGTTATGGATTTTGTGCTTTGGAAACCATATAAACCCGGCGAGCCCAAGTGGGATTCGCCTTGGGGCCCCGGTCGGCCGGGATGGCATATCGAGTGCTCGGTTATGGCTAAGAAATACCTGGGCGATACATTTGATATACACGCCGGTGGAGAGGATCTCATATTCCCGCACCATGAAAATGAAATCGCGCAGAGCGAGGCGGCTAACGGAAAGACCTTTGCCCGTTATTGGATGCATGTGGGCTATATTAATATAGATGATATAAAGATGTCTAAATCTCTGGGGAATTTTTTTACACTGCGCGAAGTGGCTAAAGCTTTTTCATATGAGGTTGTCCGTTTTTTCATTCTAAGCGCGCATTACCGGAGTCCCATTAATTTCAGCGACAGCTTGCTGCAAGCCGCGAAAAACGGGCTTGAACGCCTGAAAAACAGTGCGAGACTGATAAAATACGCTGTGGAAAACGGTAATGAAACGCCTTTAAGCGGTGAAGACGCGGTTAATTACGAAATCGCGGAATTTGTCCGGCGCTTTGAAGAAAGCATGGACGATGACTTTAATACCGCCAACGCCATTACAGCCATTTTTGATTTAGTTACTTTTGCCAATACACAAGTTTCCAAGCCTGTCTCAAAAACCCGCGCTATGTCGCTGCTTGACACACTGACCCAATTATGCGGCATTTTAGGCCTGAAGCTGTTAAATGACACCCAGGCGGACACATCCGAGATCGATGCTTTAATTACAAAACGGCAGGAAGCGCGCAAGGCAAGGGATTTTAAAACAGCCGACGCTATACGCGAAACGCTGTCGGATAAGGGCGTTGTGCTGGAGGACAGGCCGGACGGCGTTCGATGGTCGTTTAAATGAGGCCGGAAGAGTATTCGCCGTTGAACCTGGCGTACCTGGGAGACGCCGTGTTTGAACTGATGGTGAGAGAAACCCTTGTCGCGGGCAGCTCGGAAAACGTATGCGGTTTGTTTCGCAGAGCCAAAGCCTATGTCTGCGCGTCCGCTCAAAGCCAGTCTTATTTTCGCCTGTTTGATCGGCTGTCGCCCAGCGAACAGCGCGTAGCCAAGCGCGGACGCAACTCAAAACCCGGCGGTAAGGCGAAAAACGCCAGCGTGATGGAATATCAGCACGCTACCGGTCTGGAAGCATTATTCGGCTATTTATATTTATCCGGTAAGTCGGACAGGTTAAAAGAACTTTTCGCGATGTGTGTTCCGACTGAGGTGGAATCGAATGAAAAACAATAAGAGGCGTGATGACGCGAAGGAAACGCCCCAATTAATACTGACAGGGCGCAACGCTATCCTGGAAGCCCTTAACCATGAAAAGCCCATAGATAAGATATTATTAAGGCGCGGCAATGTTGAGGGCACTCTGCGCGTCATAGCGGCAAAAGCCCGCGAACGCGGCATTGTACTCCAGGAAGTAGATAAAATAAAACTGGATGAGCTCTCCGAATCCGCCAGCCATCAGGGCGTGGTAGGCGTATGCCCGGCTAAAGGGTATGTTGAAATAGAAGAAATACTGAATTACGCCGAATCCAAAAGTGAAGACCCGTTTGTCATTCTGTTGGACGGCATAATGGATCCGCGTAATCTGGGCGCCATACTGCGTTCCGCGGAGGCTGCGGGCGTACACGGCGTCATTCTGCCTAAACGCCGTGCGGTCGGCCTAACATCCGTCGTGGCGAAAACATCTTCCGGCGCCATCGAACATATTTTGATCAGCCGGGTCACGAACCTGTCCGACACGGTGACGCAGTTAAAAAAACGTGGTCTCTGGATTGCCTGCGCGGATATGAACGGCAATGATCTGTATACCGCGGATTTATCGGGTCCTATCGCGCTGATAATCGGTTCAGAGGGAACCGGCGTGGGCCGCCTGCTTGCTCAAAATTCCGACTTTACCGTTAAAATCCCCATGCATGGGCATATTGACTCACTAAACGCGTCTGTGGCGGCGGGTATCCTGATGTATGAAATCGTCCGCATCCGCAGGTTCAAGAGCTCGGCCCCGTGAGCAGGCGCTCGGAATACCTGTTGGTGGACGGTTATAATGTTATTTTCGCGTGGAACGACCTGCGCGTGGCCGCCGAAGCGTCGCTGGAGGACGCGCGGATTAAGCTGCTGGATATTCTATGCGATTACCAAGGATATAAACAGAATTATGTGATCGCCGTATTCGACGCGCATCAGGTGCGAGGCGGCGTGGGGTCTGTCGAGGCTTATAATAATATACAGGTTGTTTTTACAAAGGAGGCGGAAACCGCGGACAACTTTATTGAGCGGACGGCGGCCGCGCTGGCCAAACGCGATAAGGTGCGCGTAGTCACTTCCGATTACACAGAACAAATTATTATTATGGGGCGAGGGGCTATACGCGTTTCCGTCAACGACTTTCGGCGGGAGGTTGAAACGCTGCGTTCGGATGCCCAAAAACGATTCTTAAACAAAAGGCCCGTAAAGGCGAACCCGTTAATGGATCTGCTGGACGAAAAGACCGCCAAGCTGCTTGAACAGATGAGGCGCAATCAGGAGTGATTATGACCGACGAAGAGGTAATAGAAGAAATAAAGGCCGGCAGTTCCCCCGCGACCGACGCGCTGATCACGAAATATAAAAGCCTGGTAAAAATAAAAGCCGGCGCATATTTTATTGTCGGCGCCGACAAGGAGGATATCATACAGGAGGGTATGATTGGGCTTTTTAAATCTATCCGTAATTTCGACCCCGCCAGGGGGATTCCGTTCAGGGTATTCGCGGAAATATGTATCAACCGTCAGATAATCGCGGCGGTAAAAGCCGGCGCGCGTCAGAAGCATATACCGCTGAACTCAAGTATGCCATTGAGCCGGACCGCGGCCTTATCTAAAAAGTGGATCGCGGATCCGGAACAAATGCTGATATGCCGAGAAGACAGGAATTACATAAAAGAGCGTCTGCTATCCGCGTTAAGCGCGATGGAGCTGCGTATTCTGAGCCTGCGTTTGTCCGGATTAAGCTATGCCGAAATTGCAGGCCGCATTAATTGCGGAGTTAAATCTATAGACAACGCGTTGCGGCGCGTAAGGCGTAAAGCGGAGAAACTATTGAAAAGCGAATAATTGAATTGCTAAATAAAACAGGCCGATAGTCCAAAAGGCTGGTATACGCCCGTTCCGCTCTGCCTAAAAGTTACTATCGCCGCGCGTAAGCGAGGCGGGCGTACGCCGAGTGAGGGAATCGGGAATCCGATTCCCGACGGGCTCTTGGGACGCGGCCGGGGCGCGGCCCCTGCGTCTGGCCATCGCATATTAGGCCATAAGCCGGAACACATCCAAAATAGTCTGATCATCCACGCCCGCGAATACCTCATCCAATAAGATTATCCTCGGGGCGTCACTCCGCGCGGCTTCGTACTTCGCCGCGATGGAACAGAACATTGGCGCGTAAATGGACATAGCCTTTTCAGCGTCGGAAAACTGTGAAAAAACTTTATCGGTCAATTCACGCCTGGACTCGCCGGTTTTAACGTAAGATAGCCGGAAATCAAACCACTTGCGGTAATCAAAAATCTGGCCCAGCGTGAAGTGCAGGCTTTGCTGCCCGTCGCTGGCCTCTATGGCTTTGCGCGCCTGCCTGATCCGCGATCTGAAACGCGCAGAAATTTTTTCAAAATCCTCGTCGTTACGCGTTTTAGCGTCTATCTTCAGTAGTTCAGCCAATTCCCTGGCGTCTATCTCTTCTTCCGTTTCCACTGCGCGGCTGACCCATGCCAAGCCAAACGCCAAGCCGCCGGGTATATTTATGTTTTTCATGATCTGATCTGTTTTCCTGACCCAGTCGTCGCACCGATAAATCTTATTGGATATTTTCAGGGCCATATTCCGGCCCAACGCTTCCTCGAACAGCTTCCGATCCGATTCCTCAATCAGCCCGCGCTGAATTTCGATTTTCCTTTCCAGCAGTCTGTAAAGCGCGTCAATGCCTGTCTTTCGGCCTTCGGCCACGCATGTGATATTCAGACGATTTATTTTCAAGACCATTTCCGGATTCCGCTCAAATAATTCTTCCTCTTTCGGCTCGTACTCCCAAAGGTATCGCAAATTGTCCGATAACCGGTTATGTACCTCTTTCTCCATGTCTTCGGCGCTTCTGCCGACAAAATTACGCTTGCCCAATTCCAGTCGATTCAGCGCCTTACTGACGCTGCCACGATCGTCCGTGTTCAAATCCTGTATATCCGTAAACCGCAGCGCCGCTTCGTCTTCCAACGCGTGCTTAACAAATGCCATTTCGCGTTCTTTTGCGGCTTTTACCTGGCCCGCTGTTTCGGTATCCGCAATCAACCTCGACAATTTGGATTCCAGCGCGCCGGAAGTTTTCCGCAATATATCCAGGCTGTTCTTAATCTCTTCCATTCGATGCCGCCTGGCCCCGATAGTCCGCACAACCTCCTCATAGCCCGAAGCGCAGAGCCGCTCCTCAACGCTGTTGATCTCTGCGTTGACGCCATTCTGACGGCGCTCCAGCTCAACCGTGTCATATAATAAGTTATCCAAATCTATTTTCAACGCCTCAAGCCTATCTATCTCATCAGCGGTTTTTGTGACGTTTGCCAGCAAGCTGTTATGCTCGTCAATAAAATCCGCCAAATCAAAGCTGTATTGACGCATATTTTCCAGCGCGGCTTTATATGCCTTAATATCGGCGGGCAGACCGATTTGATCGCCCAGCGCCGCGGCTTTCGCGTTCAGACGATCTATCTCTTTTTTTATGGGAACAATACGACTGTTCAGGCTCTCGTATTCGCTTTTGGCGATCTGAATTCCAACGTCCAGGCCGCGCATGAACCCGGCGGCTTCAGTCAGCGCGTCCGTACCTGGCATACGTTTATATTCTCCCATCAGTTCGGCGGTTTCAGACTTCAATTCCTTTATTTCCGTTTCGTATAAAACTATCCGCTTGACCAAGCCCTCTATTTCCACCTGCAACGCGTGAATCGCGGCCTGACGGCTGCGCTCGCGCGCCGCTGCGCCAATGAATTTTGAAATATACTCTCCCGACGCCGTACCGGTGATCGCCCCGATACGAAACGAGCCCGAAGCGTTAACCGCGGTATGCGACTCTACGCCATAGTAAACGGCTTTAAGCGCGTTATCCGCGAGGATTTTTAAGCCGGTTTCCCCATCCACTTCCAATATGCCGGCAAGGTCATAATCCTTGTCCAGTTTCGGCAGTTTATCAAAGACAAACATATATTTATCAGCCAGACCGGGGTTATCTTCCGCGGCTTTTAAAACCGTCTCCCGATACTTTTCCGGTATAACTATCGCGTCAAGTATGCCCATCCGCCATAAGGCCTCTTCAACGCGGTTCGCGGACGTTTCGCTCACATCCGGTTT
The DNA here is from genome assembly GCA_031282635.1 of Clostridiales bacterium. Classification (GTDB taxonomy): domain Bacteria; phylum Bacillota; class Clostridia; order Lachnospirales; family WQUN01; genus JAISZF01. The sequence goes on from JAITDJ010000071.1 coordinate 18,335, forward strand.
AAAGCGTGACAGCTTGTAAAACGGCGCAAACGGAATACCGTGTTCTTGTAAGTATTCACGCGCCCGTACGGTCTCCGGCAAACGTTCCGGCTCAATTTCCTTTGCCTCGCGCAGTCTTCTTATTTCGGCCTGCCTATTGTTTTTTTCTTCTTGAAGCCAGCTCATCTGAAGTTTTTTGGCCCCGATCCTCTGATCGATCGCACCGCGCAGCGCGGATAGCAGCTCATCTGTAAAAGGCGTAAGATGCAACCGTTCATCCGTATATTTAAACGCCTTTATAGCGTTATGGATGCCCTCCATCATGTCCGGCAAAACTGTCAGCCGCGTGTTCCCCACCGCCCACTCGTCTATAGCCTGTGTTAAATTTGACTTAATATCAAAAAAGTCCGATTCCGCTTTAGAAAACTCTTCGTTTTTGTCTTTCAGAACTTTACCGCTTTCATCCAACTTTTTATTCAGCTCGTCCCCTTCCGCATACAGCCGGGCTAAATTTTCAAGCAGATCCACGCCTTCACGCAAAGCTTCATCATGCCTCTTCAGCCCTTCTTTTATCAGAAGGAAATCGAATTCCTCACACTCCGCAAAAGACTCTGTCATCAATTCATGTTCCTCAAACGCGGCTTCGTCAGCCAAGCCTTCCAATACCTTCAGCGCGCCGTCAATGCGGCTCATACGCCATCGCGCTTCCGCTTCCAGTGTTTTTATCGCTATATCGCTTTGACTAATGCGCGTCCTTTTCACAAGCGTATCTTTATTCTTTTTTCTCAGGGAATCGGCGTAATTTTCCGATTCAAACCTTAAACGCGTCAATCGTTCCATGGCTTCGGCTTCAGCCTCATGCCGCTCGCTTAACGCGCTGATTGTTTGCTCACACTCAATATTATCGCCGCACAGCCGCTCTATCGTTTCATTATTAAGCGTAATGTCGTTTTCTGTCTCAACTTTATTCGCCATTAGCTTCTCGTATTCTTCGGCGGCTCTGTCAAATTCGCGGACGGACGCGATATACGCGCGCAGTTTGCCTGTCATCATAAGACGGTTATAATACCTGTATGCTTCCAATATACGCCCGACCGCGTTAAAACTCTCTGTTATGGCCGTCAGCCGATTCTGTTGATTATCTATATTCTCAACAGCCTCGGTAAGCGGCCTCAGATCAGCGTCCGTCAGCGACGGAAGCGAATCCGACAGTATTTCCAGCATCACGCTGGGCTTAAAGTCCTTCGAGAGTGCAGGTCCGCACAGCTTGTCAATAAGTTCCAACAGTTCTTTATAGTTTTCAATCGATGGGAACCCAAACAACCGGCGGTTTACTTCTTTTATGTATTCCCGCTGAGAATCGAACACCAGACCGTCCGCGCCTAATTCTGCGCACAGCTCCGCCCTTGTCAAACCATCCAATTCTCGAGCCTTTTTAACCAAACACAGGTTCCGGCCAACAGCGCGGTTTTCCGCGCAAAAATACCACACGTCATGATTCCGGCGCTTTCGGGCGCGTGTACCTAATCCTACAGTCACAAGCTCGTCATTTTTGACAAATTCCATATACAGGTATCCGATACGCTCCTCGCGTTTGCCGCCTTCCCCCCGTATATCCAGCCGCCCGTCCCTGTCCCGAAACGTACTGAGCCATGCGAGGCCGCTATCTTCGTCCGTCAGCAGCGGCAGAAACATCCTCGTGATTACACGCTTGCCCGAACCGTTTATACGGCAGGGCAGCGGTCTGCCGTTTTTCCAAAAAAATTCCTGACTGCCATAATACCAAAAATTTATAAAGCCCGTACGTTTAATATCCCATCTGCCATCAACCACAACTTAACTCCCCCTGTTCACCGCGCCGGCCGGCGGCGAAATGAGCGCCGCGTCATGCTTTTTTAGCATATCATATTGGAAGGGGTTGGCGCAAATTTTTTCCGCCGCCGGGCCGCGCGGGGCACGCCCTTCCGTCGATTTCTTTATTCGCGTTCATTGAGCCTTTTTTGAAAAAACACGTTTTTGAAAAAAGCTTGACACAGCGGGCGAGCTTAATTATAATACTTTTAGGCGTTACGTTGACCTCCCCACGGCTAAAGCCGGGGGATTCATTCAGCAAGGTAAAGACTCTTAAGTACGCGTAGCTCAGCTGGATAGAGCGTCTGACTACGGATCAGAAGGCCGGGGGTTCAAATCCTCTCGCGTACAGTTGAAAAACCCCCGGAAACATCACGTTTTTAAAACTTTGTTCGGTGTCTTGAGTGTGAACGGTGGCACATTTAGTGGCACAAAGGGAACTGAGTTAAAACCCGAAAAAGGCTTAAAAATGAGAAACTGAGGCCTAAAGCTAAAACGGTTAAAAGGACAAAAGGTAAAAAATATAGTAAAAAAATGGAACGGCGGATGTCATTTTACATGAAGCCGCTATTCCTTTTTTGTAGGTTAATATGTTCGGTGGCACGTCGAAACACCACGCTTATTCCGGATCTGCGGTATTGCTTTGCCCTCTTTTTTTTGAACCCTTTACATACGCGGAAATGTAACTCTCCGGTTAATGTCAACATATTTTATTTTTCCGTTGAGGTGGTTTTATGAGCGGGTTTAGTGACAGATTAAAGAAGCTCCAAAATGAGCATAGTCTTTTAAAAAAGGACGTTGCACTGGCAGTTGGTATCTCAACGGTTGCTTATTATTACATTGAAACTGAACGAAAAAGGCCATCAACGGATACAATTATCAAGTTAGCCCGTTTCTTCAACGTATCAACCGACTACCTGCTCGGCTTATCTAGAGATCCAACTATCCACGATCCCGTCACCGACGAGGAAGCCGCCGCGTTGGAGCAGCCAATATAAGCATTTCGCCTCCGCCCTCTGGCGGCGTATACATCGTGTACAGGCTTGTCCTTCCCGCACGATGTAATAAAATGGAACAAAATAGGTCATTTACGTTTTTTTTGGTCTGTGGTATAATGATTTTGCTTACTTCGAATATAATTGTAAGTCTTATTAAGACTATTGTCAATAGGATGATCTATATATGAATAAAATAATTTTTTCGACTAGATTAAGAGCTTTAAGAAAAGCAACAGGCTTGACGCAAGCAGATCTAGGGAGAGTTCTTGGAGGCACGCAGAGCTTTATTAAGCATTTAGAAATGGGCGATAGTTTTCCGAATATAGATAATTTCCTTGCCATTGCCGAATATTTTCACGTAACTACCGACTATTTATTCGGCCGCACCGACGATCCGCACCACACCGACATAAACCCTGCCATAAGAACCGCATAGTCAATTTCATTAATTTGTTCACCCAGTATAAATCCCCAGTTATTTTTATGGGGATTTTTTATTTACTCCATATTCCATATAGAAAATCCTCAGCATTGGTTAAACTATTACCATCAACTCTGGGGCAGCATATACAATGTCATAAGCAGAAATTCTTTTGAAAAAGACATGGTACAAAATTTTAGAATCCCCGTACTTTATTATTGTCATAGCTTTTATCTCGGTTTTCAGCCCATTTGCGGTACGCCTTGTTTTAGGTGTTCTTCTGGCGGCGCTTAAAGCCGGGCATGAAATAAACATTCATGAACTTAAAGATTCATTTGAAAAGTTAAAAACTGAATATGAAACTCAAGTTCTCCATCAGGATGAGTCACTAGAATATGAATTTAACAAAAAGTATAATGAGCTTTCTGATAAATTTGATATTATGAGGTCTAAATATGATAAAGAGATCAGCGAATTGCAAATTAAGAAATCTGAATATGATAATGAAATCAGCCAATTAAAAAATGAGATCAATATGCTTGAAGGTCAAGCGATGGTATCCGCGTATAATTTTTCTGATTATGCCGCGATTAGTTCGGAAGAATGCCGCAACCGTTTGTCCATGTTAAAAATAAATGAGCAGGAAATAATAAAGAGTTTTCTTGAATCTCACTCAAAGGCTCCAAAAACATATAAAAATAATATTAAGCAGATTATTCGGTGTTTCAATGCGGAAACTGATAATATCATGTTGAATCTAACGGTTAAATCGATAGAATCCTGCCGTAATAAAGTTATAAAATCTTTTGAATCCCTTAATAAAATTTTTGAGACAGACGATATTGTCATCAATAAAAAGCTATTAAAGTATAAACTAGAAGAATTAAATCTTGTTTATACAGCGCAGCTGAAACGAGAAGAGGAAACCGCGACACGAAAGGTAATCCGCGAGCAAATGCTGGAAGAAGAAAAAGTCCGCCGTGAAATTGAACGGGAAAAAGCTAAGCTTGATAAAGAAACAGCTCAGTTTCAAGCGGAAGTTTCTAAACTTATGAGTTATATGCAAAAAGCGACCAGTGATATTGATAAACAGCTTTACGCTGATAAAATTAAGGAATTGGACGAAAAAATAAAGGATATTGAGATAATAAAACAAGACGTATTAAACCGTGAGCAGAATACGCGCGCCGGTTTTGTTTATATCATATCCAATATTGGCTCCTTTGGTGAGGATGTATACAAAATCGGCATGACACGCCGGCTTGAGCCGATGGATAGGATTAATGAATTAAGCGGCGCGTCAGTTCCATTTCCCTTTGACGTTCATGCCATGATATTCTCTGAGGACGCGCCGGCGTTGGAAACAATCCTGCACCAGTATTTCAAAAACTGGGGCAAAGAGATCAATAAAGTTAACCCGCGCAAAGAATTTTTCCAAGTAAACATAAAGGTTATAAAAGAGCTGGTTAAAGAAAACCACAACGCGACTGTAGTGTTTACGGATATTCTCGACGCAAGCCAGTACCGCCGTTCCCTTGAGCTCGCCAAAGCCTTAATAACGGAAGATGATCTGGTCATCTGAAACGCCAAAGCCGGAGGCGTCAAGGCGTCTCCGGCTTCCCGGTATTCCCGCAAAGGGTCTCCATGACCCCATAATCGGTTTGTTTGTATTATTATAATATATCAATTCCGCGTCCCCGGCTTTTGGGCGTGTTCCATGCATCACACGCTCAATTTGTATAACGCGTACTGGTTCAGTGATACGCCTTCCTTTTCCGCCTCAACAGATAGCTTAAAATGCAATGACTTTGGTATTCTGATTACAAACTTGCCGCTGTAATCACTATTTTGGATGGGTTCAGGAATTTCAAAGCCATTCTGCAGCTTGGCTTCAATATACCCCTCCATTGCCTCAAGCAAAGAAGCATACGCATCATTAAAAGTTTCGCCCGTACTCTGGCAGCCGTCCAATTCCAAAACACGCCCATAAAAATAATCCCCGTTCCCGTCGCGCATGGGTTGAATGATGTAGTTGTAAGGCAAAGACATATAATAGCGAGCAGTCTTATTTTCCATATACTCAGGCAAGCGCGCCGCAGAACCGGGAATTATTTCCCGATTCTGCTCAGAATGCTGCGGACATACACAGCTTTCAGCGGATCCTCATCTTTTATGGTTATCACATCGCCAAACTTGTTTATGTACTGGCGGTGAGAGCCGTTTTGCCGGTCCAGGCGATAACCGTAATGCCGCAATACTTTGTCCGCCTCCGCCATTCTGATTCCGTGCGGCTGATTTTGCATTTTTTCAATCAGCTTACCGGCGCTTGCCATTATATCACCTCCCGACAATATAGTATCATATACAGTATCATATGTCAAGAGTCTTTTGAAAAAGCCGGAGGCCTAATCGCCCTCCGGCTTTTTCCGCCAGCCCTTATACTTTCCAACCAGCATTCTATCACCATTTTGCCTTTTTGCTTTACTCTGATATAATGACTAAGGGAAAGCAGGGGCGGTAAGGCTCGCCCCTTGCTATTTGAGTAAGGCGGCTTCCGTGATGGGGTGGCCGCCGTTCTCACCCAGCCCCAAGGGCTTTTTTTATTTCCCCATTCCCGCCACTTCCCATTGTTGACACGGCCCGATTTATCCGATATTATAAATGCCGTTTAAAAATTATGTCTGAAAATGGGAGATGGTTTATTTGACAAGGCTCAAAAAACGCTCCGACGGGCGCTATCAAAAATTTATCAGATACACTGACAGCGATGGAAATTCAAAACGCAAACCCGTATATGGCAGAACGCTGAGGCAGCTTGAGGAAAAGGTCCAAAAGGCCATCGAGGAGGAAAAGTGCAAACCCGGATCATGCGGAGGCCTTACAGTAGGCGAATGGGCGCGCACATGGCTTAAAACCGACAAACCGGATATTTCCTACAATACAAGGAAAATGTATGAAATTGTGATAAATACTTATATCGTACCGGCCATTGGGCATCTGCCGCTGGCGCTCGTACAGCTTGACGATATTCAAGAACTGTTAAACGCAAGCAGCGATAACGGCCATAAACGTACGGCGCAGCAAATATACATCACACTGCGCCAGATATTTGAAAGGGCGCGCAAAAGGAACTATATCATCAAGAACCCCACGCTGGACGCGGAAAGGCCGCTGTACAAAAAGCCGGATAAGCGATCGCTGTCAGACGAAGAAGTTCAGATGGTAAAGCAAGCCCCTATGCTGTTGAAAGAAAAAACTTTTATATTGCTTCTGCTGCATACAGGCCTGCGCCGAGGGGAGGCGCTCGCCCTTACCCGCGCGGATCTGGATATGAAGAATAACTGTATAAACGTCCATAAAAGCCTGTATTTTGAAATAAACCGACCGTTTATTAAACCGCCGAAATCAAAATCAGGCACCCGCAAAGTCCCAATTATTAACGAACTGAAGCCCATACTTGCGGAATACCTGCTATCACAGAATGGGAGCGTGCTTTTTCCGTCCGCCTCTGGGGAGTTTATGTCGCAGACTGCTTTCAGGCGCTTCTGGGTAAAAATTATTAAAAGCCTGAACGAGGCGGGCGCCACGGCTTCCGATATCACCCTGCATATCTTCAGGCACACGTTTTGCTCATGTCTGGTAAGAACCGGCGTTGCTATAAAAGACGCCCAGTATATCCTCGGCCACGCTTCGGCCCGCATAACATTAGATTGGTATACCCATTTCGATCCAAAAGCGACCGAAAACGTCAGAAACCGGCTTAATCAGCATGTAGTCAAAAATGTAGTCAATGGCCTATAAAAGCCAGTAAAATCAATGTGGAGCTGCTGAGTATCTATCAACCACCACCGGCAAGTGCCATATCGCGTCTTGGAGCCGCAATCATATGTATTATATCGTTGTTTATTGTACTTGGTTTTTGGTTACTTGATCCCGCAAAAAACAAATAAAGCCGGAAGGCAGTCACACCTCCGGCTTTTTCCTCCAGCCCTTATATTTCCCGCTTTTCACCCGCCGGTCCTCCGGGCGCGGCGTGTCCGCAGGGATCACCCAATGATTGCCAACCTTAACAGCCGGAATTACTCCAAACTTTGCATAGCGGTATATCCGCTTCTATTCATCCTCAATCGTCAAAACTGCTTTAGGCCGTATCCATTTTAACATAGCCAGGTCTACTATTGCAGTTAATATTTCTTCTTCCGCCCCTGCCCACTGCTTTTTCCAGTTAAGCACGTACTCCAGTATATCCTTGTCAGAAACATCTTCCTGCGCCTTTATAAGCATGTCATAAGCATAAAGTGCTGTCGCCGATATTTCGGCCTGTGCGGTAGAACGGATACGGCTAAATAAATCTATCGTTTTTTCCGTGGCGTCAATTTCAAACTGGCTATACTTAGAAAAATCCAAATTAAACTCAGATGAAACAACAGTTTCCAGCATTTTGTCGCCTACCCGGCATTCTGTCATGAGGTTCGCGTTGGAAAACGCTGTTATCGCTTGTTTAGCCTCTTCCGAATAAGGCCCATAAGCGCCCTTGCGAAAAACAAAGCCAGTGTTGTAGATGCACATTAAAGTTATATAATTACGATGTATAGTTCCATAAAATACATTATAGTTATATAATAATCCTTGCACAAGATATTATACAATAAAGTTCAATAAAACAATTGATAGCCGAACAACAAAGTTGTATAATAGTTGTGTGAGGTGGTGCATATGGCAAAACATCGGCGTGTATGGAATGGTTCCGTATTCAACAGATACCTGCGCGAAGGACGTGGACAAGGGACAGGGATAAATTATAATCCTTGGATTCATATACAGGACTTTCCCTCTCTTGGCATGGTATCACGGGTATCAGGTACAACAACGGGTCGCATTCATCACTTGATGTCAAACCTTGAGCTTTCCCTATTTTATCTGTTGGATTGGTCAGATGATATAACAGATATACGCGAGCAGTACCCGTTGATTGATTTAACGCAAGCGATTGAGATAGCGGAAAAAGCAAACATTCGGTATCCATATGACTCAAAGAGCGGCTTCCCATATGTTTTGACGAGTGATTTTTACATTGAAACAAAGCAAGGAACGATAGTTGTTTCGGTCAAACCATCGTCAGAACTTGGGAAGCCGCGAGTTCGCGAAAAACTGGAAATAGAGCGCCGCTATTGGAACATGCGTGGCGTCCAATGGAACATTATGACTGAGAACGAGATAAGTCACACAAAGGCACACAACATTGAATGGTTGTCGCAAGCAAAAGATTTAGCAGTTTTCGGATTGTCAAAAGCAATTCAGGATGCTTGCTGTGAATACTTTTTGGAGTCATATAGCACCATCCGTTCTTCCCTTGCCGTCTTGTTCAAGACAGTTGAGATGGCGTTTGGATTGGTCGCCGGTATGGGACTGAATATCTACAAACATTTGGCTTATTGGAAACGAATAGCTTTTAATGCCGATGAGACGGTAAATTTGACAGAGTTTTCGCACACGTTCAATTTATGTTACGCCGGAGGTGCGGTGTGAGTATTAGCATTAACACAATTATATTTGACGTTAACACAGGAGCGCAGTATTTAGTCCTTTGGATTGATCGGGACGGCAAATACGGCTACTGGCACAATCTGTCGGGTACATCACGAACACCGGTAAAATTCAGGAGTGCAGAAGTTCACGTAAACATTACAAATGGTAGCTACGAAACAGACATATTTAAGGCGCAATTGCGTACAGAAGAAACACTTAGCCTAAAAGAACGAGAGCATCGTGATAAGCAATGGGGTTTAATCCAGTCGTTGGTTGAACGCGAGCCGGAAATATATGAGAAAAGCCAACGTTGGCAAATGCTCTGTGAGGTTTCTGAACAAAACGGTATTAAAGTTAACAACATATATGCTTTGTTAGACCGATATTGGCGTTCCGGTAAAAGTAAGAATGGATTATTGCCATTGTATTCAAACTGTGGTTCAAAAGGCAAGCCAAGAAAGAATTATTCCGAAAAGCCCGGAGTCAAGGCTGAAAGTGGCAAACCATTATCTGATACCGACCGCACGAACTTTGAAAGCACTATCCGAAAATACTATCTTACACAGCAAAAACGAAGTCTTAAGTCAACTTATGAGAAACTGTTGCAAGATTTTTACACACGTAGAACTGGCGACGGCAGGCTAAAGCTGTTTGAGCCGTCTGAGATTCCAACATTCCGGCAGTTTCAATATTGGTATTACGCAAATACTGACATAGTCAACGAGAAGAAAAAGCGCGATGGCGAAAGAGAGTTTGAACTAAACAGCCGTGCTGTTCTCGGTAAATCCGACTACGGTTTGATGGGCCCGGGGGCGCAGTTTCAAGTTGACGCCACAGTCGGTGACGTATATTTGGTGTCGCAGTTTGACCGTTCTAATATTATTGGCCGCCCTGTGCTGTATTTTATCGTTGACGCTTTTAGCAGAATGATTGTTGGGATGAGCGTTGGATTGGAAGGGCCGAGTTGGAACGGATTAGCGGCGGCGATAACTAATATGGCGGCGGATAAAGTCGTGTTTTGCAAACAATATGGTGTGGATATTTCCGAAAGTGACTGGCCGTGCCGTTATGTTCCGGCGTCATTGCTCGGTGATAGAGGCGAGTTAGAAAGCAAAAACGCAGATAACCTTGTAAATATGTTTGGTATCCGTATAGTAAACGCTCCGCCATATCGTGCCGACCTGAAAGGCATTGTTGAGCAGCATTTCCGTACAATCAACACCAATGCGGTCGCGCTGCTACCCGGAAGTGTAAAACCGGATATGAGTAAACGTGGAGGACACGATTACAGGCTTGACGCAATACTTGACATCAGGCAACTTACTCAAATTATAATCAAAAGTGTGCTGTATCACAACAAATTTCAATATATGGAGTCTTTTGCAAAAAGCGAAGCAATGATGGTGGCGGGTGTCAATGCTATTCCAATAAAGCTGTGGGAATGGGGCATAGAAAACTGCTCCGGCGCATTGCGAGTATTTCCGGAAGAAACAGTTAAATTTGCCGTGTTACCAACCGAAAAAGCAACTGTAACCGAGAAAGGGATACGGTTCAAAGGCCTATACTACTTGTGCGACCGTGCCAAGGAGGAGATGTGGTTTGAGAAAGCGCGGGCAAAAAAATATTGGTCAATCACTGTTTCATATGACCCTCGTGAAATGACCAATATTTACATTTGGGATGCAGCCTCCAAGAAGTATGATACCTGTTATTTATTGGATTGGAACAGCAAAAACGCAGAAAAAGCGCTTGCTGAAATTGTCTATGAACAGCAAAAAGAAAAACTTGAAGGAAAACGGCTCAATGCTACGGCAACGGAGGCGAAAGTAAATCTAAACGCGGATATTGACTCAATCGTTGCCGAGGCGAAGCGGATGAGCAAATCCACTTCTGTAAAAAGCAAAAGCGAACGAATTTCCAATATTAGGGATAATCGCATTGCCGAACGCACGAGAATACAAAGCGGCGCAACTCCAGAATCCGAAGTCTCGTTCCCCACCGCGTTGCAAAACAAACCAGAAGAAGAACTGTCGCCCGTACTTCGTTTGATTAAAGCAAAAGCAGAGGAGAAATTGAAATGAATAAAACTATTAAGTTTCCTCATGGTGAAGATGTCACGTTTGAGGGCGGCAAGCCGATTGTAATACTCGGAGCTAATGGAGCCGGGAAGACGCGATTTGGAGTGAAAATAGAGGAACTGAACGACAAACGTGTCAACTATTCAAGTGTTGGTGTCGATGAAATGCTTGTCCACAGAATATCAGCACAAAAATCACTGAACATATCTGACACCATTTTGCTAATGGATTACAATAGTTCTCAAAGAGCTGTCTACTTTGGGGATGCATACAGCAACTCAACAAAAAGTGGGCATAGATATGGCCGTCAACCCGCAACATTTCTTCTTAATGATTATGATAAGGCACTCGCATATCTTTTTGCCAAAGAAAACAAAGAGCTTCAAGATACGCATATAGCAGAGGTAAGCGCTAACGCAAAAGGAGAACCCCGTCCTGCGATAATAACAACCATCCGAGAGACAGCAACAGAAATATGGAATAATTTATTACCTAAACGTAAGATTGATTTGACGGGCAATGCGGTACATGCATTAAAAGGCGAAGAAAAATATCACGGAAAAGAAATGAGTGATGGCGAACGTGTAATGCTGTACATGATTTGCCAAGTATTACTCTTGCCACCCAAGAGTGTTATTATTATTGATGAACCTGAACTTCATATACATAAAGCAATAGTGAAAAAGCTGTGGGACAAACTCGAAACGTCACGCAATGACTGTGTGTTTATGTATATAACTCACGATTTAGATTTTGCAGCCTCAAGAAATATCGAAAAAGTCTTGTGGATAAAAAGTTATGATGGTTCAGATTGGGAGTATGAATTTCTTAATATAAGAGATTACGCCGAATTACCACAGGAGCTTTTATTCGAGGTGATTGGAACTCGGAAAAAAGTGCTTTTCGTTGAGGGAGAGCGGAATAATTATGACTACGATCTTTATAATGAGTTTTTCAAAGATAAAGGTTATCATGTCATCCCTTGCGGCGGATGCCAAGAGGTTGTGAGGATTTACAAGGCAAAGAAAGCATATGAAACTCTAAGCGGAATAGAGGCTCACTGTATTATTGACCGCGATTTTCGAACGGATACTGAGATTACGGCACTAAAAAATGATGGCGTGAACTTTTTGGACGTTGCGGAAGTTGAAAACCTATTTGTTGTTCCTGCACTACTCGACATAATGGAGAAACAGCTTGGTTGTGACACTGGTTCGGCTCAAAACGCAAAAGATTTTATTTCCGGCTTGTTCAACAGTAATAAAGATAATCAGATTAAAGAAGCGTTCCTTAAAGAAGTCAATCATCAGTTGACTCTGTTGAATTACGACGACAACAAATTAACTCCACAGGACATTCACTGTGATATTGCTGATAAATTCAGTGAGGAAAATGTAAAAGCGTACTTTGAAGGAAAAGAAGGCGCATTCGGAACCGTCACAGATATTACCGGCATATTACGAGTATTTAACTTTAAGGAACTTAGTGGGAAAATCGGCTCAAGATTTGGATTGCACGGCTATATGGAATATCCCAAACGTGTCATTAACCTATTGAAGTCAAATCAAGATGGTGTTAGGAAGCGTATTTTAGATGCGTTAAAGCCTTATATTCCTGATTTGCCATAACGCTATGAGTGTGTGCAAACTATACCGACGCCTTCAGTAGAAAGGGTTTATAAAATGACCGAACAGCAAGCGATATACACCGAGCAGGAGTTCTTGCCTGAGTATAAAAACAATCCATTGATTGAAGCGTTACCTCCGATTTTGGAAGATAGCGGCAAGGTCATTGACATGCTCTCGCATAACGATGGACATCACGATGGTGAGCGTCAATTAAGCTCGCAACATCGTATGCACTGCGTTCTGAGACTGTTCAGATATTTTCAACCGTTAGAGCAGCATATTGATATTGAACAGCGGTTTTCTCTTTGCATCCGGCAAGGTTATCTGCATCGCAGCCCGCTTTCCCCGGATTACGCTATGGCTTTAGCTGATGGTCACAAGGTTATAAAAAGCGGGAGCTATATCTTGCCGATTGAGTACAATCCGACCGGTTCGGGATTCACGATAATCGGGTTATCCGGGATAGGAAAAACTTCGGCAGTTACACGGGTGCTGAATCTGTATCCACAGGTTATTGTACATTCGCGCTATCACGATACGCCGCTCATATTGAAACAGATTGTATGGCTTAAACTGGAGTGTCCTCACGACGGTTTAGTGAAGGGGCTGTGTATGGAGTTTTTCGGAGCTGTTGATCGCGCCGCCGGAACCAATTATTTTGAGATGTACGCAAAGCGCGCGTCTACTATTGATATTTTGATGCTGAGAATGGAACAGATAGCGCGGCTTCATTGTGTAGGCGTACTCGTAATTGACGAGATACAACACCTAACCCTCGCAAAAGGCGGCGGGTCTGAAAAAATGCTGAACTTCCTTGTTACGCTTGTAAATAAAATAGGCATCCCAGTTGTTCTTATCGGAACCACGCTCGCAATGGAGGTTCTGCAAAGCAAGTTCCGCCAAGCGCGGCGCAGCAGCGGCCATCAAGGGGATTTGTTATGGGACAGAATGAAAAATGATACCTCGTGGGATATTTTTGTATCGACTATGTGGAAAAATCAATGGACTCGGCAAATAGTACTGATAAATGACGAGTTTAAGAATGCGCTTTACTATGAAAGTCAGGGCATAGCTGACATTGCCGTGAAACTATATGCCATGGCACAGATTCGGGCTATCGGATTGCAGACGGATATAATTACCCCGGATGATTTTCACATTGTCGCTTCCGAAAAGCTTGGACTGGTGAAACCCGCGCTTGACGCCCTGCGCTCCGGCGACAAGAAGCGAATAGCGGCAATCGGTGATATTGCGCCGATTAGTATAGAAGATTATTATATGGCATATTTATCCATGCTGCCGCCGGCAACAGAGAGCGTTCCCGAAAAACGCACTGAAATTACTCTGTCGGAGCAAGTTGTGCTAAAACTGTTGGAGATGGGCATTGAGCCAACGCAGGCGAAAAGGCTTGTCGGAAAGGCTATGGCAGGAAACACAGGCAAAAAAACGCTCGCCGGGTTAATACTCAAAGCGGTTACGCTTTACGCATCCGAATCTGAAAATACAAAACAAGACTCCGATGATGGTGGAGCACCTAATGATGTCCGTGAAGCAAGCGGTTATGATGGCATGAAAGCTGCCGGGTTGGTCGGCAAGCCGTTGTGACGGGTGGATTCTTCCCGACTCCGTACCCTGACGAGTGTTTATATAGTGTTTTGTGCAGATACTACGTCCGCTGTGGGGGCGCGGGATATGAAATTGTATGTAAAATGCTGTTTAACGGGCTTCAAAATCTCATGGGGACTATATATTTGCCTATAAAATCAGAACGCACAGACTATTGGGCATCGCCGGAATCCGGCGTTACCCGTTCCGTCATTGCCATTAACCATACCCTGTATCCATACTTTGCAATATCGTATACGCCGGAATTACGTGTAGAAATTGAAAAGGTGCTAAACGGCGGAGTTCCTGCTTTAACATACGACCGCATAATGGTATTGAAAAGCAGACGTTCGTGGCTGAAGTATTTACGCTACTGCCCATTGTGTGCCGCAGAAGATATTGCCGAGCACGGAGAAACTTACTGGCATCGCAAACACCAAATTCCCGGTTCCTATTTTTGTACTAAGCACCAAATCCGGCTTGTCAACTCGCACATAACGACTAAGCAGGCTACATCAGGATTCTATCCTGCTTCAAGTGAAACGCAAGTCGGCACTGCATACACCGTCGCTGATATATTTGATAAGCACAAAGACAAATGCTTGAAAATAGGTCGGGAAAGCGAATGGCTTCTCGAAAACGGCTTGTCGGTTGACTGGTCGGAAAACGGGCGTGATAAATATTTGAAGTTATTTCGCGACAAGGGAATAGCGTCAGTCCACGGAGTCCGATGCGATTCAAATGCCTTAAACGATGCCGTAAATGATTATTGGAGCCAAGAATTTCTCGGCGGGCTCTTTTCAGAAACCCCGATTTTTTCTGAATGGCTCTCTCAAATCCATAGGAATATGATGAGTAGGTTCTTACCGTTGCAACATATATTGCTGATGTGCATTGCAAAAGGTTCTGTTGTTGATTTTGTAAACAGTGGCGTTTCGGAAAATCCTTTCGGAGCAGCACCGTTCATTTGCGAAAATCCGATTTGTGATCATTATCATATTGATGGTGCGGTTTGCATGGAAGTCCGCAACTTTAACAGCAGAGCGGTCGGATATTTTTGTTGCGAGCATTGTGGTATGCGGTACAAAATCAGTAAATCCAAGAGTTTGCGCGGAATACCGGTAATTTTGGATTATGGGCATTTGTGGACAAGTGAGCTAATCCGGTGCAGTCATGATAAAAATGTCAGCATTACCAAAACGGCAGAAATTCTGAGATGCGATAAAAGCATAATAATGTTACAGAAGAAAAAGCTCGGACTATTGCGCACTCCGCAGTATGACATTGAACTCGGCCCCGAAGAATATTACAAATCCAAAGTTGTTTCTCTTATTGAAGAATACGGTGAGGTTACATATTCGCTTTTACAGGAGAAAGCACCCGGAGCATATGATTATCTCTGCGACCATCATAAGGAATGGCTCAATGATCATTTGACTTTGAGATGGGAAACGGCTGAAAGACGTATGTACGCAGAATGTGCACAGAAAAAAGTACAGCAGGCAATCGCACATATCACTGCCAATCCTCCGGATAGACAGATTTCTTACGGATATATTGCGGAGGTTACAGGGCTAACACGGGATAATCTGCGTTCAAATCAGCGGATTCGTGCTTGTGTCGATGTTATCGTTGAGAACCGGGAAGATTGGTATTGGCGGCGTATGACAACGATATATCGCAGCAAACCCATTGAGGGCAGACCATATACTGCCGTTGAAATATGCCGCGCGGCATCCATTGAGATGAAAACGTATAAAAAGTATCGAGAACTCTTTGAGGAGGTGGTGAACGAGTTAAACGCAAACAGAGGGCGTATAGCAGACCGTGTAAATGGGAATAATTTCCACAAGAAACAAGAAGGAGATGTTCCCCATGACACAACTAAACGAACAAGAACGCGCCCTCATCAATCTGATCGCGGAAG
>JAITDJ010000186.1 GCA_031282635.1 Clostridiales bacterium
GAATCCCTAATTGCAACTCGGCCGCGGCCGCTATGCGGCCGTTTATAAATTTATCGGTCATATCGTGAATCTGCCTGGGAATAATATTAGCCGCTGTGGAGATAACACCCTTCCCGCCCAGAGACATGACCGGAACGATATAATCATCATTACCGGCGTAAACATCCAGCTTATCGCCGCAAAATTCTATGATTTCCGCTACCTGCGCTATATTGCCGCTGGCTTCTTTAATCCCGGTGACATTATCTATGTTCGATAACGCTTTCGCGGTCTTGGGAGTGATATTCAGCCCGGTGCGGCTAGGCACGTTATATACGATAATAGGCAGATCTATGCTGAGCGCTATTCTTGTATAATGCTCGATCAGGCCTTTAGGGGTAGTTTTATTGTAATAAGGCGTTACCAGCATAACGCCGTCCGCTCCGGCGGCTTGTGATCGTACGCACAATTCTACGCCGTGATCCGTATAGTTGCTGCCCGCGCCGGCTATAACCGGCGCGCGCTTGTTCGCCGCGCGTACGGCGACGCGTATGGTTTCTATCTGTTCGTCGTCCGTAAGCGTAGACGCTTCTCCTGTGGTTCCGCAGATGATTAAGGCGTCCGTATTGTTTTTGAGCTGGAATTCGATCAATTCCGTCAGCTTTTCATAATTAACTGAACCATCATCCGTAAAAGGCGTAACGAGCGCCACGCCGGATCCCGTAAATAAACCCATAAATGCCTCCCCCTGCCGAATGGCATAAAAAAAATCGGCAAGAGCGCCGATAGTCCAAAGCAAAACGCAAAGAACAGTCGATAGCGCTCCATCAGTAACTGATGACAACCGCAAGGCTTTCGCGCATAACGGCCAAGGCTGAACCGGTAAGATATCCAGCCTTTCGGCAGTGTTACCTTTCACCGGAGGATCGTCCCGCGCTTCCCGCGTACCATTCGGCTACTCTTTAAAACTGCTCCTCTATCCAGATATATTCATTATACAGCCCAGAATTTGCCGTGTCAATCGAAAAATATTGAGCTGGGGCGCAGCAAATAATAGTTATGGTTTTCGATCTAATCGGAATTGCGAACAAGCTATCGCCAGTGCTTACAAACACCCCCGAGGGGAAAAAACTCATTCACGACAATCTTCGGATAAACACAGCGTTGATGACTCTCCTCATGTCTCAGCCATCCTATGGCCGAAGCGTTGAATTTATGGATAACCGCATCTCTAGATTTTGTGGTCAACATGGAAGATGCGCTGTTTCCGGTTATGAGTTTAA
Organism: Clostridiales bacterium; assembly: GCA_031282635.1. Taxonomy (GTDB): domain Bacteria; phylum Bacillota; class Clostridia; order Lachnospirales; family WQUN01; genus JAISZF01. The sequence continues at coordinate 1,263 of JAITDJ010000186.1, forward strand.
AACCCCTGATGAAATCCGTTGTCACCATATAATTCCTGAAGAATTGGGGGGCACGGATAAATATCAAAATCTGGTACTTATAAGAGATGATATTCACACGTTACTGCATGCATCTTTACCCGTGACAATAAAAGGATATCTCCAAAATATAAAACTTCAAAAAAAAATAAGAATCGCGCTGCGCTTCTCGTTTCTATGGTTAATTTAGGGGGGCTGACCTGTTACGTTTTTTCAAGTCATATAAGTAACTGATGGAACATATTGGCCCATCTATTAATACAATAGTTTGATCGTCTTAGTAAAAATGATGTTTTATGCGAGATGTGATAAACAGCATTTCCATAGTCGATTCGAAATACAAAAACTTGAAAGGAAGATTAAGTTGAGCGATGTACCTTCAAACAACAACGTAGATCAGCCCATTGCTGATTATGGGCAAGTCGTTGCCTATACGCCAGAATATAAAGAATACCTCAAAGATAAAAAAGAAGGCAGTCTCGATAAGTATAAAAACTATGTACCATTTCCATTTATCCGCCAAGTGCCTCTGATAGGCGGCACAGAGAGAGTTTTTCCAACTTCTTTTGACCCTAGGATGACATATATGACGCCTGTAAAAAATCAAAACCCTTACGGTACATGTTGGGCATTTGCATCAGTTGGAAATTTAGAAGCCCTTGTAAGCAAGAACACAGGGATAAAAAATATCTATTCCGAAGAGCATGTGCGTTTTTGGGCCAGTAACGAAAACTTACCACAATGGTTTTCCAGAGACCCAGGCGATGGCGGTAATTTTGTCGATACAGCGGCAAGCATTACCCCTTGGGTAGGACCGGTGTATCAATCGGACGCTCCCTATAATTCAAGCCCAGGCAATCAATGGGACAACACTAATATGAGTAAGCCGTCCAGATTACATGTTACCAGTACAAAGGTTATTGGAAGCGATATTAATTCCATAAAACAGGTTGTCACCGATTATGGTAGCGTACATTGTGCATTGAGATGGCATGATGTGTTTTATAATGTCACTTATTATGCCTATAATTCAACCAGCTATCATCCGCCGGATGAAGGATATCATGCAGTTCTTGTATGCGGTTGGAACGATAATTTTGCGAGGACAAATTTCAATTTATCGTATCGTCCGGCAAATAACGGGGCATGGTTAGTTAAAAACAGTTGGGGTACCGGTTTTGGGGATTTAGGCTATTTCTGGCTTTCATATGAAGACGCAAGTGTTTACGGTTTCGAGACTTTTACAGGGTTTCGTCCCGTCACCGGCGAAAAAATGCTGGCGTTGGATACTAATATTATGGGTATGCCGATAGAATATTTAAACGAAACGTATATGTGCAATATGTTTGATTTAACAAGCCAGATTGGCACATATCCGGTTATTACCGATATCATGATTCAAACAGGTTCTATCGGATCATCTTATTCAATAAATATCGTCCCAGCTCCAAGCGGATCGCTGCCGCCGATTGGGTCATTGCCGGCTCCGGTCGCTACGGGTACACATACTTATACCGGTGCTTGTACAGTTACACTTCCCACGCCGTATTTGATTCCCGGCCCTGGTAAGTATGCTTTTATAGTAAAAACAAGTGTTGGGAACAACAGCAGAAGCACATGCTATATGGAGTACATTCATAGAGAATATAACGGGTTGGGGCAGTATTACAAAAATAGAGGCGAGAGCTTTATATATGCGGGTTCCGGTTGGGTTGACAATTATGATATTTATATTCCCAGCGGCGCTTTAGGTGGAAACTGGTGTATCAGGCCCATATTACAGGCGGCGGTCGTAACAACGTTTACCCCAGTCGTCAAAGGGAGCATCACTGCCGGCACGATTTCGCTGGGGCTCATAAGAGGGCAATGCGTCTCCATGGGTCATTTGAAATTCATCCTTATCCATGTAGTAATAAATTCGATCTCGGGCAGCCCGTCAGGAAACCTACAGATAACCGGCTCACCGTATTTGCCTATCTACGAGATGCCGCTGGACTTGGGTATAACCAGCTATACCGGCGTAAATCTTAATGATCGATATCTTACGCCGCAAATCCTGCCAAACGGCGTGATCGAGATCTTAAGCTGCGGTGACGGGTCCGAACAAGCGCTCCCCGTGAGCATCCTTGCCTCGTACGCGACATTGCAGGTTGCAGGCTGCTTCATATCGAACAGCTAGGCACAACTCCGCAAAAAACCGAAAAACGTTCTGAAAACATATAGGAGGCTTTATAATGAATTTGCAAGAACCAATGGAAGCATTAGTACCAAATAGTGAGATAATGACAATTGAAAAAGCTATTGAACTGTCGAAAGCAGCAGGCGTCATGCCTTTTGTGGAGACTACATGGACCCCCGTCGTCAGAGGGAGCACTACAGCCGGGACGATTGCGCTGGGGCTCGTCAGGGGCTTGTGCATTTCAATCGGGCAATATACATTTATCCACGTCCATGTCACCATCAACTCGATTTCCGGTAGCCCGACGGGCAGTCTGCAAATAAGGGGTTGCCCGTTATCGCCGGTCTACGAGACGCCGCTGACTTTAGGCATAACAAGTTATACCGGCGTGGATCTGAACCAGCGTTATCTTATGCCGATTATCCACGCAAACGGCTATATTGAGATTCTTAGCTGCGGCTCCGGGCCTGAAGAGGCTGTTCCTGTAAGCGTCCTAGCTCCGTACGCGACTATTCAACTCGCCGGATCGTTTATAGCGACCGTCTGAGCGGGCTGATTAATAACATAACTAGTGCAGCCATTCGTAAATAGCAACATCAGATATGGGGCGCCATCAACTATATTGCGCTGGAGAAAATTGTGTTGATATTTACGGATATCAGCACTGGTGCTGATATCCGTAAATAGTGATACCACTTTTTCTGGTTTAATTTAACCAATGCAATATAAATATCTGATGTTATTACTTATAAATGGCAACATTAACTGTTTCTGGAATTAAAAACGGCGTTATCATCATTTTTTCGATAACGCCGTTTTTTCATTTGAAATTGAAACGATAGCTTTTAATACTAATTTGAGGATTTAAACGTCGCCGTAACAGTAACATCGCTATCAGGCATTATAAAAGTTGTTGCAATTTTCGTCGCATCGCCGAATGAACCTTTATTATCCGAAGAAACCCATTTATCAAAGCTGTATCCAGGTAATACACTTACGCTAACATAAAACTGCGCGCCTGCTTTAATATCTGCGGTAAGTGTATTTGTGCTTGCATCCAAAACGCCGCCGGGGATGGGGTTAGTAGCAGGCGGTTCTTCAAATTGGGATTGGTGCGTACCGCCCGATCCAAACGCCAGTGTGAATTTATTTGGTTGACTATTTTCGTCTCTATCTGAATAAACTACCTTATCCATTAGCAATTGCCCATCTTTCGTCCAGCCGCCGTCTGTACCGAAATTCTTGTAATTATCTAACTCTCCGTTTGCAGTCGTTCCGTCTTTGGTAGCTATCTGAGCATGGACATTTATGCCATAATAGTAATCACTATTATAATCAAAATCAACATTACTTGTGTAGTTTTGCCATGCGCTACCTATTTTCATAACACTATTTATAAGAAGCCCTGTTGCTTCACCAGGCTCTAACGGTGCAGCCCAATATGCCCAACCGTCAGATCTATCAATAACCCAATAATTACCGATGGGTGAGCCAGTTACTTTCCATGCTTCCATCGACATGATTGATGCTGAAAGCGTTCGTTTTACTGACTCATAGTCGTCTCCCGTTATTGGTTGCAGAGCATTAGGGCTACGTTGATCAACATAACCCTTATCTGTTCTGCTGCCTTCAGGCGCCGGGAAATAGTATTTTTGGCCGCCCATATTCCATCCCCAATAACTGCTTAATTTGTACCAAGGCGCTATTCCAGTCGGTATATCGCCTACTTCGTTAAGTCTATCGCCGACCCATACAACATTCCATTTTTCAGGCTCATCTATGTTCCAGGTATTTCCGCGAACCGATACAGACTTATTATTCGGATTATGTATATCCTCACCTGACGAGTCTTTTGCCACTGATTTTAAGCCCGCGCCAAATCCTATTTCCATGTATTCACCAAGCATAATTCGGACATATAAGTTCTCGTCACCCCAGTTTTCTACGTAAACCTGTTTGCTGTTTTCAAAAAAATCATCATGAAGCGTACCGCCCGGACCGGTTCCTGGGTTCATTCCTGCGCCAAACCACTCGTTTACCTTCTGTGAATTTAAGCTTGTCCACGCGAATGTCCCCGTAACGATTAGCACCACCAGGGAAATAGACGTAACAGCCGCCGTAACCTTACATTTCGAAAACATAATGCTACTCCTTTATTTATAAATATGACATTATCAAAATAATTTAACCACAAATAGCGTTATTTGTCAATGTATGAAAATAAATGTCACAGCTGAAGCATGAACTTATTTTTTGATGCTTCAGCTCTGATCACAATCCAATACTCGACATAAAAAAATATATTATATAGTAATACTTGACATTATTTGAATAAATGATACAATATTAATATATCCCACAAAATACGGGTCATCGGAATGTCTTGGGATAAAAACTACATAGGAGGTTCGTATGAAAGAAAAAGAATTGGGCGTCGGCAGTTTTCAAGAGCTTAGCGATGAAGAACTTGTTGGCGTGTCTGGCGGTACCTTTGGTATTATTTCGTCCCTTTTCGGAGTCGCCACTTCTCTTGTAGGAGGCGCTGTAGGAGTTATTCTAAGCCCGATAACATCCATATTCAGCAGCATCCGCGGGTTGTTTGGCGGCGGAAACTCGGTCGGTTCGCTCTTTAACGGCTTGGGTCGATAACGATTAGCGCTTCACACCACATTCTCCTGACAGTTAAAGCTTCATGTCTAAAAATGCGCGGTTGAATTACCGTTAACATTCCTTTCTCACGCCCGGTTGTCGCTGTTCCAGATCAACCGGGATTTTTTTATGTGCACAATTACCTTGTAATTGAGTGTAATAAATGGAATCAAAACCCATGGTATATAATACCGCTTATGAACGTTTGGAGGCGTGATGGATAAAATAGCTGTTATTATTCCTTGCCGCCATG
>JAITDJ010000008.1 GCA_031282635.1 Clostridiales bacterium
CCACCATATGCCGCATAATAATAGCTATAAATTGAAGTTGTTCCACTCGCTCGATTAATTTGCGAATCGGCATCAACGAAACCATTCATAACTCTTTTAGGGGTTAAAGAAACTATATCTTTTCCAACAATTTCAATATAGTCACCATGTACAATTACTTTATTTTCTTCATTTACTGTTATAGTTTTAGTAAAATTACTTTCGGCTATTTTACTAAGATCATAATTTTTTATATTCTCTTTTGCAAATTCATTTACAATATCATCAAGTGATAATGTATCTGATCCGACAAAAGTATCAATGTTACCAATTCTGTTAATTAAATAGCTTTCTAAATCATTTGCATAATTTAAGGCCATGATATTATTTGAAGTCATGGTTATTTTATTAGCCGCAAAAACATTAATAGACATGACCGATATTATACAAATTGATATTACCATACTTAACATTTTATTTATTCTTTTTAAATTTATTTCCTCCAAAATCATAATTTATATTTCGATGACAATCTTGCAACATGAATTCAGCCTGGTCCCCGGTTAAGTAATTAATCAGCATACCGGCTTATACAACCAGTTGCAGTTTCTCCCGTACCATTCCTATAAACGGTTGCTGTAAACGACAAGCGATATGTATAACCTCTTGTTACGTAATAAGTCTTGCTAAAATCTAAAAGATTGCCGGTGGCACTCAAGTTATTCCATGAAGCAATCTGTGTGTAAGTGCCATTTGAATTAAAGCGTTCGAGAACTGCGTACCCTGTTATTTGCGTTGTTCCGGTTTGCCCAATCACAGAGGCGCCTAATGAACCGCAACCGTTGTTGAAACTCAAGTAAGTATTCAAACCAACGATATTCATCCAATACGGCTCAATTGTTTCATACAGAGGCACAGCCGTAAATCCTTCACTAGTATTGTCATTAGCGTTTACTGTTATAACTGAACAGGTCAACGGCAATACAAACGACAACAAAAATGTTACACATTTCTTTCGTGCAATCATAAAACCACCCTTCGATTATTTATATGGAGGAGAGACTTTCAACCCCTCTAATTATATAACAATCTAGTGTGGTGTTTTGTGACACGTCTATAAAAAAAATTTTAATTTTTTAAAGTATTCTCAGCCATAGAAATTAATTGCGTTTTATTAAGGTTAGATAAAAGCTCAAAAATGACGTCATCATTTTTCCAAATAACCGTGTTCACCTCATCATCGGATTTACCCTCAAATAAAAATGCATCCTGATTATGAATCTTTATTAAAGAAAAATCACTTTTTTCGTTGTCGATTTCTAAGTCAGATGTATAGGATGAAGTTAAGATTAAAATAATATTTTCGCCGTCATCGTTTGTAAAGACATATGTTTTTTTGACATTATCAAAAAAACTATTTGTAATTGTGAAACCTTCAGGAATATAATTAAATGAATATTTATCAAATAAACTCAAATTTTCATTTGTGTGAAATTGCACAGACGTATGATTATCGTACCATTGAATAAATGAATTAATTACATAATTTCTTGACGCGTCAACGCTGAATATAACCGTTGCTGAAATACCCAATAACACTAAAAAACCAGCGGCTGCTTTTCCTGTTATTTTAAAGAAAGCATTGGCATTTTTAGAAAGTTCGTGTCGGGAAATTATACGCCTTATCCTTTTATCCATTGCTGGTGAAGGCGTATAAATTTTGTCAAGTTCCTCACAGCTTGGCATGCCACTTATCTCTTGAAGCAGTGCTTCTTCGACAGCAATCTCTAATAATGTATCAAAGATTTTTTCGTTTCTGTCCTCCATAAACCTCACCCGTTTCACTTAAAATTTTCCTGACAGCCTTTTTCGCTCTTGATAACCTTTTTCTAACTAAATCATAATTAATATTAAGCAGTCTGGATATCTCTTTATTGTCGTAACCGTTTACAATGGATAAATATAGTACATCCGATAGCGGTTTAGGTAAAGATAATACGGCCTTATTAATGAAATTTAAGCTTTCTTCATTTGTCAGTTCATCAAGTGCTGAAATATCAGTGTCGGCTATCTCGTGGAGCAATTCATCACTGTCCTCTTTTCGATTCTTATACTTACTCAAAAGGCTAAGAGCAGTGTTCCTTACTATAATAACAATATAACCCTTCGTTTTGTGACACGAAATGTCAGATATTTTGCCAAGATTTTTTATTATCTTTATCATTGATTCTGAAACAGCGTCCTCGGCAGAAGCATTATCCTTTAGAATGGATTTTGCCACATAAAGCATTGTACTGCAATACATCTTATAAATCTCAGTCGCTTTACTGCGTTCAGCTTCATTTTTTATTGTACTTATTACTGCGATCAATTTGTCTCCCGCGCCCCTTTATTCATTATATCTATTCCATCAAAAGCTGTACAAAAAATTTAAAATTTTGTTCATTATATATAAAGTAACATATAAAGTAACATATGATGAAAGCTCGTTTTCATCATATGTTACAAAATTTCTTTTTTTATTTCCCGTTTATGGTCGATACCTCGCTTGATTTCACCCTTTATTTTTTGATGCTTCAGCTCTGACCCCTTGCTAATAGAAAGAAACTTACCATATGTAATAAACTCATTTTTTACCCCTGTCCAGGGATCATTGTAGTAAACTCCATTTTCATCATACCCAGTCAAACAAATTGCGTGTACGTTAAATCCTAAACCAGCTACCCAAACAACTATGGGGCAATCTGAACTTAACTTTAGTTTTAAATCATCTATCGAAGAACCGGTCATATCTATCGGGTTGCCGACATAATCATTCACTAAACCCATCATAGCCGACGGGAAAATTGTAAACCCTCCGCCGCTTGCGGGATTTCCGCTAAACCCCAAATCAGGATCAGATGATCTGGGCATCTGAAAAACTAACGTATGTATATCTAAATCAAATACATCAACGTTTGTTTATCAACATTAATCATATTTTCCTTCAGATACGCCCAGCACAAACCTTTATAAGTACTGACAAAAGCCCAGCCGTTCTCGTGCATTTCGAGTACGGTCACATTTTGGGGTTCATATTTCTCAAGGATTTCAGCTGAGAAATTCGGCTCGTCATAAACCGCAAAAGGCCATGGCACATGATAAACTGTCCCGCTGTCAAACATGGCCGTATCTTCATTTTCCGTATAATCAAAACCGATGTCCGCAGGATCTATATCTTCAGCCATTACTTTAACAGGAAATAACGCGATGACAATAATACAAACAAACAGCAGAATCAGCTTTCTCATTATGCCGCCCCCATTCTTCAAAAAATAGGCAAATATAGCAGCCATGCGATAAATACAGGGCTGCTATTCCGCTTTACTAATCCTTTTGATCGTTTATGGAATCATCAAACACGGATTTACGATAACCCCATCCGCGGTCGGCGCCGCCGGGTTCCGTACGCTCCGGCATACCGGGCAGTATCAGTCCGCCGTCCACGCGCAATGTCATACCCGTAATATATGACGCTTTTTCCGAAGCCAAAAAAACCACGGCGTTGCCGACGTCTTCGGGTAAGCCTACGCGCCCGAGAGGGATACGGCCGCCGAGCTCATCCAGGAAACGGTTTTTCTCTCCGCCCTGTTTTTTAATGTCCTCTTCACTGCGGATACGGATAGCTCCCGGCGCCACGTTATTAATCCTTATGCCATAGGGCGCCACATCCAGGGCGGCGGACTGTATGGCGCGGTTTATGCCGGCCTTCAACCCTCCGTATACTAAATCGCTGGGGTAAGCCCGCTCGCCTCTTGAGGATGTGATATTGATAATGCCGCCCCGAATCCCATGCTTTACCATATATCGCGCGGCCTCCCTGGCCATCAGCAAATAATTCCGAAAATTCAGATTGAGCAGATAATCCAGTGTTTCCTCCGTAAGATCCAGCAGGCTTTCCATACGGGTAACCCCCGCGTTGTTGACCAGCAGATCCAGCCGGCGGAGTTTTTCCACCGCCTGGCCGAATAGTTTTACCCCGGCGCCGGGCTCCTGCAGAGACGCCTGAAAGACATGGCATTCGCGGCCGTATTTCTCTTTAATTTCCTTCGCGAGTTCTATGGCGTCTCGCTCCTGCGTGGAATAAGATACGGCGACGTCATAGCCGTCTTTCGCGAGGCATAACGCGATACCGCGCCCAATTCCGCGGCTGGCGCCTGTTACAATAGCTTTTTTTACACTGTCCGTATGCTCTCCTCCGTTTCCATGTTCGTCTTGGATCATTATAAATGCCTCTCTATTCATTGGATTTACCCGCGTACGTGTCTCGCGCGATTTTTTTATTTTACCATTCTTTACTCAATTTAACAAATCTTCACTTTCTTAAGACGTTTCTTCCCCCAATTCCCGAACATCCGGGGCGCGCAGCACAATTTCCGTCATCTTGAACATATCGCCCGCTGTCAGGTAGCCCGTAGGGTTCGCCCGGTATGAAATGTACAGCGGCGAATCGTCCGCGTGCTCCAGGTTCCATTCGTTCGACGCGCTGAGCATGCCCAGCCGCGCCGCTTTCAGCAGCGGTACTTTATATGCGTCCGCCGCGTGCATAATATCCGTAAACGGCGTTTGCGTCATATCTTTATAAGCGGTTACCGGCCCTCCGGTTTTCAGCTCATATAACCTTACCAACGCGGCTATGGCGTCTTGACGGATTACGGGGCTTTTCTCCGTAAACAGCCTGGCCTTTTTCAGCGCGGCGCTGTCTGAATCGTTTAGAGGAGCGTTTAACGCCGTGTTAAGTCTATTGTCGGCGACGGCCATAACCAGTTGGTTGAACTGGCCCGAACTGACCGCGGAGTTGGGGATCAGCACGCGCATATCCGTAAAACGCAATTTTGATGTAACATACAGCATTGCGTTGCGCACGGCCTGATCGGATGTTCCGTAAGCCTGATTCGGGGCCACTGCCGGCGCCCCGGAGGAAATAACCGCGTATAAAGCGGTTTCATAGGTGTCAAACGATAACGCGTCCTGTTCCATATTCGGCTTCGCTTCGCGTTCCAACCAACCCGCCGTATCCATACTCGCCATATAGGCGCCGACATGCGACGGGTATTCATATAGAGGGTACAGCAAACGCATTTGAACATTAATCGGCAGCGCGGCTTGATTTATTTTTATTTCCCGCTCGGGAGACCTGACGCGTATCTCCAGGCGTTGAGGGCGCGAGGCGTAACTGTCGTAATACTTAAGCTCCGGCGTTTCCGCGTCGTTCTCCGTCATACTGACGAACATACGCGCCCCCGCGCCGAAATTTTCCGCCCGCAGGGAACCCGGCGGGAATGTGACGGACAAATTGTCCGCCGTTACTTTAAGCGCGATTCGGCGTTCCTCAAACGCAGAGAGGATACTGTACGGCATATCCAATACGCGGCGCTTTACAGGCAGATAAAAATACCTGGTCAGATCCACGTCGTACACATAGGTTTTTTTTTCTATTAACCGTGAAATAAAGCGCTGATCCACGCGGCCGTCATGATCGCCGTTTTTATCTTTTTGATCCATGCGGAAGCGGAACGTCAGCGTTTGCGTATAATCGTCGTAAATGATCTCGTAATCGCGGTCGGGCAGAGGATACATCCTCGGATCCGCCTTTCCGTCATATTCCGTATCGGAACGCGCGGTATACACGCCTATGGCTTTTGACCACTCGGATTGACGGCGCCGGGTGTACAGCGGATCCGTTTCAGATAGATCCGCAAGAAGCGGGGCCGTTATTTCGCGGGCATCTATAAAACCCGGATTGTCCGCCAGTTGTATGGTATACGCGTATTGTTTCCGTATAACGCCGTCCGTGTTCCGGGTCGTCGTAAAAATGGTTTTAACGCGGGCGTAATACAGCTTATTGGCGATTAAACCGCCGAACATGGCCATAAACATACCTCGCGCTTCCGGCGCGTACAGGAAAGCGGAGTCATCCGCAGGCGCCGGGATCTCAATAATATCGCCGTCGTCCGCCGGTATGTCAGACTGATTGCGCATCCATTCCAGAATCAGATAGGTTTCCCCAATCGGCGCGTACATTTTGTCGTTGGCTTTGTTATAGTAATTGACATGCTCCTCATCAGCCGGGCTTAAACCCTGCGGGGGCGCGGGGGGCAAAATATCTTCCGTCCTCATCGAAATAGGGTTGGACCATGCGGAATACGCCGGATCCAGAACGTTATCGGCCGCGGAGCGTATCCAAATATGATACTCGGTATCCGGAAACAGATCCGCTATGGTATAATTCAGATACGTTTTCTCGTTCTCGCGGGTTACCTTCCCGGTCTGACTGATCGTTTCCCACGGTATAATCACGCCTTTATCGGGGTAGTCCGTTGAATTTTCGGAATACCCCAGTTCATAGATCAATTCGGGCGTATACAACCAGCGAATAGTGATCGAGACGTCCGTCCGTCCGACGGCTTCCAAAATGGGGACGGTAGGCGTAATATCCAGCGGCGGCTGTACATCCGTGGTAGTCGTAATAACATAGGTGGGAAAGTACGCGTTCTTTTTGCCATCCCGCACAATATATGGACGGAAATAAACCACATACGCCGTATTGGGGCTAAGCCCGCCCTTTTGGGGCATGTCTTCCAGAGAGACGGTGAACTCGGGATGAATCGGGTCGCCCTCCGGCTTTATCGCGTTCCAATTTTTTTCGCCTTCCGCAGTCAGCAGTGTTTTCAGATAGTTCTCATAACCGCCCTGCGATTGAATATAGTCATACCTGGCCGTATGGATCTCATACTGACTGTCCTTTATGTCCATTAAGCGGACAGGCAGGGTCTCGGCCTCGGCCGGATCGGCGCCCCTATCGCGCAGATCGCCTTTTATCAGCGCCTCCCCGGCGGCATTGGGCGCCAGGTATTTGGAATCGTTCAGGTTTATTATTTTGGATGGATCGGGAATGCTCTCCGTTTCCGTTCCAAAGAGAAGTTTTCCGCCGTCCTCGACTCCAACCACGGTATACCAGGATTTATCTTCGCTGTTGTAGGCCTCGTAATATTCCGTATCCCATTGTATAGCAACAGTCTTGTTTGTTACCCGCTCGACGCCGAGTTCATCCGTTTTTATCCGCAGCGGCGGCCTGGTCGTCATCAGCGGGTTTGTGTCAATATTGCCCGCAGGTCTGATGAAACGCGCCGCCGTCGCCGGTTTGGACACTTGGCCGCCGGGGCTGCGAACCGCGGTAATCTTGATATAATAGACGGTGTTGTCTTTCAGCGGCTGGCGGGTTATTTCACCGGAATCAGACAGCGAGTAATATTCCCTGATCGGCGCGGTATACGACGGGATCGCGTTCCGGTCGGCTTCGAAAGGGGTCAGACCAAGATTTTCGGCAAACAGAGACGCTATAATTTTATCGTTGAACAGGGGGTTATCAAAATTTCTGATATCGTCCGTTACATAAATATCATAGATCAGGTTCCGGTCAATATATTGGCTGTTATAATCCGGATTCGCGTCCATCTGTTCCATTTGGCTGTACGGCGGCCTTATGAACGCCTGCCATTGGACGGTCATAACAAACGGCTTCATCGCGTTATCCGTTACGGACAGGATGGTTGGCTTATATGGTGAAAAATCATTATACGCCGGATCGAACCAGGCGATTTCTGACCATACGCCAATGGGTTTGTTCGCGCTGTCTATATAATTAATAATTATCTGATAATAAGTAGTTGTATCGGGCCTGGCCGTGAGCCAGAAATTAACGTCAGCGGCGCTGTCGTCTGATAAAACGCCGATAAGCCGCTTATTGCTCATGTCCTCCGCCAGGCTGCTGTATATCTCCACGCTGTCGATGCTCTGTATGGATGTTTTAAGGCTGTCCCAGTGAATTCGTACATAGTCCTGCCCTTCGGTTTGTACGTGCAGCGCGGGGTTAATATACGCGTCGTCTATACGGTACTCCCGCTCCCTAATATTTCGATAAGACAGGCTGTATTCTCTGTTGGCTATGTTTAAGGACTGTAACTCTCGGGCCAAACGGCCGTTAAACAGCGGCTCGACCTTTACCGCATACAGTTTCCCGACCTGCAGGGTTTCATCGTAAAATGTATATTGGAGTCTGCCGTCGCGCGTGCGGGTCAAATCCGGCGAGTTGGCTGAAACCTCGATGTACGGGGTCATGGGTATTTGAGGCGCCCGCGCCCCGCCCGCCGTATGGTATAACCGATAGCCGGTGAATATCTCCCTGCCGTCTAGGGTGGGGTTATCCCAGGTGACGGTCATGTAGCGTCCGGAACCTTTCGCTGTCAGTTTAATATCCGTCAGGTACAGCGCCAGCGATTCCGTGAAACCGGTATCTATCGGCGCGGGCCGGATAGTGACCGAACCGTCGGTGTTGGTTACGGTATGGTTATGGTAAGGCAGTACGCGAAACATGTATAAGGCGCCGCTCTTCAGGCTGAGTTCGTATTGGGCGTTTATAGCGTCGTCTGTATTATTTTTTAAATCGGGGTCGCTGATTGGTACGGTAAACTGCTCCGATCTCGTGGCGTTGCGGTAATATACCTCGTAGCCCGAAGCCTGCTCGGTCGGCGATTGGGACACGTTAAGGCCCCCTTCCATCCGGTTGGATGGAACCGGACGGGCCCATTTGAGGTTTAACGTGTAGGACGCGGATGTCCGATTGGAGTAGTCGGTAATACTCAGATCGACGACGGGGTTCTGATAATTGGCGAACGCTTGGGCTGGAATAAGCAGATGCGTGAATATTAGAGCCGCCGCCAGCAGTTTTCTGGGTTTCATATTTGGGCCTCCGCAAAAAAGGATCAGGGAAATCTTTAGTAGTTTTCCCTGATCCTTTTTTTGTATGCCCGCGTCATACGGCAATTATAGTTCCGGTTTTTCAATCCAAGAAATGAGGCTCTCTTCTGTAACAAACCGCGTCCGATCGTGCGTGCGCGTCGAACGCCGCACTGTCAACGAGGCGACTCTCTTTTGTATCCCATACCACAATGTTCAAACCACGGGCGTTTACGGCGTAGTCAACCTCATCAATAATAATTTCAGCCGTGTTTCCTTTTCGCCACGACTGACTGGTTACCTTGAGCTTGAGAGTTTCGTTTTCGTAGTTGGATGGCTGCTCAGTCTCCGGAGCAAGATCGCAAAGACAATTGCCATGATCCAATACCCCAATATAAGTTGTCCACAGTTTTTTTGATGGTTTAGTAAAGCCCAGTTCGTTCAATTTTGCCAAAACATCGGCGGTAATTGCATTCCCCAACGTATCCTTCACAGCACAGATAAGCAGCAGATCGACTTTTCGCTTACCCAGTAAGGTTAAATATCTAAGATAATTTTTTTCATTCCGAAGCAATGCAAAAAAGACGTCATCCACATTGACGCAGGCATTGTACAATGCCTCGAATTCTCTTTTTGCGCTTTCGTACGCGGCCGCCCTGAACTCTGCCGTCATACTTTTCAGGCATTCATAGCGTTTGGACGGCGGCATAGGTCTTGCCGATACCGCCGCCCCTGTACGGGGCAGTTCGCGCAGGCATGAAAAATCTTCAATCTCCTCGCAAAAATTTCTCGTAATGTTGTACAGCCATAGAGATGAATCACGGCAAGGCTCATAGGTTTTGCGGAGCGGTGTTTTTATCACTTCGAGGGGATAAAAGCTGTCATTGAGCTTCTCGTCATAGAAATAAAACGACTCGCAACAGTTAAGGAAGCAAAGGGTTACGCTTCCGTGCAGACCATTGAAGCACCTTGGGTGGTAGAAAGTTTCGCTAAAAAACACAAATGCGTTCCGAAGCTTTTTCGTTTCGTCCGTATGCGCCATGACTTTTGACCGCTTTTCTGTGCCGAGGCGCTTAAGGAGCAAATCCACAACATTTTGCATGTACTTCGGACAATAAATATCATCATTTTGCATGTACTTCGGACAATAAATATCATCTCCCGAAAGCCTGTCCAGCGCGAAACGCAGGGCTGTATAAATATCGTGCAGCTGCATCCACAGGAAGAAAAACTCCGAGCCGAGGATAACGGTTTTATTGTAAAGCGCCGGATTGAGAGACTGGAGCGATGTCGACGCATAGCCTAAAACGGTGTCGAAGCGAACGCCCTTGAGCTCATATAATCTGGATAATATCTGGTATGGCATATTGGGCGCCGGCCGCGCGCCGTTTCCATACCATCTGGCAATATTCCCCTCACTGATCGGATCGTTGGGATGTGTTTTGACAAAAACGTATTTTGTATCCACGAAATAATCAAGGGCGAGGTTGTCAATCAGCGACATCCCTTTTGAAGATAAGGCTCTGTCGCCATATAACTTGAGATACCAATCAGAATATATTTTAGGCTTCAAAAGGCTATGGACAGCGCCCCAACTGTTTTTCAAAAGCAGTGCGGCATTTTCAGTATCCGGGCCAAACTTCGCGCCGAAAGCTTCGCCTATTGCCCACGCCGTCTCCGCGTCAAGCAAGTTGACCGCTTCGTTAACATCCCAGTATTCGGCCGGCTTATCCACCTTGTTTTTAGACGCGGACAACAAAATAGGCGTTGCCAGTCTCGATTGCCAGCCCTGTGCGCCATATTTTTTTATCAGGGAGAGACGAATGGGCGAGTCCGGCTTCCCGACCCTGGTACCTCCTAATCCGGCGTTATCTATCGCCTGCTGTATCCAATAGTATGGCATCCCCTTGATATTTGAGATAGATAGCCGTGTCTATATCCCAAGAGTCAGACATGACGAAGATCTCTTCAAAGTCCGTAATTTTATACCCTGCGTCCGCAATCGCCGCATCAAAAATCCGCAGGTATTCGCTCTCCGCAAAAGCCTCATCCTTTTTGAATACCTCGGGTTTTATATCCCAGTCCGAAACACATACATCTGTAAAAAGGCCCTGTTTCTTGAGATTTTCAATAGGTTCCAGCAGTCCCCGGCTCCTCAGCATGCCGCGGTGGACAAATAACACAGCATCCTTTTCTTTGCGCAGGATAAGCCGGTGAAGTAACGCCGCGCTTATACTGACGCAGGAAAAAAACGTGTATAATACCATAAATATGAACACTCCCCACACTAAGTTGTTTTTGCTTCACGGCGCAAAAGACGCCTCCGCCGGATTACCTTTTAACACATTGAAAATCAATATTCATCTGTTACCTGATATGGCGTAATCTGTGACACGGATTCATCCATATCCAGCCAAGCGCGTGCGCAAGCCAAATCCAATCCATCGTCAATGTCTATACTGGACCGTTTGTCGAGCAGGAACCTATATGGGTGATTTCCGTGGAAATATTTCCATTCAATCATCTTCAGCCTTGGGGCGATTAAAATTCCATCAGTGACGATATATAGCGAAGGCAGTTGTTGAGATGGAACGTGCTTTATACCAAGTTCATAGTTTACAGGCCCTTCTTCGTTCCAGAGGTATCTTTTAATCATCTCAAACGACGCTAAAGAATCATATCCATTATTAATAGCATATTTATATTTATCGATCGCGTCTTTATAATGCTTTGGGAATACTAACGGCGATGTGCAGGTTGCCCATAACACCGTATCTCCTGGTATATTTTCGCACACATGAGCGACGACTTCACCAAATGTCTTGGTTTTCTCATCGCAGTATTCAGGCGCCCGCTTGTGAATTAATACATTTTCACTTTTAGCCATGACAAGCATATTATCTGAATCAGAGGTTACCACTATGTTAGATAATTCCACCACTCGTTTTAGTTGGCTTATTTTATTTATCAGGAGGTTGGTTCCCCCAAACGGAGCGACATTTTTATTTTTTAGCCGTCTGCTTCCTTCACGTACGGGTATAACAGCCGTTATTTGCATTACCAGGCCAACCTCCTTTTTTTGGAGGGAAGCCATATTATTATTGCTGAGCTACGCTTCTGGCGGGGGGGGGGGGGGGGTAAATTGCGTATCTCCGTCACCGTAGTTCCAATATAACCTACCCACATATTCCGCCATCTTCAAATCAAATTCAGTATTTATGTCTATAGCTTCGAATTTGTTCACAACATGTATATAGGGTTTAGCTCCGATACGGCAACGGTATTTTTCCAGAGACTCTCTTTTTATCCCATATAACCCTGTAGTTTCTTCTATCATCGGAGTTAGATCTTGGCTTCTCGGAAGGATATTGGGACGATAGTTGACAGGGGAACCGCCTAACCAATAAAAACCGTGATTCATTACTGCAGTAAAACAAGAGTCAAAATTGTTACTACTGACTAACTTTTCGACACAGTTCTTAATGGTTATCGGCTGCATATAAGGCGCTGTCGCAAAAAGTTGAAAATAGAAATCAAATTCCGGATAACATGTATAATGGTAATAAATCAAATCATTTCCATTAATAGAATTAGATACATATTCTTTTTTTCTATTAATTATGACAATATCATTTGTTAAACAATAGCCTTTTAGTTCATCACTATCAGTGTCTACATATACTGTATCAAAAATATCCGACTCTATAACGTGTTCCAGCACATATTCGTATAATTTTTTTCCATTTAGTTTTCTAAAGTTTTTACCGGGTACTCTTTCAGAATATGACTTTATCGGTATGAAACAGCCTATTTTCATTATTCTCCTCCTTTGTTCATTATTGTGTTATAGAACAAAATCCCTCTTTGGGCAGCCTTCCTTCTATTGAACCTAAAAGTATACTGCCCCAGATACGTTTGCATATGCTTGTCACTTACTGCGCCTTGGCGTGTACCAAGCAGCCATCGTTTTAAGTTCGTCATAATGACTATATCATATCTAAATTTATTGCACCACAACTTTTGGTGAAAATTTGACAAAAAAAATAGCCTTGCAGCCCTTGCCTCGTGCGGCCTTCAAGACCTGCTTGGGTATTGGTTCTTCCGAAGACGTGCGTTTATCAAACATTAGTATCTATATTCTGGATGTGTTTCTCCTGTATTTCCATGATTTCCATGAAATTTTCATTGCAAATTATGTTTATATATGCTATAATAGTGACTGGAAAGTTGTAGGAACATCAAACTGACAAGTAATTAAATATATGGTTTCCAGTAGACTTTTATAATCAAAGTGAATATTATCAAAATTCATCTGGCTGCGTAAATGAATAGTAAATTGCGCAAAATGATTGTTTCGCGAATAATTGCGGCAAAAAAAGAAGGCGAGATCAAGGTTTGCTTGATTTCGCCTTCCTGACAAATGATTCATCCTTCTTTGTGAACATTAGAATTGTGGGATTCTATGCGCTTAACAGTGCGCGAAACAATCATTTTGCGCATAATCTGAACACGTACCTCTTTTCTTACAGATATCGAAATAAATGAAAATCAAAACAAGAAAAGGAGAAAATAATCAATGTCTAAGAAAAACGCAAATACGCCTTGCAGAAAAACCCAGACTTACGGTTACTGTTCGAAGACCGCAGCCGAAAATTTCCGTAATCATCCCCTGCTATAATGTTGAAAAATATATAAAGCAGTGTTTGGACAGCGTTTTATCGCAGACGTTAACCGATATAGAAATAATCTGCGTAAATGACGGCTCAGCCGACGGCACATTGCCGATACTTAAAGCCTATGAAACGCTGAACGAACGGGTGTTCATAATTGATAAGCCTAACGGCGGTTACGGCGCCGCGATGAACGCCGGCATGGCCGCCGCCAACGGCAAATATGTCGGCATTGTTGAGAGTGACGACTTTATCGACCCTCAAATGTTTGAAACGCTCTATAATTTATCGCAGAACGGAACAGTCGATGTAGTCAAGGGTAATTTTTACGACTATTACGCTCCTGCCAATAAAGTTCCGCGAGCGGATATAAATCACGAGCGTGACAGGGTCATCGTATTGGACAGGCCTTTTCATATCACCGAAAATACTGAAATGCTGTGGGGCCATCCGTCCGTTTGGTCGGGGATTTATCGCCGCGCGTTTCTGGTTGAACATAACGTTTCATTTATAGAAGCAAAATCCGGTGGTTGGGTGGATAATCCGTTCTTCTTTGAAACGATGTTGAAGGCAAAGTCTATTGTCTGGGTTCCCGCTCCGCTGTATTATTATCGTAAGACGAACGAAAGTTCTTCTTCGAATAAGCAATCAAACGCTATCCTTCCATTCGTTCGGATGATGGACAACCTTTCTGTGTTGGAAAACAGTGAGTATGGCAATGAAACGGATATATTGCGCGTTACATATGCAAGAGCTCTAATGTACTTACGCGGCGCGTTATTTGAATGTGATTATGAAAATAATTTCAACGCAATAAACGAATATGCCGCAAAATTATTCTCAAATATCCGTGAAGCGGTTATTTTACAGCACTATAATCTCAACGACCAACATACCTTTTTAGAATACCTTTCTCCGTTGAAATCAATTCAGGCTAAGTTCCCGCGAATTTTAATATACAACTGGCTGCCATTTGACAATATGTGGAACTGGGGCGGCGGCGTTACCGTTTACTGTAAAAGCCTGATTGATACAATTCTGACAGAAAATCCATTTACTCAAATATATTTTCTGTCAAGCGGGTTTGCGTATAAATCTACGACAACGGAGACATTCATAAGAAAAATCCCGAATATATTCGGTGACAAAGTTCACCAATTCGAGATTGTAAACTCTCCTGTTCCGGCGGAACAGCGGTATATGTTTGTAAACCCGCTTGCAGCGCTTAACAATGAAACGCTTAAAGATGCTGTCCGACAGTTTATGACAGCGCACGGCATTTTCTCGGCGGTACATTTCAACAATATAGAGGGTTTATCGATTGATGTTTTGGATTTAAAAAAAGAATTTCCGCAAACAGAATTTATCTTCTCTATCCATAACTAT
>JAITDJ010000015.1 GCA_031282635.1 Clostridiales bacterium
AAATCCCCGAAAACCATCGCGGAATTGGCCGGTATAGACATACCGCGCGGCGTTAAAGTACTTATTGGCAGGGAACGTGAGGTCGGCGCCAACGCGCCGTTCTCACGCGAAAAGCTCTGCCCCGTACTGGCGTTTTACGTGGAAGAAGACTGGGAAGCGGCCTGTGAACGTTGCATAAACGTGCTGAACCATGAGGGCGCCGGCCATACGATGATCATACATAGCAATAATGAAGAGGTAATACGAGAGTTTGCTCTCAGGAAGCCGGTAAGCCGGTTGCTGGTCAACACGCCGGGCGCTTTAGGCGGTATCGGCGCGACCACCAATTTGGCGCCCGCGCTGACTTTGGGCTGCGGCGCCGTGGGGGGCAGTTCCACGTCGGATAATATCAGCCCGCTGCATTTGATCAACATTCGGCGGTTAGCTTACGGCGTAAAGGAACTCTCCGACATTAAAGGCGGGCCTCCGGAACCGCTGCCCGTTAATCAGGCGGAAAACGCGCTGGTTGAGGAAATTGTCAGGCTGGTTCTGGCCAGATTCAAGTAAAACCAGTATTATTAATAATATAGGGGGATTAAAATGGCAAACCAAAACGCTTTGGGCCTTATTGAGACAAAAGGGCTCGTACCAGCTATCGAAGCCGCCGACGCCATGGTTAAGGCCGCGAATGTTACCTTAATGGGAAAAGAGCATGTCGGCGGGGGGTTGGTAACGGTTATGATCCGCGGCGACGTAGGCGCGGTAAAAGCGGCTACCGACGCCGGCGCCGCGGCCGCCAGCGCTGTCGGCGAACTGCTGTCGGTTCACGTCATTCCGAGACCTCATGAAGAAGTGGAATATATTCTGCCAAAGAAAGCGTAATTTTTTCGGGCAGTAAGGATGTGACGCCATGCGCGTACTGACGGAAATGCACGCGAGGCATTGGCTGAACAGTCAGCCCGCGGATAAGTCCGGAATATTTATTGTAGAAAAAGACGCGATCTTGACCCCATCCGCCAAATCATATTTAGCGGAGCATAAGGTGACTATTATTTCGGATCTTGATAAATTACCTTCAGCCGAACCGGAAAAAGAGACCGCCGAGCCTGTTCAGCCGCAAGCCGCGGCGCCGCGGGCGGACAGGTATGAAAGCGCGTACGGCGGTTTTTTCGCGGATAAACCTGAACACATGACGCAATTGTATGGGGCCAAACTGGTGTTTAAGGATCATAAGGTGATACGCCTGCGCGGTATGATAGACAGCTTCGAAGCGCTGATTCTGGAAACACAGATCTCATTTTTGGATATGAGGCTTCAGCGGGTGTCGGATGATCTGGAACAGACCCTGGATTTCGTAAAAACGCTTATGCGCTGTGAAGTTTTAGGCGAACCCGTACCGGATATGGTTCTGTTAAGCATGAACGAGGAAGAGATCAGACGGAAATCGCATGATCCAAAACGATATTTCGGAGTCGGTCATTTCGCTCCTTCAATCAGTCATGGTAAGCCGGTCATTCTGCTGAACACCTTGAGAACCCAGATACGTATGGTTGAGATCCACGCGTACGAGGCGTTCAAGGACGAGTACGGCCAGCCGGCGCGCACGGACATTATCAGGGGCTTTAACCGCCTGTCGTCGGTTTATTACATTATGATGGTTAAAATGCTGGCCGGGGAGTACAAGTAGGTTATGGATAACGCAAGAATTGAAACCCTGACGGCGGCGGTTATTCAAAAGCTGAAAGAGGGGCGTTTCATTGAAATCGAAGCGTCCGGCCGGCATGTTCATCTATCGCGACAGGCGGTAGACCTTTTATTCGGTGAAGGTTACCGCCTGACAAGGCAGGCTGAATTATCTCAACCCGGTCAATTCCTGTGTAAGGAAAAGGTTACGCTGCTGGGCCCGCGGGCCGTAATCGCCAATGTAGCAGTATTAGGCCCGGAACGCCCGGCCGTACAGGTGGAAATATCCAAGACCGACGCCAGGGAATTGGGAGTTGACGCGGTGATACGTGAGAGCGGGGATATTAAGGGCGCTCCGGGTATCTTTATCATTTCGCCCACGGCGGTAATTCGTATAGATGAAGGCGTTATCGTAGCCAAAAGACATGTGCATGTGACGCCGGAATACGCCCTGCGCAACTGTTTAACGGATAAAGAGATAATAAAAGTAGAGGTTTACGGAAGCCGCAAGGTTGTTTTTGACGATGTTGTGGTAAGGGTATCGCCTGATTTTCGGAATTACATGCACATTGATTATGACGAAGCCAATGCATTTGATTTTAAAAAAGGCGGCATTGGAAGGATAGTGCCTTAATGCCGGAGGTGGAACATGGAAAGAGACGCGTTGATAGATCTTATTGCTAAAGAAGTGATCAGACGTTTGCAGGAAAAAAATGAACCCCAAAAAATTCTTATCGTATCAAACCGGGAAAATCATGATTTTGACGCGCTCAATTACGCGGTTGAAACGCACGCCGAGGTTGTCAATCCCGGAAAATACGCGTATATAATTATAAGCGGCGCCGATTTTCAAGCCATCCATTCGCCTGAAACCCGGGCGCGTGATAATCCGCCGCCGGAAGCGGAACCACGCGAGCCTGATTCTGATTCCGGCGATGTATTCGATCTGACGCATTCGAGGGTCATACAGGAGCGGGAGATACAGCGGATTAAATCCGGTTATTCCGCGATAAGAGTAAACGCGAAAGCCATTATTACGCC
Organism: Clostridiales bacterium; assembly: GCA_031282635.1. Classification (GTDB taxonomy): domain Bacteria; phylum Bacillota; class Clostridia; order Lachnospirales; family WQUN01; genus JAISZF01. The sequence continues at coordinate 2,704 of JAITDJ010000015.1, forward strand.
TCTCGCCAGGGATTCGATCAGATCCCGCGGCCTGAAGCTGCTCAAGATGCGGTAGATATATGCACGGCGCTCTGTTTGTCTGTGAATACGCCGCTTTGGCGGCGGGGATTCGGATTTTGGATGAATTGCTTAAAAAAGCGCCTGTAAAAGTGTTATACGGCAGGCCTGTCTGCATAGGGAAGTTTGTCATCCTTACGGAAGGCGACGCTTCGGCGGTAAGGGAAGCGGAAGCGTGCGCAGACGGGCTGCCGTATAAACCTATATCAAAATGTGTTATCACATCCGTTCATCCTATACTGCTGGATCATCTTCGGAAGCCGCGCGTATATAATTATGCGGGCGGCGCTCTCGGCATTTTTGAAACCCGTACCGTTTCAACCGGTATAGAGGCTCTGGATCAGGCTCTTAAATCCGCCGACGTACGTTTGCTGAAACTGGACATGGGATTTAACATTGGCGGAAAGAGCATGTTTATAATCGGCGGGGATGTTTCCGCCGTGACGGCGGCCCTGAATTACGCGTCTGGAGCGCTGTCCGAGAGAGACTTGATCGGCAAAGAGATTATCGCCGCCCCTGATCCGGGGCTCTTGGATTATTTTTTTAAGTCTTTTTTAAATCTTAAGTCTTAAATCATAGAAAGGGTGTGGCTCATGGATTTGCCGCGGCAGATATTCATGGGTGGAGTTGTCGGGGCCGGCGGAGCGGGTTTCCCAACGCATAAAAAACTTGTTAAAAACGCCGATCTCTTGATTGTAAACGCCGCGGAGTGCGAACCCCTGCTATGTTCCGACAAATTCGTTATGAGCCGATTCGCCAACGAAATTATAGGCGCGCTTACGGCTCTGAAGTCCGAAATGGGTTTTAAGCGCGTGGTTATAGGTACAAAGCAGAAGTACGGCGCTGAAATAAAAACTCTGCGGGCGGCAATATCCGCAAGCGGCGCGGATATTGAACTGTTTCTCACAAAAAGTTTTTACCCCGTCGGCGACGAACAGGTTCTGATATATGAAATCACCGGAAAAACAGTTCCGCCCGGCGGGATTCCCATCGCTCTGGGCATTGTGGTAATAAACGTGACCACCGCTTTAAACATATACGACGCTATCCAGGGAAAATCGGTAACGCATAGGTACGTCACGGTGACGGGCGAAGTCGTGAACCCCTGCGTTGTGCGCGCGCCTATCGGCGCTTCCGTCAGCGCGTGCGTTGAAGCGGCGGGCGGCGCCGCGCTCAAAGATTTCATGATAGTCATGGGCGGGCCCATGATGGGCAGGCAATACGGCAAATCACAGTTGGACAGCCTGGTGATTACCAAAACGGACGGCGGCATAATCATTCTTCCCGATTCACACTGTCTTCCCGCGTTTCATGCTAAACCGCTGGAACACATAATGAATCAAGCCAGGTCTGTCTGCATACAGTGTTCCTACTGCACAGATCAGTGTCCGCGTTTTCTTATCGGACATCCCCTTCATCCGAACCGGGTCATGCGTTCCACGGCAACCAATACAAACCCCGAAATGCTGGCGGAGGCCCTGCTTTGCAGCGAATGCGGCATTTGTGAGCTGCACGCCTGCCCCATGCGCTTATCGCCCCGACAGGTAAATATCCATATAAAGGGTTTACTGCGTAAAAACGGCGTTAAGCCGGTATTTAAGACAAACCCTGATCAGACGTCCATGCGTGATTACCGGAAGATTGCTCAAAGCCGGCTAATCGCCAGACTGGATCTCACCCAATATCCGACGCGCTTAAACGGGTGCGTAAGCTGCGAACCGGCTTCAGTGCGCATACCCCTGAGGCAGGGTATCGGCAGGAACTCAATTCCGGCTGTATCCGTCGGGGATATCGTTAAAGCCGGAGATGTTATCGGGCGCGTTGAATTTGAGGATGTCGGAAGCGTGATCCACGCTTCGGTCAGCGGGATTGTCACGGCCGCCGACGCAAACGTCATTACAATTGAAAGAGAGGAATCCGCGTTATGATAAAATCAATCGGGATGATCGAGCTGAACAGCATAGCGCAGGGGATCCTCGTTTCGGATTATATATTGAAAGCGGCGGATACGCAGTTAATATTCGCCAAGCCCGTCTGCCCCGGTAAGTATATTGTACTGATAGCCGGCGACATAGGCGCGGTTAAAACGTCAATTGCCGTCGGAATAACTATGGGTGGAAATTTTGTTGTGGACACGTTTGTCATACCCAGTGTACATGAACAGTTGATACCGGCCATTAACGCGGCTGTTGAGATAGGCAGGGTAAACGCGGTAGGCGTTATGGAATTTTTCAGTATCGCCTCGGCGGTGGCCGCGGCGGATCAAGCGGCAAAAACAGCGGATGTGCGCCTGATGGAAGTACGGTTGGGTATGGGCGTCGGAGGTAAATCGTTTGTAGTGCTGTCGGGCGACGTAAGCGCGGTGGAGGCCGCCGTTAACGCGGGTATGGCGGAAGCGGTTGAAAAAGGTTACGCGGTTTCAAGCTGCGTAATTCCGTCGCCTTCTCCGGAATTGTTTTATGGTCTTGTTTAGGATACTATGAATTTAGCTGAATAGAGGAGACGAACATAATGAAAAATAACTTAAACCGTGAAAAATGGTCTTTAACCCGTATGTTGAGCGCGCTGATTCTTTCCGCCGAGATTATCTTCTCAAGCGTCGCGTTTGTAACCGCCGCTCAGGCGGTTGAAGAAAAAACAGACGCGGCTTTGGCAGTCCGCGGCGTAAAGACAGATACGCTGAAATCACCTGTACTGGCGGTTGACGGCGTAAATTTACTGCCGCTGCGTGAAATGCTGACGGCTCTTAACATA
>JAITDJ010000032.1 GCA_031282635.1 Clostridiales bacterium
AGTTCCGAAGGAGCGATAGAATGACGGAGATAAAAATAGACACTGAAGGCGCGGGGCAAGTTAAATTAGCCGACGAAGTAATAGCGATTATAGCGGGCACAGCCGCGATGGAGGTTGAGGGCGTCGCGGGCATGTCCGGCAATCTGACGGGGGATATAGCGCAAATGCTGGGCCGCCGCAATTTAAGTAAGGGCGTTGCTGTAGAAGTCGACGGCGGCGGTGTTAAAGTGACTCTTAATCTTTTGTGTGAATTTGGTTATAAACTTCAGGAGGTTTCAGAAGCGGTTCAAAGACGTGTTAAAGCGGCAATTGAAAATATGATCGGGCTTAACGCGCGAGAAATAAACATAAATATTACAGGAATTCTTTATTATAACAACGGCGGCGTTTCAAAAAAAAACTGTCAAAAAAGAATTAAATCCGGATACAATGAGCCGTAAAACCGCCAGAAGGTACGCCTTTGAACTGATCTACCAGATGTCGTTTCATTCTGATTTTGACGCCGAATTCGCGATGGTCAGCTATCCCGAGGATAACCTGCCTAAAATCAGCGAAGCCGAGCGTGTTTTTGTAAAGGAAATGATATCCGGGGTAAGCGGCCGTCTGGACGTAATAGACAAACGGATTGCCGAAAACTCTGAAGGCTGGAGTATTCCCCGCTTAAACAGCGTCGATTTGGCTGTTTTAAGGATGGCTGTATACGAAATGTACTTTACGGATACGCCTGCGGGCATATCAATTAATGAGGCCGTGGAATTGGCCAAGATGTATTCCAGCGAGGAATCAGGGGGGTTTGTGAACGGCGTACTGGCTAAAGCGGTAAAGCATTCGGCGGTGCGGCATGCCTGACGCTGTTTTTACGGTTACGCGCCTTAACGGCTATATCAGAAACCTTCTGGAAAGCGACGTTTATCTGGAATCGCTGCTGGTTCAAGGTGAAATTTCCAATTTTAAAAACCATATTTCGGGGCATTGGTATTTCACGCTTAAAGATGAAAACGCCGCCATCAATTGTGTAATGTTCAGATCCGCCGCGCGCGGCGTACTTTTCGCGCCTCATAACGGGCTGAAGGTTATTGTCGCCGGGCGTGTTTCACTTTATGAAAAAACCGGAGTATATCAGATATACGCCGATCAGATGACGCCATTGGGCAAGGGTTCGTTAGCCCTGGCATTTGAGCAGCTTAAAGCCAAATTGGAGGACGAGGGCTTGTTTGACGCGGGTCATAAACGGTCTATGCCGGCCTATCCCAAATGTGTGGCTGTAATTACCTCGCCGGTTGGCGCGGCCGCGCGCGATATTATACAAATCGCGCGCAGGCGCAATCCGAAAGTGGAGATAGTGATTATACCGGCTCTGGTTCAGGGAGCGGAGGCTTCGGGTTCCATCAAGGCGGCGTTTCAGGCGGTCAACGCATGGGGAAAGGCCGATATAGTTATTTTAGCCCGCGGCGGAGGCTCTCAGGAGGATCTATGGCCGTTCAACGAGGAACAGACCGCGCGGGCCGTGTATAATTCCGGCATACCTGTTATATCGGCTGTGGGCCACGAAACCGATTACTCTATATCGGATTTTACCGCCGATTTACGCGCACCGACTCCGTCCGCCGCCGCGGAACTTGCCGTTCCGTCATACGCCTATCTGGAAAACGGCCTTCGCGCCGCGTTATTAGCGCTTAACCGAGCGGCGGGCGGCTGTTTAAACGGTAAACGCGCATTTTTAAACAGTCAAATCAAGCATGATATATTCGGTCGAGTAATAAAGGCGGCCGCCGATCGCTTGTTAACTGTTGATCGCTTGTCTATTCTAGGGGAAAAAGTCGTGTCCTCGCGTATCGCCGAGGAACATCGGCGCATTCAGGCATTATCTGAGCGCCTTAAAGATCTCTCGCCATTAGATGTACTGTCGCGGGGATTTACGGCTGTGCTGGATGAAAACAGCCGGCGCGTGGTTTCCGCCAAACAACTGGAAGCCGGGCAGCGGATTAAACTGATGTTCGCGGACGGGACTGTACCGGCCGACGTTACGGAGGGTATTTATGCCGAAGAAAAAGCAAACGTTTGAACAGGCGTTAGCCAGGCTGGAGGAAGTTATTGATATAATGGAAACAGACAGCCCCTCTTTAGGGGAATTGTTTGAACTATATAAAGAAGGCGTTGAACTTACGGCGTTCTGCGTTAATACGCTTAATGACGTTGAAAAGGAAGTAACAGTCCTCCGGCAAACTGCGGAGGGCGTTTTTGTCCAAACACCCTTGGAAGCTGCGGGAGGATGATGTCCGAATTGGAAACCGCTCGCCTGGATTTCTCGGAGGGGATCAACGCCGCTTTAGAGCAATTTCTGTCAAACAATTCGCCGGCTCTTTTATGGGAAGCGATGCGGTACAGCGTTCTTTCCGGCGGTAAGCGGCTGAGGCCCCGCTTGATGCTGGCGGCCTGTTCCGGACTGGGCGGTGATATAAATACAGCCATGCCGTTTGCCTGCGCGGTTGAAATGATACACGCGTATTCCCTCATTCATGATGATCTGCCGGACATGGACGACGATGACCTGCGCCGCGGCAAGCCTACCTGCCATATTGTATATGGATCGGCCATGGCGATTTTAGCGGGCGACGCGCTGCTGAACCTGGCTTATGAGGTGATGGGCGGCGCCTGCCTCGAACATCCTGAAAATATTGGCGCTATGACGGCAATAGCGCGCGCCGCCGGGGCGTACGGCATGGTCGCCGGGCAGGTCGCCGATATACTGTCGGAGAATAAAATTATTGACGAAAGTGAATTAATATATATACACGCCAACAAAACAGCGGCCTTAATCAGGGCCTGTCTGGAGGCTGGCGGCGTTCTGAGCGGGGCGGATACTCGCCGGCTGGCGCATTTATCCGAAATCGGTGAAAACCTGGGCCGAGCTTTCCAAATCCGCGACGATCTGCTGGATGTGACGCTGCCTACCGAAGAATTGGGAAAACCCGCCCTGTCGGACGTTAAGAATAACAAAACCACATATGTTTCTGTTTTCGGACTGGAACGCGCGAAAAAAGACTGCCGTGCGTTAACCGAGCGCGCTGCTGGGCTAATTGAGGAAATTCGGCTTAAAGATTCAGCCTTGTTACAGATTGTAGGCGGTTTCAGCGTCAATTCCCGCTGAGATTACACCGCGAATCAATTATCCGGAGGTCTTTTTGTGTCGGTGGATATACTGGGTGAACTGCGGAGTAATAGTGTTTTGTGGGCTTCTGTATGCGCATGGGCGCTGGCGCAGTTTATTAAGATATTAATAGAACTGAAAAAGACGAAAAAAATAAATACCGCGCTGATTGTCAGTTCCGGCGGCATGCCCAGTTCGCATAGCTCGTTTGTTACCGCCATGACCACGTCTATCGGCCTTAAAGAAGGGTTCAATTCCTCAATTTTCGCGCTCAGCGCGGTTTTCAGCCTGGTTGTAATGTATGACGCCGCGGGGGTAAGACGCGCCGCCGGAAATCAAGCCGCGGCGATTAACATGCTGTTTAAGAGTTTTGAGGATCAAGGGATAAAGCTGGATAAAAAACTAAAGGAACTGCTGGGACACAGCCCCATAGAGGTAGCCGCAGGCGCTGTTTTAGGCGTTTTTGTCGCGTTAGCTGTTAGATATGTCATTTAGTGCCATATCACAATAACTTCCGCTGAGGTAAGGTATGGATCTGAATAATATTCGCTCTCCGAGGGATCTTAAGAAGCTTAAAATTAAGGAACTTGAAGGTATTTGCGGTGATATCCGCGCGTTTCTGATCAGCGCCGTCTCAAAAACGGGAGGTCACTTGGCGTCTAACCTTGGCGTTGTTGAGTTGACTGTCGCTTTGCATACGGTCTTTAACGCGCCGGCGGATAAAATTATATGGGACGTAGGTCATCAATCTTACGTGCACAAGATTCTTACGGGGCGTGCGCGTCAGTTTTCGGAACTGCGCCGCAAGAATGGGCTCAGCGGATTCCCCAAGTCTACGGAAAGCCCGTGTGACGCGTTTAACACCGGGCACGCTTCCACGTCTATTTCCGCGGCGGCGGGTTATTGCGCGGCGCGCGATATACAGCGGGCCAAATATAATGTCGTCGCCGTAATAGGCGACGGTTCCATGACCGGCGGCCTGGCGTATGAAGCTATAAACAACGCGGGCCGATCCGACTCAAAACTGCTGGTTATTTTAAATGATAATCAAATGTCCATAAGCGAGAATGTAGGCGCTCTGTCCCGTTATCTGAATGAAGTCCGCACCGCTCCCGCATATATCGGCGCTAAAGCCGACATAAACAAAATACTTAATCGTATTCCTGTTGTCGGGCGGCGCCTGAAGTATTTCATTGAACGCACAAAAGATGGAATAAAATATCTGCTTGCGCCCGGCGGTATATTCGAAGAGTTGGGGTTTACATATATCGGGCCTGTAGACGGGCATAACCTGAAAGACCTTATAGGTGTACTCCAAAAGGTTAAAAAAATGGACGGGCCCGTCCTGCTGCATGTCTATACTATCAAGGGTAAGGGATATGATCAGGCGGAAGTATCCCCCGAGGAGTTTCACGGAGTCGATTCATTTAATGTGGAAACCGGAAAGCCTGTCGCGTTAAAGCAGTATGACGCCTATTCCGATGTGTTCGGCAAAGTGTTGACGGGACTGGCCGAAAAGCACCCAAATCTGACAGCCATAACCGCCGCCATGCCTGTTGGCGTTGGATTGGGCGGCTTTGCCGGGAAATTTCCGGGACGGCTGTTTGATGTGGGTATTGCCGAGGCGCATGCGGTTACATTCGCGGCTGGGCTGGCAAAAGGCGGCCTAACGCCTGTTGTGGCTATTTATTCTACGTTTTTACAGCGCGCTTTTGACCAGATTTTACACGATGTCTGTATGCAGAATCTTCATGTCGTGTTCGCTGTGGATCGCGCCGGCGTAGTCGGAGCTGATGGGGAAACGCATCAGGGCCTTTTTGATATTTCTTTCCTATGGCTGCCGAACATGACCATTTTGGCGCCGATCAACGAACGAGAAATGGTCGATATGATTAAATTCGCGATCTTCCATACCGGGCCGATAGCTATAAGATATCCCAAGGGTTCTGTTTCACATGTCTTTACCGATCGCGTGAAACCGGTCGTGTATGGCAAATCAGACATTATCCGGGGCGGAGAGGATTTTGTTATTCTGGCTGTGGGCTCTATGATGGATCAGGCGCATCAGGCGTCGGAACGTCTGAAAACTTTAGGATATAACCCCGGTTTGATAAATGTGCGATTTGTAAAACCTATAGATATGGATATGGTAAAAAGTCTTTCATGTTACCGGAGCGTCTTTGTGCTGGAAGAGCATGTGCTGTCCGGAGGTTTCGGAAGCAAACTGTTATCGGCGCTGAACGAAGTGAATATAAACGCCGGCTGTATACACCGTTTTGCTCTGCCCGACATATTTGTCGAACATGGAAGCCGCAGCGAGATATTAGAGCAATACGGCCTGGACTATGTTTCTATAACTGACCGGATACTGAAATTGATATGAAAAATATTGGCATAGTGTATAATACGGATAAGGACAAAGCTTTGGGCTTTCGCGGGTTGGTTTACCAACGCGTCGCGGCGTTAGGCTGCAGGCCTCTGCTGGATACTGACGACATATATACTGTCAGCGATTTTATAGTGGTATTGGGTGGTGACGGCACAATGCTGCAAGCGGCTCATCAGGCCGCCCGCGCTGACATACCGCTATTGGGGGTCAACTTGGGCTCGTTGGGCTATTTGACTGATATAGAGCCCGGCGAAATTGATGAGGCCCTTGCCGCCGTGCTTCAAGGCCGTTTCAGATTAGAGAGGCGTATTATGCTGCGGACGGATCTGAACGATAAATGGGCGGCGCTTAATGATATTGTAATAGGCCGGGGCATATTTTCGAAGCTGATACGCTTTCAGTTGTATATAAATGATGAATATATTGATACGATTCGCGCCGACGGTGTTATTATTTCCACGCCAACCGGCGCCACCGCCTATAATCTGTCGGCGGGCGGCCCGATTTTAAAACCTGAAAGTGAAATGATGGTTATAACCGCCATTTGCCCGCACGCGCTGCATCTGCGGCCGTGGGTTATATCGGCCGGCGATACGGTTGGCGTTCGCGTCCTGAACGAAGCGGACGCCATGCTTACTATGGACGGTCGGAACATGGCGGCGCTGGAAGTCGGACAGCTGCTGTCCGTAAAACGTTCCTCCATGTATACAAGCATTATCAAAACAAAGCCCTTGGGTTTTTATGAAATACTGAGACGGAAAATGATCCTGTCCGACCGGGGGGAAATGAACGGTGAGAGTCAAGAAACGCCACGCCAAGATTATTGAGCTTGTTAAAAACAACGATGTGGAAACCCAGGAAGAGCTGACGCTGCTGCTGCACAAATCCGGCTTTGTGGTTACCCAGGCCACGGTGTCCCGCGATATACGAGAGTTAAAGCTGACCAAGATTCCCGCGGGTGAAGGCAGGCAGAAATATTCTATTCATATATCCGAGGAAGAACAGATTGTACGGCGTCTTATTCGCGTATTCCGCGAAGGCGTAACAGGTATAGACTTCGCCGGCAACATGGTGGTCATTAAAACGCTTGAAGGATTGGCTATGGCTGTGGCCGCGTCGGTGGACGCCATGGGATATACGGAAGTGGTGGGCAGCATCGCCGGCGACGACGTGGTTATTTGCATTGTAAAGTCACAGGAAATCGCCGAAAGCCTGATGAATAAGCTTAATGGGATACTTAATGGACGGTGATGTTCATGCTGAATCAACTGCGTATAAAAAATGTGGCCTTAATTTTTTTTGGTTTTCCAATAGTTGTAAAGTTGTTGAGAATTACTGGGTGCGTTTTTCCTGTTATCAAAAGATCAAAAGCAGGAGAAACGCATCTACCTCATAAAGATGTGACAAAATCGGCAAAAAAGGGCTGATTGACATAAAAAATAGCGTCGGCTGGCACAATGAAAAGCAAGCAACATGGGATCGATGGAAAAATCTGGGTGGTAGGGGGTAAAAGGGCACACTACCCCCCTTGGCAGAAATGGCCGATCAAAAAACATATGTTTGTCTATTTTAAGTAATTTTTCATTTTGCTGCTGCCCTCCACGGCCTCCCTCAAAAGATCTTCGTCTAAAAGCGTGAGAA
>JAITDJ010000123.1 GCA_031282635.1 Clostridiales bacterium
GCCGGCGGCCTACAGCCACGCGTTGGAGTCCTTACCTGAGCCTTAATGCCACGCGTTGGAGTCCGAACCGGCGCCCGAAAGCCCTGCGTTGGAGTCCGAACCGGCGCCCGAAAGCCCTGCGTTGGAGTCTGAGCCAGCGTCCGAAAGCCCCGCGTTGGAATCCGAGCCGCCATTTGGAAGCCCCGTGCTGGAATCCGCGGCGTCGTCTGAAAGCCCCGCGGCGGGGCTCGCTCGACCGTCGGAAGGCGCCGGTTCAGAATCCGATCGGGTGTCTGGAGACTCCGAGCCGAAATCCGATTCCCGATCGGAAAATACTATACCGGAATCCGATTTATCTGCTGTAGATCTGGATTCCGAAACGGCTATTCCGATGGGACCGGTCAATCCGGAGACGGCGCCGTTACAAGATACGGAAGTGAATCCTGTTTCGGCGCCGGAGGCTATAGCGCCGATAGGGTCAATAACGTCTGGGGAACATACGCCTTATTACACGGAGTCGCTCTCTTCAGCCAAAAATAATCCAGAGACAGCCGGAAGGCCGCTTTTCTCACATTGGCTTCCATTGATTATTACGGCTTTAGCGGCATTATATCTATGCGGCGGCATATTTTCTAAAATTCGGCAGACTCTAAATTGACGCCGGAAATTTCAGAGTGAGACTTTCCATTAACAGACGAAAAGAACGTTCCGGTCATGGAGCGTTCTTTCTCGTTATTAATCATTTACTGAGCAAAAAAGGCGTCGATCTGTCTATTGCATTCAGCGACTACGTCGTCTATGCCATTGGCTTTCAGCTTATTCTTGAATTCGGGCAGTACCGTCGCGGGATCCACGGCGCCGGTATGCAGCGAGGCCACGTACTGGTCGCGGACTGTCAGCAAGGCGGCTACCTGATTCTTTACGGGATCAGTGTCAAAAGTAAAGCCCAGCAGAGCGACGCCGACTCCTTCCTCGTTATAAGCTTTGAATTCGTTCCAGTAGTTTGAACCGGCGCTGTCTTCCGGAGGCAGAATGAAGATATTGCCCATGCCGTTGCGCCAAGGCAAATATGACTGCCGCGCGTCGGCGTCGAATGTTACAGTGCTGTCGCTGTTTTTCGTGTAGTGCGTGCCCTCCAGACCATAAGCCAATAGAGTGGCTAACTGAGAATCCGTGTACCAGAGATTCAGAAACTTGACGGCCGCATCCTGATTTTTGGAATAAACGGAAACCGCGTAGCCCGCGCCTTGCACAGAACCGGTAGACACAATGGCCTTGCCAATCGGCGGGAATTTCGCATCAATGCCGCGTTCGGCGGAAGCTGTCTGATCATAGCCGTACGCGTAAGTCTGTGAATTGAACAGATAATTGCCGGCCGTCATGGCGGCGTTTCGGGCGTCATTGGCCTGCTGCGCGTTCGACATAGCGGGATCCACATAGCCGGCTTGATAATATTCGCGCGCTTTATTCAGATACTTCTCGTATTCGGGGTTGTCGTAACGGGATGTTACCACGGGTTTCTCGGGCTTGCGGGGATCCGTCGGATCATACCCGAAATACAGCAGCTGCGTGGGATCGCTGTCCGTGCCGGCAATCATGCGCGGAAGTACTTCCGCCTCAATCAGCAGCGGATAAAATGAGTCGCCGTATTTTTTTTTCGCGGTTTCCATAGCGTCGGCAAACTGTTGTGTGTAGAATACCTGCCCGCCCTGAGCCCAGGGTATGCTGTCGTAATTGACGCCCAGTTCGCCCAAGCGGGTATTATTTACATCCCAGGCGTAGAGCTGGGCATAGTCTTTATAGCCTGGCACGCCGTAGATACCGGCGCCGCTGCCGCCGTCCACAATGAATCCATTCCACAGCAGATCAGGCACAGCGGCTTTCATGCCGGCGCCGTATTGCTCCAACAGATTGTTTTCGGGATCGTCCAAACGCGCGTACAGGCCGTTTTTGGCGTATTTAACATAATTGTTGGATGTCCACGAACAGGTGAAGAATACGTCAATACTGCTGTCGCCGGTGTCCAGCGCTGTGGTGGCTTTGGAGTCAAAATCGCCCCATGTGCCCCAAATAGGTCTAAAGACAATGCCCGAGTTCAGTTCCGCGAGTCGCGCGTTAATCGCTTCAACTACTGCCGTGTCGTCAGAAACATTGGAACCTTCAAACAAAACGGTAACGGTGACGGGCGGCGCGACGGGTTCCTTCGACGTTGGGGCCGCATCCTGAGAAGCGGGCGCCGCGGACGGGTCTTCCGAGGCCGGCGCGCCGGAATTGACCGACGCGGGTCTATTGCTCGTACAGCCTGTAACGCCAAGAATCATCAGGAGCGACAGTCCTAAGGCCAATACTTTTTCCATACATAACCTCCATTTTTTTACTTATAATAACCGGCATATACGCCATGTTATCCTTTTACAGAGCCGACCGTTAAGCCGGCTACTATATACCGCTGGAAAAACGGGTACGCGAAGGCGATGGGGACTACTATAAACACGCACAGCGCCATACGAAGGCTGGACGTAGGCATGTTCTGCGTCATCCTTGTGGCTTCCGTCCCCAGCATGCCCGCGTTTTTCACGATAAACTCTATATTGCGCTGCATCATCATCAGCAGATACTGTAACGGTATATATTTTGAATCATTTATGTACAGCAGTGACAGATACCATTCGTTCCAATAAGCCAGAGCGTTCATAAGGGCTATGGTGGCTATGCCGGGCTTAGCGATTGGCGCCACTATCTGGAATAGCGTGCGATACTCGCCGCTGCCGTCAATGCTGGAGGACTCTATAATCTCCTCCGGCACTGAGCTCTTAAAGAACGTACGCATTACTATAAAGTTAAACGGGCTTACCAGTAAGGGCACGATTAACGCGGCATAATTGTTGTTCAGGTTGAGCAGCTGCTTGCAGACCATTACGGTAGGCACGAGGCCGCCGCCGAACATCATGGTGAAAAAGCTGAAAAAGGCGAAGAACGTACGATACCTAAAATCCGTCCTGTAAAGACCGTATGAATAAAGCACGCAAATCAACACACTGAAAACAGTGCCCAGTATGGTGATTAAAAAGCTGTTTAAATAGGACGTCCAAAGCTGACGGCCTAACTGGAAAGCCACATTGTAGGCGTCCGCCGACCAAGCTGACGGAAAAAAAGAATAGCCGTTGGCCTCAATGCTGGCTTTCGCGGTGAAAGAGATTATAACTACGAATATGAATGGTATAATGCAGCACAGCGCGAATGAAACCAAGCCCAAGTTGATCAGTATGGAAGCGGGCAGACTCACCGAATTCAGCCGCGCGGCGCGGCGGCGTTTTACGTTCGTTCCGGTTTTGACAATAATGGTATCCATTCTGGCCCCTCCTTAAAATAACGCGCTGTCCGCGTCTACCCGGCGGACAATCGTATTGGCGATCATAATGCAGATAAAACCCACAACATTCTGGAGCAGGCCAACCGCCGAGCTCATGCCTATGTCATGCATGGAGGAGAAGACCCTGTATACATATGTATCAATAACCTGGGTCGCCGGATAGAGAGGGCCGGAATCCATCGGTACATTGTAAAACAAGCCGAAATCAGCGTTGAAGATACGCCCTACATTTAAAATAAACAGGATGATGATCATGGTTCTTAGATGAGGCAGGGTTATATGCAAAATCTGCCGCCACTTGCCGGCGCCGTCGATAGCCGCAGCCTCATACTGCGATGCGTCTATGCCCGTAATGGCCGCCAAATATAAAATACAGGAATATCCGATATTTTTCCAAAGGTTAGCGATTGTCAGAAGAATGGGCCAGGGGCCGGCGTTATTGTACCAGTCCGTCGGTTTTATGCCCAGGCTGGACTGAACGTGTACCAGCATCCCGTCCTTTGGGGCCAGAAACGCAAAGACAAAATAGCTCACGACCACCCAACTCAGGAAGTACGGGAAAAACATCAGCGTCTGATAGGTCTTCGCGACAAGTTTATGCGTAATCTCGTTCAGCATTACGGCAAAAGACACGGCGATTACGATGGTCAGCACTATCCATAAGGCGTTGTACAGCAGCGTGTTGCGGATCATCACCGCAGCGTCTGTAGTCTGGATCAGAAATTTGAAGTTGCCAAGCCCCGCCCACTCACTGTGGAGAATGTTATTCAGCAGCGTCGGCGCCTTTGAGTACGTCTTGTAATTCTGGAACGCCAAGATAATACCGAACATAGGCACATAACGCAGCAGGATCAGCCAGATGGCCCCCGGCAGCATCATGCTGGTAAGGATAAGCGTTTTTCCGCGAACTCTGCGTTTAAAAACACTTCCGGCTGGGTTTCCGACATTAATCATCGTGCTAGACATGAATACCACCTGATTCTTTATATTTTTTATTTTAAAATATGAATTGTATAAGATTGGATATATTTTATTATATGACCTATGAAAAATGAATAGTCGGTTTTGTTATTTATTGGATATAATTGTTTACTATTTATTATCAACGGTCAGCTTTGCTTTTGCCAGCCATTGTGATATGATGTTGACTAAAGCGGTCTTCGACCGCAAATACGGGCCGCAGCCCCCAAGCCGCGCCGGGAATCGGGCAATGCGTTCTCAATTCCCTTACGCGGGGATATGTTTGCGGATTATAGACGGAGGGTTTTATGGATAAAAAGACGCTTGCGAATAAGTTGGATCATACCATTTTAAAAGCCGCGGCCACGCCGGAGCAGGTAAAGGCCGTCTGCCTGGAGGCGATGGAAATCGGCGCGGCTTCAGTTTGTATAAACCCCGCTAATATCAAACTGGCCAAATCTTTACTGGACGGCAGCGGCGTAAAAGTCTGTACTGTGGTCGGCTTCCCGTTGGGCGCCAACACCACTGAGACCAAAGCGTTTGAAACGCGCGACGCCATATCGAAAGGCGCTTGTGAAATAGATATGGTCATAAATATCGGCGCGCTGCTGGCGGGAGACGAAGAAACGCTTCTGCGCGACATCCAAGCCGTAGTGGACGCTGCGGACGGCGTTTTGGTTAAGGTTATAATAGAAACATGTTATTTGAGCGACAGCCAGAAGCGGACGGCTTGTCTGCTGGCGAAACAGGCGGGCGCGGACTTCGTGAAGACGTCCACAGGGTTCGGCGCCGGCGGCGCGACAGTGTCCGACATTAGGCTTATGCGGGATGTTATCGGCGAAGACATGCGGATAAAGGCGTCCGGCGGTATACGTGATTATAAATCGGCTATGGATATGCTGGACGCCTCGGCGGACAGACTGGGCGTTTCCGCGAGTATGGCAATACTCGAAGAGGCCCGCCCATAATATTTCGCCGCGGCGTGGAGATTTTCTCTGAAAGGGGAGTCGCATGTCTTTTATAGATAGAATAGGACAGGAAATATTATTTTTTGACGGCGGTATGGGTACGCTGCTGCAGTTAAGGGGGCTGGCGGCCGGCGAATCCCCTGTGGATTGGAATATTACGCGTCCGAAACAGATTATACAGATACACAAGGAGTATTTAGCCGCTGGGGCTGATATAATAAGCACAAATACATTTACCGCATATGAAAGCGCGAACAGGCGGGAAATAATAGACGCAGCCATTCGAAACGCGAGGGCGGCCGCCGGCGGGGGTGCTATAGCGTTCGACATGGGGCCGACGGGGCGTTTGCTTTCCCCTATGGGGAATTTATCATTACAGGAATGTTATAAGGGTTATAAAGAAATGGTCGCACAGGCGTCAAAGCTCGGGGTGGATTTGATTATAATCGAAACCATGACGGATCTGCTGGAAATGAAAGCGGCAATTTTGGCGGCTAAGGAAACAGGTCTTCCGATAATTTGTTCGATGACATTTGATGAGAACGGCCGGACCGTTATGGGCGCAAATCCATATTGTTTCGTCTCTATGGCGCAAGCTATGGGAGTTGGCGCGCTGGGCGCCAATTGCGGAGTCGGACCGGACGCAGCGTTAAAAATTCTGCCGATGTTTCTGGAATGCGCGGCGGCGCCAGTCATTATACAGCCTAACGCCGGAATGCCGGAAACAATAAACGGCCGCGTTCATTATAAACTATCCCCGGAAGAATTTGCGCATACTATGCAGAAAATGGCTGAAATGGGCGTAAAGCTGATCGGCGGATGCTGCGGAACGACCCCCGCGCATATTCAGGCTGCAGTTCAGGCATGCAAGCGTATGGAAAGTAAAGCGCCATTAAATTATAAACAAAAAGGCGAATGGCTTTCATCAGCCGGCCGCGCTGTTTTATTTGAGCCTGAAAAGACGCAGTTTGGCTTTATTGACGAGAATTTTTCAGATGATTTAGACGACTTGGCCTATGAAGCGCTTGATTTGGCGGATAATGGCTCGGAAGTAATTAATTTGAATATTGACGCCGCTTTACTGCCCGAAGCGGCTGGCTATCTTCAGGAAATGTCGCTGAAAGCGCCGCTGTCTATTCAAACATCCGACCCGGCGGCCGCTGAAGCCGCGCTGAGGATTTACCGCGGGCGGCCTATGCTGAACGTGTCCGGCCTTGAACCGAAGACTTTACGCGCAATGGAAACCATCGCTGAAAAATATGGGGCGTTGATATATGAGTATAACAATCGGTATTGACATAGGCGGCAGTACAACAAAAATCATTGGTGTTCAGGATGGCGCGATCGTCACTCCCATGCTGGTGCGCGCTACGGATCCGATTGCTTCACTGTTCGGCGCTTTTGGCAAGTTTATTGACGGGAATAGTCTGCCGCTTAAATCCGTTGAACAGATTATGATTACAGGCGTGGGCGCTTCATATATCAGTAAACCCATCTACGGCCTGCCGACAGCCAGAGTTGAAGAATTTCTGGCAAATGGGCTAGGCGGCCTATTCCTGACCGGGATGAATCACGCGCTGATTGTCAGCATGGGAACCGGAACCGCGCTTGTTGAGGCTTCCGAGGAGAGCATTAAACATATAGGCGGCACGGGCGTTGGGGGCGGTACGATTTTGGGCCTGTCCAGCCGTATGCTGAATATACGCGATATAGAATTGATCATAAAGACGGCTGAGGACGGCGATCTGTCGCATGTGGATCTCATGGTCGGCGATCTCACCAGGGATGTGCTGCCTGGGCTGCCGCCTTACACAACGGCGTCGAATTTCGGTCGTATCAGTGACGTCGCGACCAGCGGCGATATAGCGCTGGGCATTATTAATCTGGTACTGCAGGCTATCGGCATGACGGCCATCTTCGCGGCGCGCGGCGCCGGCGTTAAAGATGTGGCGCTGATAGGCAATCTGTCGGTTATACCACAGTGCAGGGATGTGTTTGAGATACTTCGACAGCTTTTTTCGATAAATTTTATTATTCCCGGTAACGCGGAGTACGCAACGGCCGTGGGCGCCGCGCTGGCTTATGTGCGTAATAAGCGATATGACAGTATCACAGGTTTTTAGGAGGATGTGATGTTATGGCTTTTATAAATGATGTTATTGATATGTTGAGCAGAAACGAGAATATCCCCTATGTGTTCGGGGGGTATCTGTGCCTGTGCCTGTTTATCATTATACTTCGCGTCATAGTGTGCGTTGGATATCAGACACATTTCGGCTTTTTCAGGCTCAACGCCAAACCGATAAATGTCCGATCCGACTTGGAGAAGACGCGGTTCGGCCTGCTGAAAAATATCATTGCCGATTACATAAAAGTCGCGGAAAAAAATACCTCCGGTGTGCATTTAAACGTCATTGTACGCAAATACATACTCCGGCTCTCGTTTATAGGATGGAGTTATGACAGTATAGAGCGATGTGTGCTTGGTTTTGAACCGATGCTGCCTGTCATCGGCTTCGCGCTGGCGGTAATTTTCAGCCGGTACGAGAATTATAACGTCATGTTCGGCGTGGCTTCCGTAGCCATTTTTGCCATTTTAAGGTTATTTGCCGGCTTGTTTGACTTTCAGCTGGTATCCGCCCGGCTATCCGCGGAACTGGAAGAATATGTGGAACGGGAAGTCGGCCAGTTTTACGCGGGTGATTTCGGCACTATTTTACTTCGTTTTAAAAGCGAGATTACAACTGCTCTAAAAAACCAGGCCGATACGCTGGGCAAGGTTATTACCAATTTGGAAGAAACCCTTTCGGGAGCCCTGCGCTTAACCATGAAAGAGCTTTCAAGTGAAATGACCGGCATAGGTACGGTGCTGGACAAGCCGCTGCGGGAATGGGCCGAGGTACTGAGTTCCGCTTCCGCCGCGCAAACTAAAAGCAATGAATCAATGCTTAGATTTGAAACCGTTTCTAATCAGTTGAAATTAGCCGCTGGGGAATTGGATAACGTATTAAAAACGCACGTAAAATCTTTGTCCATGGAACTGGCTAAGGTTTCGGAGCATATAGATATGCTGGCGTTGTCCGGTAAAGAGATGAAAGAGAGTTCCGACGGCTATAAACAATCGGTCGGCGTTTTAGAAGAGCATATTAAGTATATTGAAAAAAACCAGAGCGCGCTTCAGGACGCCCTGGGGCATTACGAGTCCAGTTTGCAGTCTATAACACAGAAAATGGGTGATGGTTTCGGCAGCATTGTAGACTATCATATGGCCGGCGCTTATCAATCGCTTAACTCGTCATTGCAAAATAACATAAACAAAATAACCGCCGCGAATCAGGAATTGACGTCCAGGCTTACGGCGCTGTTCGAGCAGCTGGCAGAGCAGAGTCGCAGCGAAACCGGCGCTATCGTTAATATGAATGATCAAATGAACCTGCGTTTTGAGGCGTTGGACAATAAACTGCTCTAAATCAATAAAAAAATATCCGGGAGGACTGTTATGAAAACTTTTATGGACAGTGACTTTCTTCTAAACAGCGAAACGGCAAAAACGCTGTTTCATGAATACGCGGCTTCCATGCCTGTTATTGACTATCACTGTCATGTGAGCCCGGAAGAAATCGCAAAGGATCGCCGCTTTGAAAATATAGCGCGGGCTTGGCTGGGCGGAGACCATTATAAGTGGCGGTTGATGCGCGCTAACGGGGAAAAAGAGGATGTGATAACGGGTAACGCCCCGGATTATGAAAAATTCTTGGCTTTCGCCAGAGCGCTGCCCAAAGCCATAGGCAACCCGGTTTATCACTGGACGCATTTGGAACTCAGACGCTATTTCGGATGTACCGCGACGCTGTCGCCTGAAACAGCCGGGGAGATTTGGAACATCTGCAATGAAAGACTGGCTGATCCCGATTTATCCGTGCGCGGCATTATCACGCGGTCTGATGTTAAAGCCATAGCTACGACGGACGACCCGACCGATTCTTTAGAATGGCATAGAGTTATCGCCGCGGACACGAATTTTAAAACAAAAGTCGTACCGGCGTTCCGTCCCGATAAATACATAAATATTGAGAAATCCGATTTTAAAACATGTTTGTTAAAGCTGGGGATGTCCGCTGATGTTGAAATTAAAACGATAGGGGATCTGTTTGCCGCACTGGAGAGGCGAATCGAATATTTTGACGCGTTGGGATGCCGCGCTTCGGATCATGGGTTGGATTATATCCCTTACGTCGAGAGAGACGCGGACGTAATATTTAAGAAGGCTCTGAACGATGAAGAACTGACTGAAGATGAAATCGAAGCGTACAAAACAGCTCTGCTGCTGTTCCTGGGCAGGCAGTACGCGAAACGCAGCTGGGTTATGCAGCTGCATTTCAGCGCGCTGCGCAATCTAAACGCCAAAGGTTTGAAACGGTTGGGCCCCGATACAGGGTTTGACGCCATAAGCGGCCGTGAATGCAGCGGCTGTCTGGCGGCGCTGTTGGACAGGCTGGAGCGCGACGACGCGCTGCCCAAAACCATTTTGTATTCACTGAACCCCAATGACGACGCTATTTTACAGTCAATAGCCGGTTGTTTCCCCAAAAGCGGCGTTATAAACCGGGTACAGCACGGCGGCGCCTGGTGGTTTAATGATACAAAACAGGGTATGGAAAGTCAGATAACCGGTCTAGCCGGCCGCGGCCTGCTGGGCGGGTTCCTTGGTATGCTGACGGACTCCCGAAGTTTCCTGTCCTACACGAGGCACGAGTATTTCCGCCGTATCCTGTGTAACTTGCTGGGCGAGTGGGTGGAAAACGGCGAGTATCCGAACGACGTTAAGGCTCTGTCCACACTGGTTAAGGATATCAGTTATAATAACACGGCCAAATTTTTTGGATTCTGAGAGGGCTGGATAAATGAAGCCGGTAAACGAAACGGTACGAAAAATAAAGAGGCCCGTTAAAATAATGCAATACGGCGAGGGTAATTTTCTGCGCGCCTTTGTGGAGTATATGATAGATATCGCCAACGAAAAGGGCGTATTTAACGGCAGCGTATGTATAGTCAAACCGATAGAGCGCGGCAGCCTGGAAGCCCTGCGCGCCCAGGACGGCGTGTATACGGTTTTGCTGCGCGGTAAGCTGAACGGGAAGATTTTATCGGAAAAACGCGTCATAACCTGCGTGGACGGATGTGTGGATCCCTACAAAGAATACGAAGCTTACGCAGCTCTCGCGAAGTCGCCGGAACTCCGTTTCATTGTGTCCAACACAACGGAAGCCGGCGTTGGGTATGACGCGGGCGATGATATTTCTTTAAAGCCGCCTAAAACATATCCGGGGAAGCTGACTAAATTTCTGTACGAACGTTTTGTATTTTTCGGCGGCGCCGCGGATAAGGGCTTAATTATACTGCCTGTTGAACTGATTGAGAAAAATGGGGAAAAGCTGCGGCAATGCTGTATGAAACTGGCCGCGCGGTGGAATCTGCCGGAGCGATTCATTTCATGGCTGAATAATGACAATATTTTTTGCAGCTCGCTGGTAGACCGTATTGTTACGGGATATCCGCGTGACGAGGCGGAAACCTTGGCATTCGGATATACGGATAAACTGCTGGATACAGGCGAGCCGTTCGCGCTATGGGTTATTGAGTGCGAAAACCCGGAGGCGGTTGAGGCTGAATTCCCGTTAGACAAAGCCGGGCTGCCCGTTATATTCACAAAAGACATGCGCCCTTACCGCGAACGAAAGGTGCGCATACTTAACGGGGCGCATACGTCGTCCGCGCTGGCGGCGTACCTGATGGGCTTAAAAACGGTCGGCGAAATGATGAGTGACAAAACCATGCGCGCTTTCTTGGAAAAAGCCCTGTATGATGACCTGGCCCCAATGGTTCCTTTGCCGGCCGGCGAGGTAAGGCGGTTTGCCACTTCCGTGCTGGAACGTTTTGAAAACCCGTATATAAAGCACGATATCCTTTCGATTGCGCTTAATTCCGTGGCGAAATTCAAATCGCGAGTGCTGCCCGCGATAATTGAGACACAGGAGCAAGCAGGGCGTTTGCCGGAAACGTTGTGTTTTGCGTTCGCTGCTCTGATTCGCTTTTATGTTGGCGGCGGCGATTATAAAATAATAGACGAAACGCCTGTGCTTGAATTTTTCGCGGATAACGCCTCACTGCCGCCGGATAGGCTGACGGCCGAATTTTTGAGCCGCGTGGATTTCTGGGGGCGGGATTTGACGGAAATACCGGGGCTGGCGGATTCCGTATCGGAAAAGTTGCAACATATAGCCGCCAGCGGCATGAAAGCGGCCGTGGAGGATTTTTTAAATGAACATATTACAGATTAATCCCCGCGATAATGTGTCTGTTGTGCTCGAGCCCGTCCGAACAGCGGGGCGGCTGGTGGATTTTGGGCATAAGATCGCGCTGAAGGATATTCCCGCCGGTGATGAGGTGATAAAATACGGATGCCCTATCGGCCGCGCGTCCATAGATATTAAGGCCGGGGAATGGGTGCACACGCATAATGTTGTCACCGGGTTAGGCGGCGGCCGGCGATTTTATGAGTATATGCCCGCATTCGCGCCGCGTACGCCGCGTGAATCCGGCGTATTTATGGGTTTTAAGCGGCATGGGGGTAAAATTGGCATAAGGAATGAGATTTGGATTATACCGACTGTGGGCTGTGTTAACGACATTGGGCGTGTCGTCGCCCAAAAAGCCCGGGGACTAATCACCGGCGGCGTCGAAGGCGTTTATTGCTTTCCTCATCCCTACGGCTGTTCTCAATTAGGCGAGGATCAGGATAACACCATAAAGGCGTTAAGCGGGCTGATTAAGCATCCGAACGCGGGCGGCGCGCTTGTACTGGGGTTGGGTTGCGAGAACTGCGGTATATCGATTATAAAAGGCGCGCTCGGGGATATTGACGGGCGCCGCGTAAAATTCCTGAACTGCCAGGATGAACAGGATGAGATCGAGGCGGCGCTGAGGCTGCTGGGCGAATTGTTTTCGGCAGCCGGACAGGACGCGCGCGAACCCGTTCCCGCGTCCGAACTGATTGTGGGTTTGAAATGCGGGGGCAGCGACGGGTTTTCCGGCATCACGGCAAATCCGTTGGCCGGCGCGCTTTCCGACCGATTGATCGACGAGGGCGGTTCCGCGATTCTGACCGAAGTGCCTGAGATGTTCGGCGCGGAAACCATCCTGATGAATCGTTGTAAAAATGAAGCGGTGTTTCAGAAAACCGTTTTACTAATCGAAAATTTCAAAGAGTATTATGAACGTCACGGTCAACCTGTTTTTGAAAACCCGTCGCCGGGGAATAAAGCGGGCGGTATTACCACGCTGGAGGATAAGGCCTTAGGCTGTACACAGAAAGCCGGAACGGCCGCAGTGTCGGACGTGCTGCCGTACGGCGGTTCCCTGAAGGAGAAAGGCGTGAACCTGCTTCAGGCGCCGGGCAATGATCTGGTGGCCTCGACGGCGCTCGCTGTAAGCGGCGCACATCTGATCCTGTTTACCACCGGCCGTGGGACGCCGTTTGGTGCGCCTGTTCCTACTGTTAAGATTTCAAGTAACACCCCGCTTTACAACAAAAAGCGCAATTGGATCGATTTCGACGCGGGGCCGCTGGCTTCGGGCGCGTCGCTGGAAGCGCTGGCTGACGAACTGTATGAATATGTGATTAAGCTTGCGAGCGGTGAGGTATTGACTAAAACCGAGCAAAACGGTATGAGGGAAATCGCTGTTTTTAAGAATGGCGTGACATTATAATTCAAGGGGGATTTCATGGTTTCCAGTATGGGTTTAAACATCGCAGCGTTGGGGTTATATCTGCTTGCTACCCTGATCGTCGGCGTGGTTTTCTCGCGCCGCGCCAACAAAAGCAGT
>JAITDJ010000132.1 GCA_031282635.1 Clostridiales bacterium
GCTATTATGGCGGCTTCCAGGTTTTCGTCGCCAGCCAGCTTAATAAATGTTTCCGCGTCGCGGCGCGAAGTTATAACCGCCATGCGTTCCTGTGATTCCGAAATCGCCAGTTCTGTGCCGTCCAAGCCCTCATATTTCTTAGAGACTTTGTCCAGATCTATATCCAGCCCGTCCGCCAGTTCCCCGACCGCAACCGCGACCCCTCCCGCGCCGAAATCATTGCACCGCTTAATCAGCAGGCTGGCTTTATGGTTCCGGAACAGGCGCTGCAGTTTCCGCTCCACAAGGGGGTTGCCTTTTTGCACTTCGGCGCCGCACGAAAATAGGGACCGCTCGGTATGCTCTTTGGACGAACCGGTCGCGCCTCCGCATCCGTCACGCCCCGTTCGACCGCCGGCTAAAATTACGACATCGCCTTCGGCCGGCGGTTCCCGCTTTACGCGCGTTTTAGGCGCCGCGCCTATGACGGCGCCAATTTCCATACGTTTGGCAATGTAACCTTCATCATATATCTCTGATATCTGCCCCGCGGCCAGACCTATTTGGTTTCCATATGAACTGAAGCCGCGCGCCGCGCTCTGTGTGATTTTCCGCTGCGGCAGCTTACCGGGCGGCGTATGTTCCACGGGCGTGCGCGGATCGCCGCTGCCGGTAACCCGCATGGCCTGGTACACATATGAGCGTCCGGAGAGCGGGTCGCGGATTGCCCCGCCCAAACAGGTGGCTGCTCCGCCGAATGGCTCGATTTCGGTCGGATGGTTATGCGTTTCATTTTTAAACATGACAAGCCAGTCCTCAGTTCGACCGTCAACCTCAGCGGGTACTACAATACTACAGGCGTTTATTTCATCCGATTCATCCAAATCCGGAAGCATTCCGCGGCTTTTGAGGACTTGCATACCCATAACGGCTATATCCATCAAACAGACCGGTTTATTTTCCCGATCGTCAAGCTTAGCCTTTTCTGTACGATATAGATTCAAGGCTTCTTTGATGACATGCGCATATGGCCCATCTTCTATATCTATCTCTGAAATTTCTGTTAAAAACGTCGTATGCCGGCAATGATCAGACCAATAAGTATCAATAACCCTAATTTCGGTAAGCGTGGGATCACGATGTTCCGTATCCCGGAAGTATTCCCGGCAGAAGTTTAAATCGGCGCCGGACATAGCCAGCGCCATATCAACAGCCAACGCGTTTGTTTCCGCTTCCGTCTTATCAATAAAACCTTGCAGAACAGGAATATCATTGGGTATGTTAGCCGGAGAAAACACACTTTCAGGTTTCTCTAACGGCGCTTTCATGGAGTCAACCGGATTTACGCAATAATCTTCAATCAGTTGTATGGCGCCGGGGCTCAGCGGTCCTCCGCACACATACAGCTTAGCGGATTCGATACGCGCCGTCTCACCCGTTGCGGACATGACGCATTGTTCGGCGCTGTCGGAACGCTGATCATACTGGCCCGGCAGGTACTTTACCGCGAAAGCGTATTCGTCCGGCGCAAGGGGATATTCCTCATCCGTGACAATGTCTGTCGCGGGATCTGAAAATACCGATATCTTCGCGGTTTCATACCCTATTTTGCTTATTCCCTCAACATCATACCGGCTAACTATTTTTAATGCTTTAAGTTCTGATATATTAAGGTTCTCTTTCAAGTCTTTAAAAAGATTTCGCGCTTCTATATCATAACCGGTTTTTTTCTCCGAAAATATACGGTATATCATAAGCCCTCCAAAAATTACAATAATCCGGCGATCAACGAGGCAGTAAAAAAATAAAGATTAAATACGCCATATAAAATGGGCTCTATAATTTTTGATAAATAACCCGTAAATGACAACAGTAAAAGCACGGCCATACAGATCCTTGGATTTGAGTGCACTACTTTGTAATAAACACGATCGGGCAGAAAACTGCCGAAAACTTTTGAGCCGTCTAAAGGCGGCGCCGGCAGCATGTTAAATACCGCCAATGAAATGTTCAAAAAGAAGCCTTGTTCAAAAAACACGGTAAAATACGCCGGCATAACCGCCTGCAGCGCAAACATAGGGATAAAAAACAGAATTGACAGGATAAAGTTCGCAACCGGCCCCGCAAGAGAAATAATCGCCATATCCTTTTTAGGGTTCTTCAGATTATAAGGATTGATCATTACGGGTTTAGCCCACCCAAAATGGTACGTCATCATTAATATAAATCCTATTGGGTCAATATGCCGCAGCGGATTCAGCGAAAGTCTGCCGTCATTTTTTGCGGTCAGATCTCCCAGCTTGTATGAAGCAAACCCATGGGCAATCTCATGAAGCATAAGCGATAAAATTAGTATAATAAGATACGATAGATCTATTTTATCAAGTATATTTTGGATTATCTTCCGCAGCATATCCTGATCCATAAAACCCCCCCGCTTTATAAGGTGAGCGCCGCTTTCCGCCGAACGGATAAAACATTATGCGCATAACCCTATTTTATCTCATGCTATAAGAAATTTCAATAATGGCTTTCGGATTTCGCCGCCTCAGTCCTTGACCTTATCGAAAAGTTTCTGTCTAAAAACAATAATATGCGTCTAAATAAGATAACGCCGCGACAGGTTGTTGTGCTATATTATTAAGCGCAGCGATTGCCGGCGGACACTTGAACGTTTGTCCCCCGAGGAGAAAGGAAATGACATATGAAACAGGAAAAACCGCAAAAGAAAGGCATGGCGCGGCTGCTGGAACTTGGCGCGCGCAAAAGGGGATTGATTGTATCTTCCTGCGTACTGGCGGTAATCAGTGTCGCGGTTTCGTTCGCGCCATTCATCGCCATTTATTACATCATCCGGGAGCTTGTCGTCCATTTCGCCGACTTGGGAGCGTTGGACACGGCGTACATGATAAATCTCGGCTGGCTCGCGGCGGGAAGCGCAGTGGGGGCAATCCTGCTGAACTTCCTCGCGCTGATGTGCAGCCACTTCGCGGCGTTTCGGACGCAGTACGAACTCAAGCTGGAGTATACGGCGCATATCGCGTCATTGCCGCTGGGCTTTCACAGCGCTAATGCCACGGGGAAGTTGCGCAAAATTGTGGACGAGAACATCGAAAAGCTGGAGGGATTCGTCGCTCACAGTCTTCCGGATATGGCGGGTTCCTTTGCGATGCCAATCATTACGCTGATTGTGCTGTTTGTCTTCGATTGGAGGCTTGGTCTGGCGAGTTTTGTCCCCCTCCTCATCGCGTACGGCATACAGATGGCGGCGATGGGGGGCGGAAAATCAAAGAATTTTATGAAGCAATATCAAGATTCATTGGAGGAAATGAGCAACGCCGCTGTGGAGTACGTGCGCGGAATTTCGGTAGTAAAAGCCTTCAATCAGACCATATTCTCCTTCCGCAAATTCCACCGGATTATCACCGATTATGGGCGCTTCGCCAAAGAATATACGATCTCGTTCGAGAAGTTCATGTCGGCGTTCATGACCATCATCGGCCATGTGTATGTGTTCCTGATCCCCGCGATTATTCTGATCGCCGGCGGCGCAGACGACTACGCCAGGTTTGCTCTGGCAGCGGTATTCTATATCCTGTTCTCTTTCTCACTGGCGACGCCGTTTACAAAAATCATGTATGCGTCGTCCCTCGGTACGCAGATTTCGGACGGGATCGAGCGGATGGACAGGGTTCTGGCCGCACAGCCGCTGCCTGAAGCGAAGGATCCCAAGATGACGGCGGGATACTCGGTATCCTTTGAAAACGTCGTTTTCTCATACGCGAGCGAGAGTGAAACAGCCGCGTTAGGGGGCGTGAGTTTCACCGCCAAGCAGGGCGAGGTTACGGCGCTTGTCGGCCCGTCTGGGAGCGGCAAGTCCACCATTGCCCATCTCATTCCACGCTTTTATGACGTGAACGAGGGGGCGATCAAAATCGGAGACGTGGACATCCGGGATATGGCAAACGAATACCTTATGTCCATCGTAGGATTCGTATTTCAGGATGTGTTCCTGTTCAAGCAGAGCATCTTGGATAACATCCGAATCGGCGGCAAGAACGCTGCAAGGGAGCAAATCATTGCCGCCGCCAAAGCCGCGCAGTGCCATGATTTCATTGAGAAGCTGCCGCAAGGTTACGATACTGTGATTGGTTCAAGCGGCGTACACCTCTCCGGGGGTGAACGCCAACGGATTGTGATTGCGCGGGCGATTATAAAAAACGCGCCGATTCTCGTTCTGGACGAGGCCACCGCCTTTGCCGACCCGGAGAATGAGCGGAAAATACAACTCGCCCTGTCGAAACTGATGAAAGACAAGACCGTTATCATCATCGCGCATCGGCTTTCCACCGTGCGGGGGGCGGATAAAATCCTTGTGGTGGACAGGGGGAAAATATTGGAGGAGGGCGCGCATGAAACGCTTGTGACCGCAAACGGGCGCTACAGTCGCATGTGGGAGCAATACACAGGCGCGATGGACTGGACGCTTGGCGCGAGAAAGGGGATCGCGAATGTTCGGAATTGAAAAACTGCTAAGGCTGTCGGACGAGGGTTACAAGGACTTGAAGCGAGGCGTGTTTGCCGCGGTGCTGTCCAATCTTTGTATGATCTTGCCATTCGGCATTGCCATTCAGATCATCACACTGCTGCTGCGTCCGTTGACAGACAGCGGAACATTGGACACAAACAGGCTGTGGCTGTGGCTTGGAGCGGGAGCTGCCGCCGCTTTGCTGTACTTTTTCGTTTACCGCAACGAATACCGCAAGACCTACACGACCGCTTACAGCGAAACGGAGAAAATTCGCGTTGAGGTAGCGGAAAAGCTGCGCCGCCTGCCGCTCAGCTTCTTCAACCGCAAGGATTTGTCGGAACTGACCGCCAACATTATGGGCGATTGCGCGTCGATTGAGCACACTATGAGCCATGTTTTGCCGAATCTTCTCGGCGGCGGCGTCACCGTCACGCTGGTCTGCGCGCTGCTTGCGTTTTACGACTGGCGCATGGCGCTGGCGCTGTTCGCCGCCCTGCCCGCAGCTTTTGGACTGATCCTCGTAACGAGAAAGCTGATGTCCATTGGGGACAGGCATGTGCAGGCAAAACTGGACGTGGCGGAGCAGATGCAGGAGTATCTGGAAGGCATCAAAGTTGTCAAGGCGTTCGGATTGGCGGGCGAAAGGTCGCAAGCTCTGAAAAACGCCTTGCGCGCCATGCTGAAAGAGGCTGTTACATTTGAAGCGGCAGCCGGAACCTTCGTCACACTTGCCATGATGATCCTGCAGGTTGGCATCGGGCTGGTGACGCTTGCGGGTGTGACGCTTTTGACAGGCGGGACGCTTTCGCCGATTGCGTTGATGCTGTTCCTGATTATCAGCGTGAAAATCTACTCGCCGGTTATCGTGATTCTCACACTGCTGCCGGAGTTTTTCTACACGCTGGTATCCACCAGGCGTATGCAGACGCTCCGCGAGGAGCCGCCCATGACTGGTGACGAGAGCGCGGAACTATCCGATTACACGGTGGAGCTGAAAGACGTGTCTTTTGCTTATAACGACGCGGACGTTATCCGAAATGTCAGTCTGACCATCCCCCAGAACAGCGTGACGGCGTTTGCGGGGCCGTCCGGCAGCGGCAAGACCACGATATCCAGGCTGATCGCGCGATTTTGGGACGTGCGCGAGGGTGAGATTCTGATTGGCGGCAGGAATATCCGCGAAATCGATCCGGAGCGGCTCATGAGCTATATGAGTTTCGTGTTTCAGGACGTGGTGTTGTTCAACGATACGGTGATGAACAACATCCGCATCGGAAAGAAAGACTCGTCTGACGAGGAAGTCTACGCGGCGGCGAAGCTGGCGCGGTGCGACGGGTTTATCCGCGAAATGCCGGACGGCTACGAAACCGTCATCGGCGAGAACGGCTCCACCCTTTCGGGCGGCGAGCGCCAGCGGATTTCCATCGCCCGCGCTCTGCTGAAAAACGCGCCGATTGTCCTGCTGGACGAAGCCACAGCCAGTCTCGATCCGGAGAACGAAACGCAGATACAGGCCGCGATTTCGGAACTTGTCAAAGGCAGGACGGTGATTGTCATCGCCCATCGGCTGCGCACGGTTGTCGGCGCGGACAAAATCGCAGTGCTGGATGCCGGCCGGCTGATTGAGGAAGGCTCAGGAGAAACGCTTCTTGCGGGGAACGGGCTGTTCGCGAGGCTGTACAAAATACAACAGGATAGCCTCGGCTGGGCGGTCGGAACGGGGAGGCCGATATAATAAAAGACTCTCTGTCACCCCATGTCAATACGCATGACTAAATAATTCACTCCGGTTTCCCAAATATTATGGGAATACAGTTTTGTCCGAGACGGTCGATATCTCTTGTAGTAATTTGGATAATAGTTTGATATAATGTTGCGGCAGGTTACATGGTGTTGCCTGATACCTAAACCAAGGCATTAATATTAAGGAGTGATTTACTATGGATTGCGAATTTTGCGGAGCGCAAAACAGTGATGACGCTGAGTTTTGCAAACAATGCGGTAATAACATCAATAATACTAAAAAAGCCCCGCGGCGTAAACTATTCATTATCGCGGGTTCCATTATCATTCTACTCTGCATAGCAGCCGCGGCCTTTTCAGCGTTTTATAAACGGGCGTGGGCGCAGCTTTTTGTCAGCGACGGGGCATACGCCTCAAAATATGTACAGTCATACGCCATTGGCCTGACAGATAGTTTATTGACCGACGACGCGATTTCCAGCGCCTTATTATCCGCCGTTAACCCCGGCGCGCTGTCCTTATCATATTTTTCCGATAATCAGGAACATAACTTCTATATTGGCGCGAGGACTGACGCGGGGTTCCTTAAAGATATAATGAAAGCGGCGGGCGTCGAAAATGAGTTTTCCTACAATATAGCTAATATTATCTGCAATTCCGTTTTGAGTTTTGATGTACGTACATCCGCGATCTCGAAGGGTTTTTTGTCTTTATTGTCCGGTAAATGGACGATAGCCGGCCAGGATCTATTATCGCTTAACGCGGCGATGGATGAAAAAGCGATTTATCTGTCATCGCCTGAACTATATTCAAAAGATCTTGCCATAGATCTGTCTGATATGAATATAGTTGAAAGCGCGTATGAACAGCTTGAGGGGTCGCGGCAGGCCAAAGAAAACGCCGCTCAATATACGGGCGGGCTGCGCGATATGACGCGTGACTTACTGAAAACGGCGGTGAAAGACATGTCGTTCACCCTAGACAAAAACGCATTAATGGAAATAAATAGGCATGAGATAAGGGCTCATATGATAACAGTTACGGAAGCTGAATTACGGAAGGGGCAGGCCGCCGCCATTAACGCGATCATCGGCAGCGATGAGTACATTGAGTTACTGGTTGAACTGCTGAATAATTATTCTGAAGATATTTATGACGCCGATGGCGTAAAGGCCAAGCTTATGGATCTCAAGGCGGAGGCGGAGCGGGAAATCGGTGATTCGGGACTGCTTGCGGGCTTGTATATTGATTCCGGAAATCATGTGTCAGGGTACCTGTTGAAGTCCGGCGATGTTTTGCAAATAAACGCGGGGGCCGAGCTGACCGCCGGATATGAAATACAATTAACCGGGGGCGGTTCATCCGGACAAACGGAAGTGTCTTTATTCGGCGACTTAGCGGGCGGGGCCGGCGGTTTAAGCGGCACGGTTAATATCAGCGGCCGATATGCGCAAAGCGGCGGCGGCCGGGATTTTAATATTGCTTTAGGGACATTCTCCGATCTGTTTTTAAAAAAATATAATGGCGTGATGACGCCGAATCTGAATGTAGATCTTACGTTGGATCCTGTATGGGAAGAATTGGAAAAAATAATCGATACGCCATACGACATAACGGAATTTTTTTATCTGCTTAATGATTCCCGTCTGAAAATCAGTATAGAGGCGGAGGGGAAAAAGGCTTCGTCGTCCGTCGCGCTGGGGGCGGGCGATAAGTTTGAACTGACGGTTAATTACAGCGGCGAATCTGATACCGCGCAAATCACCCCGCCCGGTTACAATGACCTGCTGTATATTGACCCGGAGAATCCGATGAACAATATGGACATGGGTGAAGTCATAAGCAATGTAATGGTTTTGCTGGGGAAACTAAAGGACGCTGGGTACGACGCGCAGTCGCTGCTGAACAGATTATTATTCTATGGGGCAAGGTAGCGGAAGTCCGCTTGAAGCGAAGGGCCTGGTAAAGAATTATAAGCGTCCGCTGTTTCAGCCTCTCACATTTTCCCTGGCGCCCGGCGAGGGTCTGGGTATTTACGGGCCTAACGGGTGCGGCAAAACCACACTGCTGGACATTATCGCGGGCGTCCAAAAGCCCGACGGAGGTTCTTTCAGGCTGAACGGCGAGGTTGGGTACTGTATGCAAGACGACGGGTTTACGCCGTATATGACCTGCCGTGATACCCTGATGATGGAAGCGGCAATCTGCGGGCTGCGGGGAAGAACCGCGGCCGCGAGGGTTCGTCTATGCGTGGAGCGGTGCGGTGTTACGTCTTATTTGCACAAACATGTGCGTCAATGCAGTGCGGGCATGCGTATCAGGCTGTCGTTGGCCGCCGCTTTAATTCCCGATCCTAACGTTTTGCTGCTGGATGAAACATTCAGCGCCCTGGATCAGGCGTCCCGCGCCGCCGTAAAACAGCTTCTGCGTGAAGAAGCGCAAAAAGGGGCGGGTTTGTTGTTGGTCTCTCACGATAAAGATGATTTTAACGGACTTTGCGCGCGTTTATTGACGCTTCCGGAAGCCAGGATAGAACCGTTATGAAGATCTTCAGAATATTCGTGGCGGATCTGTACGCTTACGTGAAGATGCTGCCCCTGATAATCGCCGCGCTCGTGTTCAGCGCGGCTGTTTTTTTAACAAGTCTCCCGCCGGGGCTTGTGACATTGGGGGCGCCGTTCGGCGTGTCAGTTGCCGTGGTATCCAAAGATGAACGACTGAAGGTTGAGTATCTCGGCACGGCTCTGCGAGACTTTACTGAGGACTATTATATTGTTAGCGGGGAGGAAGGCGAAAGACTGCTGGAAAAGGGGCAGGTTGACATTTATGTTGAATTCCCCGTAAATCTGGTGGACGCTCTTGTTGGCCGGGGTGAGGCTGAAGTACTGGTTAAATCACATAACGCGCTTGTGGGCGGCGTTTGTTACGGTTTAATCACTGAGGCCGCGAACGTCGTTAACAGGCTTCAGAACATTTCATTGGCTTATTATGATACGGCCGGCGTTTATATCGGCGATCGGGATGAATTATACCGGGCGGCGGAGGAGTTTGACCTGTCTCTGGCTTTTGAAGCGCTTACGCGCAAACAGCGGCTGGAAGTGACGCGAAGCGTTTCACAATATCAAATTCAGGCTGTATCTCTGGGGCTGTTTCTTTGCGCGGCCGTTACCGCTGCGTTTTTATCGATTTCCGCCGCGCGGCGGTTTTCCCGAGGATATATGCGAAGGCTGGCTGTGCGCAAGGTCAGTTTTTTTCATGTTTGGGCGGCAAAAATGCTGCTTGCGGCCGGTATATCCGCGGTTTTAAGCCTTGCGGCCTCAATATGCCTCGGATCGTTGGGCGCGTCCGTTTCTGTAGACAGGGGCGTGGTTTCGGCCGTTATAATGGCTTTGCTGATTTGCCCGATATGTATGGGGTTTTCCGGCGCCGGATCCAAAGCGGCGTCTTTTAGCGCTCCGTCGCGCGCGTTACTGGGGTGTTTCGCTGTATTATCGCTGATGCTGTTCGCGGGCGGCGGCTTTTATCCCGTTTATTTGATGGATTACAGCTTCAGGGCGTGTAACCCGGCATGGCTGGCCCACCTATTGTCTGAATGGATTTTGGGAGGCGCGGCGCCGCGGGTTGTGAATTTCCCTGCGTTTTTTATACCGTCCGCTGTGTGCGCCGCGATTTCCGCTGTGCGGTGGAGGAGGGCGATATGCTGATTTTGTCGCGAATTTATATAAAAAATATATATAGGCAGATCCCTTCGCTAATCCTGGTGGTTTTATGCCAGCTTATCTTGGGCCGGTTAAGTATGTCCGCGCTGAATAAAAAGCCGCCGGATTTAAAGATCGCTGTAACGGCGGAACGCTCGGATGAATTAACTGAACGGTTTATCAATGCCCTGCGCGCGGTACAAGCCTTGGAGATTGTGCCGGCGGACGCGAAGTCCGGTAAAGAGGCCGCTCAGGAAGATCCTTCAATATTGGGGCTGCTGGTTTTACCCGACTATTTCAGCCGGTATATATTAAATGGCAAAAACAAAGCGGCGCTGTTTTATCCGGCGCCTGGCGTAGCCGACACAACTGAGGCGGAGACGTATATTACGGCTGAATTGGCGTCGCTGCGCGCCGAGATCCTGCTGGATCAGCGGCTGAAATCGCTGGGCGCGCCGGACGCGGCTTTGCAGGCGAATTTGTATGACGGAAAGCCCATCCTGTCCGTAAAGTATATCGGCCCGCCGATCGTCGGCCCGCCGTTTGTTTCGACGCCAATCTACGGTGTGCCGGTGTTGTTTATTTTGCTGGCATTCCCGCACGCCGCACAAACGGCGCCGGGACGGGATAACCGGCGTATTGCGGCGCACGGCGGGCTTGCCCTTAAGCGGTGCTTTATGTCCTGTTTGCCTGTGCTTTGGATTGTATGGTGCCTGGATTCGGTTTTATATGGCGTAGGCATGCGCTTTTTTTATGATACGGTCGTACCCGTGCCCATAATGGCCGCGTTCGCGTGTCTGGGTATGTACGCCTCAGCCCTGGGCTGTTTTTTGGCGTTAGCCGGAGTAAGGCGGATTGCGGCGTGGGTTTTCGCGCCATGGTTCCTGCTGGCTATGACCATGGGAGGCGGTTTATGGAATACGCCGGTTAAATCCGCGTTTCTGACGCCGTTATTGCCTACGTCGCGCATACTTGAGTCAAACGCCGGCGGCTGGAACGGCGCCCTTTGTCTGCTGGCCTGCGCCGCGGCTGCGGTGGGGCTGTGCGGCGTTTGCCTGATGAGCAAAATGGATAATAATTATAACGGCGTCAAGTAGACAAAGGCAGAATTTTATAGTATAATAGAATAATAGCGATGATATTAAAAATAAATAAAGAATTTGGGGTGAAAAAATCAAAAATAGTCTTTTTGTTTTCAAACCAGCGTTATGCCTCATGATCACACCGGCGCTTGTACTTGGCTGCGTAAAGCAAACTCCGAATGATACGGCGGGAACGCCGTTGTCTTCATCATTTAAAGAGCGCCTGGCCGCGCTCGCGCCTTATACGCCGTCTGAAACGCTCGAACGGTATTATTCCGAATCGGTAATGGAATTTATCCCGTCGGACGGCTATGGGCAGGTTTATCCTTACCCCGGGCTTTTTGATTCCAGATACCCTGAACATTGCGTGTATGGGTTTGTGGATCAAGATGGGCGCGTTATATGTGAGCCTGTGTATTTTAACGTCCAGTTATGGAAGTTCGGAGAGCAGCCCGTATATTTTTTAAGCGGAATGCGTCGGGTAGGCGTCGGTTATACGTTCGACGATTTTAATGGCGCGGGTTCTCTGATCAACATGGTGGTAAGCGCGGACGGCTCGTTTTATGGGGATACGGATCAGGCCGCGGAGGTTTTCGGCCAGCCGGAGTCTCTGTCTCCCGAAAACGGGGATGACGGCGAGCCGATGTCTTCAATAAATATAGAAGGCATTGACGCGTCGGATTTTGATCTGCTTAAGTGGATCGGGGATTATTACCTTGCGGCGAATGGAAGGAGCGGCGGCTTGATAGCGCCGGACGGAACATGGTTTGTGAAGGTTCCGCTTGAGGATATAAACGGACTTGTGAGCGACTGAAATATCTAATAGAGAATAGGTTGTACATATTATGGGGAGGGGTTGCATATCATGAGAATTAAAAATTTGGCCGCCTTGTTTGTGTTGATGGCGATGCTTAGCGGCTGCGTGAGTATGGCGGGGCCGGCCGGCGCGGCAAGCGCGTCCGCTGAGGCGCCTGCGGCAAGCGCGTCCGTTGAAGAGTCTGCGGCAAGCGAGCCCGTTGAAGATCCGACCGGCGTTGTCAGCGCGCCGCCAACGGAGTCTGAAATTGACGTAACAGGGTTAAAAATCAGCGAAGACGAATACCCACGGGTGGACGGCTCTACCGCGATGATTCCGTTGGGCGAGGCTGTCGCCGCTGTCATGATGGAAAAGGATCGCGCTGATTGCGCGCAGTACGCGGAATTCAACCGCACATATGTATCATATACGCGTCTGGTGGATAATGAAGCCGACATCCTTATAGTCATGGAAAAGGATGATCAGATAGGCGATTATATAAAAGAAAAAGGCGTGCAGTTTGGCCTTGAGATCGAGCCGGTTGGCCGAGACGCTTTAGCTTTTATGGTGAACACGCAAAATCCTGTCGATAATTTGACTACGCAGCAGCTTGTGGATATTTATTCGGGTAAAATTACAAACTGGGCTGAAGTCGGCGGTGAGCAGATGGAAATCGCGGCGTTTCAGCGCAATTCAACAGCGGGCAGCCAAACGCTGATGAAAAAGCTTGTAATGCATGACACGCCGATGTTATCCGCTCCCGAAAGCCTTTTTGTTTTCGACAGTATGGACACAATGTTCAACGCGATTGCCGACTATGATAACGGACCCGCCTCAATCGGATATAACGCTTATTATTTTGTTACAACTATGAGAAGCGACCCTAATGTTAAGCTTATTTCGGTAGACGGCGTTTTTCCGGATCAAGAAAGCATTTCAAGCGGGGCGTACCCTCTGGGCAATGATTTTTACACGGTTATCCGCGACAACGCCCTGGAAGACAGCCCGGAACGGCTGCTTTTCCGCTGGCTGCAATCAGCCGAAGGCAACGCGCTGGTCGCGGCCGAAGGGTATTCGACTATTAATTGACAGACCACTCGCAAGACGCCATATTAACGCGGCCGTCCGGCAGAAAATCAACGCTCTCGTCTGTTAAAAGCGCTTTACGCTTGTCGGCGTAAGCGCTGGCGGCGATAGAACCATCCGCCATAACAACCCGATGCCACGGCAAATGTTCCGGGCAGCAGCGCATAGCCCATCCGACTTCGCGCGCCGCCATGGGCCGGCCCAGCGCTTTGGCGATCCGACCGTATGAGACCACTTTGCCATAAGGTATGCTCTCTACGACAGAGTAGACTTGTTCAAAAAATGGGTTCATAAATATGCCCCTTTCCGACTTCGGGTATAACCTCTTTTAATAAGTATTATAGGGCTGTTTTGAAAAAACGCAAGTGTTCGATTGAAGGGCGTTCGATTGAAAGGAAAGGGGTTTTTTCGACCACCGCGCGGGCAAAAATTTCTTACGAGGCCGCGCGTAAAGGGGCTTCCGCGTTATTCGGCGCGGCGGCCCCTTTTATATTTTCTGTGTTTATGCTAATGTGTTTATGCTCAAACTGTGGCGTACTCTTTTGGACTTACCATGCTTTCGGTGTATTCCACGCCGCGTCCGTAAGCCCCGGCGTGATCTTTGATTACATTCATTACATCGTTGTAGGTATCTTTGTTTGCCCAGCTGCGCTGCCATTCCAGCATAACCTGAAGCCATGTCACAGGCTTGACGCCCGCTTGCGTCATGCGAAAGACCGCCATGTCATGGGCTTCTTTGGAAGCGCCTCCGCACGCGTCCGTCACTGTATAGACGTCATAACCGTCTTGCAGCATGCTGAGCGCGGGAAACAATACGCACGCTTCCGTCCACAGACCCGCGATGACCACTTTCTTACGTCTCGTATCCTCAACGGCTTTCTTTAGATTATGATCTTCCCACGCGTTTATAGACTGGCGGTCTATGGGGGTAACCCGCGGATACAAAGATCGCAATTTTTCTACCAGAGGCCCGGAAAAGGATTTAGCGGTTACGGTGGTGAGGATTAATGGAACCTTAAATACCTGCGCGGCTTTGGCCAGCCCCACAATACTGTTTTCGATCTCGCTCCGCGGGTGGCTTTCGACGCCGAAATACATCTGAGGCTGGTGATCTATAACGATGACGGCGCATTGCTCGGGGTCTAAAAGAACTTCAGGATAACCTCTCAATGTGAATCCTCTCCTTATTCCATATTTTAATAAATGATATTTCTATAATAGGATGTGGTAAAAACAAAAAAATATTCTCTTTCCCTCCGAGCATGTCCTAATGATTAGCGGAATAAAACCGAGTGGGAGGGACAAAAAGATCCCCCCCGCTTGGCTTATTCCGATTCCGGATATTTATTCTTTTTTCTCCGGCGCACGCATTCTGTAAGCAGGTATTCTATCTGGCCGTTAATCGAGCGGAAATCGTCCTCGGCCCACGCGGCAAGTTCTTTCCATAGGGCGTCAGATACGCGCAGGGGTATCTGTTTCTTTTTATCCTCATTCATTTTCAGTATATGCTGCCGCTGTTAACTATCGGCTGCGCGTCCTTATTTCCGCATAATACGACCAGCAGGTTGTTGACCATGGAGGCTTTACGCTCCTCGTCTAAATGCACCAGGCCGCCCTCGTTCAGCCTGTTCAGCGCTAATTCCACCATGCCGACCGCCCCGTCGACAATCATCTGGCGCGCGTCGATAATGGCGGAGGCCTGCTGACGCTGGAGCATAACCGCAGCGATTTCCGGCGCGTAGGACAAATGCGTTATTCGGGCTTCCTGAATTTCCAGCCCGGCCACAACCACTTTCTCCTGAATGTCGGTTTTCAGCATTTCCGAGATTTCCTGGCTGCCGCCGCGCAGCGTATTTTCCATCTCGTTTTCGTCACCGGAATCGTATGGATATAAGCGCACAATGTTGCGCAGAGCGGAATCACACTGAATGGAAAGATATTCTTTATAATTATCCACATTAAAAACAGCCTTGGCTGTGTCGACTACCCGCCATATAACCACGATGCCGATTATTATGGGGTTGCCCAGCGCGTCATTGATCTTTTGTTTTTCGTTGCTGAGGGTAATGCTTTTCAGCGAGACCTTTTTACTGGCAAGCGACGAGATTGATAAGGAAGACTGCCCCATTTTGCCGGTTCTTACTTCAATATCGCCGGTGTTTGTGATTGTCGGGTTAAAGGCGCTTACAAACGGGTTGACAAAGAAGATGCCTTCCCCCCTCAGTGTGCCGAGGTATTTCCCGAACAGTGTCAGCACCAGAGCCTCATTGGGCTTTAGAGTCTTAACGCCGCAAAAAACAATAGGCCCGGCAATAAAACAATATATGGACACAATTACCAGCGCTGCGATAAGCAAAGCCCTGCCTGCGGCATTGGGTTCGCTTAACAGAATTACTATTAAGACAAATAGGGTTAAGCATATCAGCGTCAACAGGATATTTCCGATAAGTACCGGCATACCGTTTTTTGAAGCGGCCCGCTTTTCGCCAATGGTCTGATTCACAATGATATCTCCTTTAACTAATTTGATATCATAATAATATCAGATTGACTAAAGGATGTCAAGGGATAAGATTTTGCCGGCAAAGATTATTCTTGAGCTTTTAGGCGCCCGTGTGTACAATACTAAAGGGGTGTTTATATGGAAAAATATCAGGATCAAAGCCTTGGCTTTGAGGAACGCGCCGCAGATCTGGTCTCGCGGATGACGCTGGAGGAGAAGATCAGCCAAACCGTATTCACTGCGGCCGCCATAGACCGGTTGGGCGTACCCGCCTATAATTACTGGAACGAGGCGCTGCACGGCGTGGCGCGCGCGGGCGTCGCCACAATGTTTCCGCAGGCGGTGGGTATGGCGGCCTCTTTTGACGAAGGGCTGCTGAAACAAGCGGGCGGGATTATCTCGCAGGAAGGCCGGGCAAAGTACAACACCAATTCCAAGTACAATGACAGGGGTATTTATAAAGGACTCACGTTCTGGTCCCCTAACGTAAATATCTTCCGCGACCCGCGGTGGGGCAGAGGGCATGAAACATACGGAGAAGACCCATATTTGACATCGCGTCTGGGCGTCGGCTTTATTAAAGGCATTCAGGGCGATCATCCCAAATACCTGAAAGCCGCGGCCTGCGCCAAACACTTTGCGGTGCACAGCGGTCCGGAGGCTCTGAGGCACGAATTCAACGCCGTGGTATCGGAAAAGGAACTGCGGGAAACGTATCTGCCCGCGTTTAAGGCCTGCGTTCAGGAAGCTAAGGCAGAAGCGGTTATGGGCGCGTATAACCGTACCAATGACGAGCCCTGCTGCGGTTCCGAAAAGCTGCTGGTTCGGATATTGCGGGATGAATGGGGATTTAACGGCCATGTAACCAGCGACTGTTGGGCCATTAAGGATTTTCACGAGTTCCACCGCGTAACGCATACGGCCGTGGAAAGCGCCGCCTTGGCGATGAACAAAGGCTGTGATCTAAACTGCGGTCATTTGTTCCTGCTGTTAAACCAGGCGGTAAGCGAGGGGCTTATTACCGAAGAGACCATTACAAAATCCGTTACCCGTTTAATTATCACACGTATGAGGCTGGGTTTATTTGACAACCCGGAAGACGTGCCATTCAGCTCTATCTCCTATTTGGAAAACGATACGCCTGAGAGCAGCGCGTTTGCTGAGGAGGTTTCCCGCCGTTCGCTGGTGCTGCTTAAGAATGACGGCATACTGCCTTTAAAACGTGAGGATGTTAAGACTGTCGCGGTTATCGGCCCGAACGCGGGATCCATCAACGCGCTGATCGGCAATTATTACGGTACTGCGTCGCGGTATATTACCGTATTGGACGGTATCCGCGAAGCCGCGCCGGACGCGCGTATATTATACGCGGAAGGCTGCCATCTGTATAAAGAAACGGATTCCAATTTGGAGCTGATTCCGGGCGACCGAATGGCGGAGGCGATTGAAGCGGCCAAAATGGCGGATGTGGCTGTGGCAGCGCTGGGCCTTGACGAGACATTGGAAGGCGAGGAAGGCGACGCGTCGAACGCTTTCGCGGCTGGCGATAAACGGGATTTGCGCTTCCCCGGATTGCAGGGTAAATTGTTGAAGGCCATTACGGAAACAGGCACGCCTGTTATTCTGGTTAATATAACGGGCAGCTCAATGGATCTGCGCGAAGCGGACGCAAGCTGCAAAGCCATTGTACAGGCCTTTTACCCCGGCGCGCGAGGCGGCCGGGCAATAGGCTCGCTGCTGTTCGGAGATTATTCGCCGTCGGGTAAACTGCCGGTAACATTTTACAGAACTGGCGAGGAACTGCCCGGCATAACGGATTATAGCATGAGAAGCGGGCAGGGGCGTACCTATCGTTTTATGAAGAACGAACCCCTGTACCCATTCGCCTACGGCCTTAGTTATACCTCGTTTGAATATTCCGATATTAAGGCCGTTAGAGAAGGGGAGAACGTCATTGTTACGGCCAAGGTGAAAAACACCGGTAGAATAAAGGGGAATGAGTCGTCGCTGCTGTTTGTCAGCCATGAGGATAAATCCCTGGATGTACCGAATTGGTCGCTTAAAGGTATTAACAATAATGAAATAATGCCAGGGGAAATCGCCGAGCTGCTGTTCACGCTGACAAAACCCGATCTGTCCGTGTTTGACGAGGCGGGCGAAGAGGTATACGCGCCGGGGAAGATAGACATATACGTGGGAAGCGGCCAGCCGGATAGCCGCAGTTTTGCGCTGACCGGCGTAGAGCCGCTGCATATCGTATTAAATGTATGAGGCTGAAAGCCCCGGTGCGGAGCGGCGATATATGTACGAGGACTGTTTGGCATGGGGCAATGGGCGCCGATATTAGGAGGATAAACACTATGAAGAAAGAATACTCAGAACACCCGGCGGCAATGGCAGAATTCAATATGGAAATGTTCGGTTTTTCGTGGATTGATTTTGTTACCGCGATACCATCGCCATTGCTTGTAGCAACGAACTACAAGACAAACGGAAAGCCTAATGCCTGCTTACAATCCTGGGCTTGTTTCAACGGCAAACACGCCATATTGTCGAGCGTAAACACAAACGGTCACCTCTATCAAGCGATACACGAAACTGGTGTGACTGCGCTGAATTTTCCTTCCGCCGAGATTTACGATAAATGCGCGGCGACAATAGAAAACAACGAATATGACGATGACGAAATAACGCAATCGGGGCTTACTGTTGAACCCGCAACGCTTGTGAGTGCTCCGAGAATCAAAGAGTGCTTTATGTGCCTTGAGTGCCGTCTTCTTTGGGAGAAGCCGATAGTCGAAGGCGATAATCACGTCTTGATGTGTTTTGAAATCGTCAATGTTGCCGTAGAAGAGGAAAACTTGGATGAGAACGGCAAGGGACGTTATGGCGAGAGTGGCTTCATTTTCAACCTGCACCACCCAATAAATCCTGAATCATTTACCGGCAAGGCGCACGATTATGTCGCTGTCGTGCAAAAGCATATCGACACAGGCGAGTATTGATTTGTCGCTTGCCGCGCGACCTTTTACCAGCCGCTCTGTGGTAAACTCTGTTCATAAACTAAATTTGAACGGAGGAAATCACAATGAAAAAGGGATTAACGGAGTTGGTATTCATTCTCGACAAGAGCGGCTCTATGGGCGGGCTGGAGACCGATACCATCGGCGGCTACAACGTTATGCTCGAAAAACAAAAAGCCGTTGACGGCGAGTGCCGCATAACCACCGAGTGGAGACTGCGCGCGGTTCGGTATTGACCGAAGCCGCGCGCATAATTATCACGCCGACAGCGCGGGTGCGGCGGTCGTCTATGAGGCCGTCGCCGAAGTCGCTGCCTGCTTCCGAGCCGCGCCGATGGGCGCCGGGCTTGACGAAAAATGGAGCAAGAAAATCGAAGCCGACTACAAGCGGCGCGGCGGTAAAAGATAACGCTCGTCTGTCGGATGGGTAACATAACTGTTACAACAAATCTAAATAAAAACATACAAATATGTGCAGCAGTATAGATTTTTAACAGAATACCCTTCGTATCATGTGAGTGGTGCGAACTCCAACGTTAATTGCTTTTAACTCCTAAAGCCTTACGACCAAAGCGGAACTGGAAACGGTAAACGTCAAGAAGGGTTCTTCAAAGTCGTGACGCTCCGGAACTCATCAGCGCAACGCAGAATATAATACCAACGCGCATCAAGCGTTTTGCATTTTCGCAGTATTTCTCTATGATGGGTGAATCCGACGCGGCAAAATGCCGAAAACTTCGTCTCAGCAAATTCGGCAGTTATTAACTGCCGAATTTGCTGAAAGCTATTCTCGCCGTCTAAATCGGCAGTTGGCAACTGCCGATTACCTCTATTCTCCCCAACAAATCAAACTCCGGGAACACATCCCGCCCGATAAACTCGCCGCGTTCCATCATATAGTCAATTTCGTTCCATGTCGCGGCGCGGGCGTCAATGGTTTCTCCCTCTTGTAGTTTCACATCGGCCAAATCAAAATCCTGCCGAAACAGCCAGTTATCATAAAACGAGTTGCCGCGCCGGCAGGTCGAGAATAATGTTCCGTTTTCCGGCGATAGGTCAATGCCGCATTCCTCTTTCGCCTCGCGAACAGTCGCTTCAAGGCTTTGTTCGCCCGCCGTCGCGCTGCCGCTCGGAACCTCCCACATACCGGGGAATCCGATTTTATTAAACGCTCTGCGAGTGATGAGAAATTCGCCCTTGCAGTTCATAATCCACGCGCGGACGACAAGGTGATAATCACCGGGTCGCATATCGTCTATACGCCTATGCTTGCGTCCGGTGAGGCTGCGATTTTCGTCTAACACATCCCAATATTCGTCTTTTACATTGTCCCTGCCGAGCCATTTATCCATTTCGTTGTATAAAACCGGCAATATCTGCGGAAATCTTAATTTACCGGGAATTGTCGTAAACGCCCGTACTTCCGCCATTTCATAATCGGGCAGTTCGCCGAGGGTTTGCACATCGGCGTAGAACACCTGACCGTAGGAAAATTCGGTTTCGGTGTGGACAGCGTAGTCGAACGCGGGGAAGATTGAGAACTTTTCCGCGCCTGTTTCTTCGTAAAGCTCACGTTTAGCGCAATCAAGGGTCGTTTCGCCCGGTTCGATATGACCGCCTGCCGTCTCGAATGTATCGCGGTCTTTATGCCGCGCATACAGCCATTTGCCGTTATGCCGTGCGAAAATGACGGTGAAACGATATGCTTTCAACTCGCCGAGAGCGGTGGTGTAAACGCGCCACGATTCGCCGGGTTTTAACCGTTTCGTTTCAAGTATTTCTTTATAGTTACACATTTTTTTGCTCCTTCAAGATAGCTAATCGTCCCAACTCCGATTTTCGGTGCAAATCTCATCAAAAAGCATTGCTGTTCCGCCATTTTTACGGGGTGAGCCGTTAAAAATCAAGGTATTCATAATATCCTCGCTTTCATTGCCGACATGACCTTACGGCAAATATCGCAAGCAGAACGACAATCGCTTATATTCACCGTTGAACCCTGAGTTTCCGCATATCGTAATAGTCCCGCCACACCGCCATCCAATACCGCGTGCCACGCAGGATTGCTGAACGGGTCATAGCCGTCAACGATGTCAAGAACGTCGTCGTTGTATATATTGCCAATCGTTATCGAACACAGGTTTACATTGCCATTTGGATTTATTCCGAAACAGCTTATTTCGTCCAGCCTTGACGTATAGGGGGCAGAACCGCAGGTCGCGGACAAATCAATTTTGTCCGGCGGCGCGAAATATTCGGCAAGATGTATCAAGGCATTTCCGGATGTGAAAATGTTGTTTCCTTCGTTTGAACGGATGCCCTTATTGGTGAAAATTTTAAGTAGCCGCTTTGTTTCCGTATTGTACGGGTTATTATCCTCCCTCTTCAAGTATCTGGTAAGCGATTTCATAGTTGGTTTTACTGTAATAAACGTCGCAGCAGTAAATACCCTCGAGATCGCCTGTTTTTGCCTCGCCCGCGCCGTACGGGTCTTCGGAGATTTTAAGTAGCGCATCTCTATAAGAAGCGATAAGACCTTTTTCTATCAGTTTTTTCAGATACTTCTCCGCAGGCGGCTTATATCGAAGTTCGTACATTCGCTACTCCTCCGTTCCAAAGAGCTCATCTATCGGGATACGCCCCTTTTCGTTTCTGGCAAATTCTTCGTTGTCCTCTAGCATTTTTATAACAGCCGGTCGAACAGCCTTCGAATATTCTTTAAATTTTTCAAGTAGCTCTTGCCCCTCATAGCCTTGTGATATCAGGTCGGACAATATCTGCTCGGAGAATTCTACGCCGCCCGTGACACGCACAGGCCGGATCAGCAGGCTGTCATTCTGTAAAATACATTCGGCTTCACTGCTAAAGCCAAGAACGTCGAAATACTTCTGTGGAATTGTAAGCTGGCGCTTCACCGAAACGCTGATTA
Source organism: Clostridiales bacterium (assembly GCA_031282635.1). Taxonomy (GTDB): domain Bacteria; phylum Bacillota; class Clostridia; order Lachnospirales; family WQUN01; genus JAISZF01. The sequence goes on from JAITDJ010000132.1 coordinate 21,370, forward strand.
TTTTACGCTCAGTTTTTATATCGCTCCTGATTGAGTTTTGATGCATGACTGTTTCCCTCCTTAATTATGTTCGGATACTTAACACTTACAAATTTTCTTGTTTCCTTGTTTTTTAGTATAGTATAATGATGTGGAACAGTCAATAAGATGCCCTTATCAAACCCATTCGCCTACGGCCTTAGTTATAACACGGCGGGATCCCGCTTCTTTCACACTTTTGATCGTGATTTGCTCATAATGTCAAAACCCACGGCCAGCAGAAGCACCAGACCTTTCACAACCATCACCTTGTCTGTTCCGGCGCCCATCATGGACATTCCGTTGTTTAAAACGCCCATGACGAGCGCGCCGATGATAGCGCCGAAGACGGTGCCGACGCCGCCCGTTGAGGAAGCGCCCCCGATGAAACAAGCGGCAATGGCGTCCAGTTCGAAATTCTGGCCGGCTTGCGGGGAGGAAGCGTTCAGACGGGAGGAAAAGGCAATGCCCGCTATAGCGGATAAAACCGCCATGTTTACATAAACGAGAAAGAGGACTATGTCCGTTTTAATGCCGGAGAGCCGCGCCGCCTTTTCGTTGCCTCCCATGGCGTATATATAGCGGCCCGGCACAGTTTTTGCGGTGAAGAACGAGTACACGGCAATCAAAAAAGCGATGGGGAGCAAAATCATTGGTATACCCTTATAAGAGGCCAGCCAATATGTAAACAATGAGATGCCCAATGAAATTAAAGCTATCTTTGCGGTGAACAGGCTGACAGGCAGTACGGCGAATCCGTATTGCCGCTGTTTTTTTCTGGCTTTGATCCCAAAGAAAATATCAGCGGCTATAAGAACAACGCCGACTCCCACGGTAGATATATGAAATCCGACAAAGTTATTTCCGAGAAATCCAGCGCTGATGAACTGGAAAGCGGCCGGATACGGCGACAGCGTCAGCCCTTTAAGAATAGTCAGGGTGAGACCGCGGAAAGTAAGCATTCCGGCTAGAGTGACAATAAACGGGGGTATGCGCACAAACGCGATCCAAAATCCCTGCCAGACGCCGATGAGCGCGCCTACCAGTAATGTAAGAAGTATTGCCGGCGCTATAGGCATTTTCCAATTGATTATGAATGTGCCGATGACCGCTCCGATAAAGGCGCATATGGAACCCACGGAGAGATCGATGTTTCCGCCTGTCAAAATACATAGCGTCATACCAACCGCAAGGATCAGCACATAAGCGTTTTGCTGGATAAGATTGGCTACATTTTGCGGGTACAACAAAATACCGTTCGTTGTAATCTGAAAAAACAAAGTAATGACGATCAACGCCAACAGCATGGCGTACTGCCGTACATTGCTGCGGATCGCGTCTTTCAAGGCGTCCATTAAATCGCTTCCTCCCTGTGATTATCCATAATGCATTTCATAATGGCTTCCTGCGAGGCGTTGTCACGCGTTAACTCACCGACGATTTCGCCTTCGTCCATTACATATATTCTATCGCAAACCCCCAGAATCTCTGGCAGTTCCGAACTGATCATAATGACCGTTTTTCCCATTTCCGCCAGATTGTTCATAATGGTATAAATTTCATATTTGGCGCCTACGTCAATGCCGCGGGTAGGTTCGTCCAAAATGAGACAGTCGGGTTCCGCGAATATCCATTTGCTCAGCACTACTTTTTGCTGGTTGCCGCCGGACAAATCGTTTGTGCGCTGCGTTACGCCCGAGCATTTGATATTCAGTTTTTCACGGTATTCCTCCGCCGCCTGTATCTCACGGTTGCGGTTGATAACCATATTGGCGCTGACTTTATTCAGACTGGCCAGCGAGATGTTGTCAATGATGTCTTTGATCAGGATTAATCCATATGTTTTTCGATCTTCGGTAGCGTAAGCGATACCTGCGCCAATCGCGTCCCGAACGGTATGAATTGTCAGACACCGGCCGTCTTTTATGATTTGTCCGGAAATATTGACGCCGTACATTTTACCAAAAACGCTCATGGCTAATTCGGTGCGTCCGGCGCCCATAAGTCCCGCAATGCCTATAATCTCACCATGCCGTACATTTAAATTTACATGATTAATCTTGATCCTGTCAGGCTGCAATGGATCATGTACCGTCCAATCCTTAATTTCAAAACCAATTTCACCGATCTTCGCGTCGCGTTTAGGAAAGCGATCCACCATGTCGCGGCCTACCATTCCGCGAATGATACGCGCTTCGTTGATGGGCTGATTACCCCGTTTGATTGTTTCAATCGTGGCGCCGTCGCGAAGAATCGTAATCGAATCCGCCACCCGCGCTACCTCGTTCAATTTGTGGGAAATCAAAACGCATGTAACGCCGTCTTTCTTCAGTTCCAGCATAAGGTTCAGCAGATTATTGGATTCGTTCTCGTTAAGCGCGGCAGTGGGTTCGTCCAGAATCAGAAGCTGTACATCGCGTGAAAGAGCTTTGGCAATCTCCACCAGCTGCTGCTTGCCCACGCCGATGTCTTTGATCAGAGTCTGCGGATTTTCATGCAGCCCTACGCGTTTCATGACTTCGGACGCGTCGCGATCTGTCATGTACCAATTGATCACGCCGTTTTCTACTCGCTCATTACCTAAAAATATGTTCTCGCGTATGGAGAGTGTGGGTACCAGCGCTAATTCCTGAAAAATGATCACAATGCCTGTATGTTCGCTGTCTTTGATAGTTTTAAATTGAGTCTCTTCTCCTTGGAAATAAATAGATCCCGAATATGTCCCATAGGGGTAAATACCGCACAGTACGTTCATCAGAGTAGATTTACCCGCGCCGTTCTCCCCGACCAGACAATGAATTTCACCTTTTTCAACATCGAAATTCACGTCGTTAAGCGCCTTAACCCCAGGGAACATTTTTGTTATATGTTCCATTTTCAGTATAGCTGACAACACGATCCTCCTTATACCCAAATTGCCCGTCTGCATTGCAGACGGGCATTACATTATTGCAAGTCAGACTCTTTATAATATCCGGAATCAATTAAAAGTTCTTTGTAATTGTCTTTATCGGCAAAGACAGGATCGCATAAGAATGAAGGCAGAATTTTGCTGCCGTTGTTGTATGTAGCTGTATCGTTGACCGGCACTTCGACCCCTTTCAGAATGGCGTCCACCATGCTGACTACCTGCGCCGCGAGTGTACGCGTATCTTTGAATACAGACATAGACTGCTCCCCGTTAATCATCGCCGCCACATTGGGTTTATCGCAGTCCTGCCCGGTGATAATGGGAAACGGCTTGTCAGCCGAGCCGTAGCCCGCGTTTTTCAACGAGGCTTCGACTCCCAACGCCGTAGAGTCATTGGAGCAGACCACGGCGTCAAGTTTTGCGCCGCCCGCGTAATTGGCCGTTATAATGTTATCCATACGAGCCTGCGCTGTGGCGGAGTCCCAAGCCAAGGTAGCCACCTGTTCAAACTGCGTCTGCCCGCTGGGAACGATAAGCTTGCCGCTGTCGATATAGGGTTTGAGTACATCGAAAGCGCCGTTAAAAAAGAACAACGCGTTGTTGTCGTCAGGCGAGCCTGAGGTAAATTCAATATTAAAAGGTCCGGCGCTGTTTTTCAGGTCGAGTTTTTCTTCCACATACTGCCCTTGAATAGTTCCTACTTTATAATTGTCAAATGTCGCATAGTAATCTACATTCGGCGAATTCATAAGCAGCCGATCATACGCGATGACTTTAATACCCGCATCGGCGGCTTTATTCAGCGTATCTGTCAGCGAGGAACCGTCTATAGACGCAATAACCAATACTTTTACCTGCTTGGTTATCATGTTCTCCAGCTGGGTGATCTGTGTATTAATATCATTGTTGGCATATTGAAGGTCTACCTGATAGCCTTTTTCTTCCAATTGCTTCTTCATATTGTCGCCGTCTTGATTCCAGCGCTGCAAAGATTGTGTCGGCATAGCGACGCCGATAAGATCGCCGCCTGCCGCGTTTTCTCCTGAACTTGTCGTCGCATTGCTTGTACAGGCTGATGCGGATAACAAAAAAATTAACGCCAGCACAGCCGCAAACCACACTTTTGCCCTATTCATTGATGATTCGACCTTTCTTAACAGTATTTTAAAGTACAGTACGGTTAGAAGACTCTCCTTTCTTTAAAATTTAGGTAATATTAACAATAATGGCATAATTATAGATCGGATTGATATAAATGTCAAGATATTAATACGCTTTAACCGGCTGAGAATAGCTTAAATTGCCATAATCGTCTGTGAATTGCGTACTGATATACATATCCGGCTCAAGCGCGGCCCATTCAAGCCTCAGTCCGTCATCCGCTTTAATTTCCCCGCCCGTCACCCATGTTTCGATTTTATCGGCGGAATTATATTCTTTAAAATTATATTCTTTATAATACAATTGAAGTTTATCTTCCGGCTTAATCTCATCAAACCCCTTTTGTATAACGAGCCCGTCATTTTGGCGTACGCCCAGAATTTTGCCATTCGGGCGCCGCGCGCTGATAAGCACAATCAAGTCGCACTCGCGGCCGTTCATCACCGCCGGGGCGGCGTACAGCGTACGGCGGCCGTTAAGGACAATGGGAAACAGGCTGATATATTCGCCGTTTATTTTAGGCCACAGACCGCCCGGGTAATCGTCACCCTGAACGCCCGTCAGGATAAACCGCCCGGGCTTTTCGGGCAGCGCGCGCCACGCGGTCAGATCAACGGGGGTATCGTCGGAAGGCGCGGCAAAAGACGCGCGGGTTACCGGTTTGCCGGCGGTTAGTACGGTAAAAAAACCATTCAGATAATCCGTGTAATTGCCGTCCATATTCAGGGAATCGTAAGTTTGAAGCGTTAGATCGCCGATATCACGGCCTCCGTAAATATAATACGCGCTTAGCCCTCCTAATTTTACGTCCGAATTGTTCCTGTTATATATTACCGCCGTATTCAGCTCAGTCAAAAGCGTTTGAGCTTCCCCGGGATACATATCCGATAACTTGCGCGCCATATCGCCCAGGTCGACCATATCGCACTGATTGTCACGCGGGCTGCCTTCGCCGAATGTTTTCGTGTTTCCCCGGCGTTTGGCCAAGGTTTGAAATGAAGCCGAAAGGTCGAGATTATCACCGCATTTCGACATTAAAGCGCCCATCGCGCTCATCACGTACCCCGCCCTGGATAGATCCGTTACGGATATCGTAAGTATCTCGTCGGTATCGCCCGCGTAAGAATTCATGAACCGATCGGCGATTGTTCGGCTTAATTCCGCGCCGTTCATGGCGGCGCCTTTGTTAAACGCCGACAGGAAGCCGTAGTCCCAGCCGTTTCCGGGCTCCAAATCCTCCGAGGCGATTAAATACTTCGCGTAGTCAGACGCGACCATCGCCATTTCAGCCGTGGCCATAAGACATGAGTCGAAACCCAGTAACTCCAGTTTTTTACGCGTCGCTTCCGATTCTGCGAACGCGTAGTTCATATCCAGCAGCGTCAGATTACTGTCGTCAAATTTTTCATCCTGCCCGTAACCGGCTATTGCCCCGCCGCCGTGATCCCACATAATTAGGGCGTAGTTTTCGGCGGGAAACGCCGAATAGCCCAGGTTAATAAAACCGGTTAACGTGCCGGGATCGCCCATGTTCAACAGGCCGACGCCCGTAACGCCCTTTAGTTTGCCCTCTGAGATTTCCCAGATCATACATTCGTTTTCCGGTATAACTTCGTTTCTCCAGCGATTCGTGCCGCCTGTGAACAGCACTATATTTACATTCTCCGTGGTTACGCCCGACTGAAGTATTTCAGCCAGATCGGACGTGGCCGCACCGTTTTCGCTTTCCAGATCCGATCCGTTCATAAATATCATGAGCGTGTAAGCTTTTTTCGCGCGTGCCCCAACCTTTTCGGCCGCCGCTTTATAATCCCACGCGTTGAACGTCAATCCGGTAAAATCCATAGCTTCGGCCGAGCGCGCAAAGGGTTTTACCGTCGCCGCGGGAACGGCGCCGGAACGCGTAAACCCGTCGGACTGGTTATTAAACAGTGTGAATAACGTCGGAACAGCCAGCACTCCCAGCGCCGCCCATAAAAATACGCGTTTTTTCATATATGCCTCCAGATGATGAATAAGGTTGTGTTTAGTATGCGCCTGGATGGGAAAATTACGCTTGATTTCGTATATTAAAATATTAAGATAGGAAACGGCGATTTCGTATTTGACGCCGGCGGTTATATACAACGTCACAGTTTACCTAGGAATCATTTTTTTCATATCGGACTCCTTTTCAAAAATTATCAGTATGACATGTTACAATCCCATTCTCTAGGAATACAAATAAAGTTTGATTCGAGCATAGCTTCAAGGAGCATACTCGACCCAAACTATATTTATACGCTATTTAACGCATTATGATTATGCGGCGACATCGTAGCTGTATGCCAAAAATGAATGAGGTTCAGTATATGTGCCTTTTACAAACCCAGCAATAATTAAATTTCCGAAAGCATCATATTTGTCGTAATATTGTGTCCAATTCCCAGCATTATAGTAAAATTTTACTTGATATACTCTCGAGTTATACCCACTTGATTCTGGGGGGCCAGAAAATTGATCGGTTTTAGTATAAGATTTTGTTATAGTCGCGTTTAATCCTAAATTGCCATAATCTTTATAAGAGCCAGTTACGGAAGCGCTTAAGCTTTTGCTCCATCCATTTGTAATGGTGGTAACCTGACCTTTTGCGGCAGAAATAACAAAGTAGTCTCCTGCAAGAGCTTTTGTAGCTGTCGGTGTCTTTGTAGTAGTATAAATTGTTTTTACTATGGGGTCGAATTTTGGTGTCATTGGTATATCAGGTTGGGCATATACTACGTCATAAATTTCAAAATTATCGCCATCTAAGTTACCGTTCGCAATATCAACTAATTGATCCTCTGTGCAAGAAACTCCAACAGCAACGTTAAATTTTATTTCTTTATTATTCTTGTTTCTAATATAGACGCTATTAAACGCGCGTGAGTTCTCATGAAAATTTTTCGCAAATACAGTCGCGGTCAAAGTACCGACCGCCATGATTGCTATTAAACCCCATGCGGATACCTTCTTAAAAAAATTAGTCATTTTAGTCCTCCTGAATTTTATTATGTGCTTATTGCTAATATATGATGGAATTAAAAAAGCGTGAAAAAAACAGACTGCTAGCCGAGTAACCGAGGAAAGGCCACGGCTCTTTGGCGGCTTATGGGCGTCAAACGCTTGGGGCGCGGCCCTCATTCGCGGTCGAAGACCGATTTAAAAATAAGATAGCATAC
>JAITDJ010000157.1 GCA_031282635.1 Clostridiales bacterium
ATCTCGAAACGCGAATAGCTGAATTAAGATACTCCGATGATGTAAAGATACTCCGATGATGTAATTTTCGAAATAGTGAAATCGAATTGGGAATTATTGATTGATGTTGACAACCAGCGAAAACGGTTTTCAGAAATATGTATGCAAAAACCAAATGTGTTTGTTATTACAAGCGGCGACATCGGTGGAAACACAATGGTTCACGACGGATGTTATACGATTATTGATTGGGATTGGGTTAAACTTGCTCCACCGGAACGTGATTTTTGGTGGTATATCCAATTTCCTGAACAAATCGCCGAAATAAACGCATCGTTCAAGCGTGAGGGTTTCGATTATGTTATGGATACCGATTTGATAAGTTATTACGCATTTTATTCCTACATCTATTTTTTAACAGAATACATAGACTGTTTATTGTTCAACCCAGCCTCGCGGCCAGAAATAATTCAACGGTTTAAAGAGCATTTTGACGAAAATAATTTTTATCGAAAAAATCTATATAATGCTATTTGTTTAACAAGGCTGTGAAATATAGAAAAGAAACAAAATAAATATTCAAAAGTAATTGTGGCTAATTTGAAATTAGCTGTAAGTATAGGTACACGAATATATAAAAAATAAAAGCATATCTGCCATTCATGACGGATGCTTCGTAGCAGGTTTTATTTCGTATAACAGGGCTGTATACACTTCTCCACATTTGGGATGACAAAACGTCGTAAACACTTGGAACATTAGGCACAATAAGGCTGAAGTGGCAGGCAAATTTGTACCGGCAAAGTATATTTATTTGTTTGGACCTTATGTCTATGGGAATCCAACGATTTACAATGATATTATAGCGGACTCATAATCTAATATATATAAACAGTATCTGTATTGGGAAAGACAAAACTTTGTGGCATTAACTTTAAGCGAGGGCTGTTTTAAAAATGTTAATCCGATCAAAAGCGCCATTACGTCTGGGGCTGGCTGGCGGCGGCACTGACATTGCTACATATTACAACCAGTATGGCGGCTTTGTGCTGAACGCGACTATTGATATGTACGCCTATTGTATTCTTGAGCCAACGGATAATGGCAATATCGTATTTAATGCCACTGATTTCGACAAACAGGAAGCGTATAAGGCGGAGAATCGGCTTGCGGTTTCGGCGGCGCTGCCTCTGCATACCGGCATTTATAACCGTATTGTCGCGGATTTTCATAACGGCGATCCGTTATCGTTTAATATGACAACGTTTTCCGACGCGCCCGCTGGTTCTGGGCTTGGGTCGTCATCAACAATGGTCGTCGCCATTATCAAGGCGTTTGTTGAATGGCTGAATTTGCCGCTGGGCGAATACGACATCGCGTCTCTTGCATATCAAATCGAGCGCGAAGACCTCGCGCTCGCGGGCGGTAAACAGGATCAGTACGCCGCGACGTTTGGTGGTTTTAATTTCATGGAGTTTTACGAAAAAGAGCGAGTAATCGTAAACCCATTGCGTCTGAAACGCTGGATACGCAATGAACTGGAAGCGTCGCTCGTGTTGTATTATACCGGCGTGTCACGGGAGAGCGCGAATATTATTAAACGGCAGATTGAGAATACAGAAAAGCATAACAAAAAAAGTATTGAAAGTATGTACGAGTTAAAACATCAGGCAGTGCTGATGAAGGAGGCGTTGCTTAAAGGCGAGTTCAAACATTTTTCCGCTTGCCTCCTGAACGGCTGGCTTGCAAAGCGGACTATGGCAGAGTCAATCTCGAATACCTTTATAGAAGAGCTTTATGAGTACGCGCTTGCCCACGGCGCGGAATCCGCGAAAATTTCCGGCGCGGGTGGGGGCGGCTTTATGATGATTTACTGCGATCCGGTGCGTCGTGTAAAACTGGTACAGGCGCTCAAACAAAAAAACGGCGTGGTTTTCACCCCCAGCTTCACTGAAATAGGAACACAGGCATGGACTATTTACAACAATTAATCGAGCGATACCCTACATTACATGGCATACAGAATAATATCAGTGATGCATACCTCCTTATGGAAAAATCATTTAGCGTAAATAAGAAATTACTTGTCGCGGGAAATGGCGGCAGCGCCGCTGACGCGGATCATATTGTCGGCGAGCTTATGAAGGGTTTTGTTAAAAAACGCCCGCTGCCCGCTGGATTTATCTCGGCGCTTGAGGCGCTGGACAAGGAGGCTGCTGCGTATCTGGCCCCCCGTCTGCAATGCGGACTTCCCGCAATCGCTCTGTCCAGCCATGCCGCGCTTATGACGGCCACGCTGAATGATGTCAGCGGCGACTTAATTTACGCGCAACAGGTGTGTGGCTGTGGAAACGCGGGGGATGTGTTTATGGGTATTTCAACATCCGGCAACGCGAAAAATATTTTTTATGCCATGCTTACCGCAAAAGCCCATGGGCTGAAAACCATAGCCTTGAGCGGTGGCACGGGCGGGCGGCTTGCGCGACTCGCCGATGTCGCGCTCATAGTGCCGGAAACCGAAACCTACAAAATACAGGAATTACACCTGCCCATGTATCACGCATTATGTCTCATGCTTGAGGAGCATTTTTTTAACACATGAAAACAATTATTATGGCGGGCGGCAAAGGAACCCGTATCGCGTCTGTCGTGTCCGATATTCCCAAACCCATGATTCCGCTGCACGGAAAACCAATACTGGAATATCAGCTCGAATGTTTGCGGGAAAATGGGCTTACCGATATTATCATTGGAATTGGTCATCTTGGGCAGGTGATACAGGATTATTTTGGCGATGGCGCGAAGTTTGGCTGTCATATCGCGTATTATGCGGAAACCTCGCCGCTTGGAACCGCGGGCGCTCTGTACAAAATTGCCGCCGATCCTGATTATGCTCTAAACACTGATTTTATTCTGCTTCACGGCGATACTATTTTTGACCTCGATTTCTCGCGTTTTATCGCCTTTCATTACGAAAAGCATGCGCGATCTTCTCTTGTGGCTCACCCGAACAGCCACCCTTTTGACAGCGCCCTGCTCATTACCGATAGCGAAAATCGCGTCATTCATTGGCTTAATAAAGACGACCCGCGCCAGTATTACCGGAATCAGGTGAATGCGGGAGTACATATCTTATCAAAGACGCTTTTTACAGAGAAACAGCCTGATCGGGAAAAAGTAGACCTTGACCGCGATATTTTAAAACCGCTTATTTCCCGTGATGAAGGTAGTGTTTATGCCTACAACACGCCCGAATATATCAAAGATATGGGGACCCCCGACCGTTACGCGCAAGTTGCCGCTGATATTAAAAATGGTTTGGTAAAACAACGCAATCTTTCCCACAAACAAAAGGCGATATTTCTTGACCGCGACGGCACGCTTAACAAATTCAATGGTTTTATCACTAAGCCAGAACAGCTTGATTTACTCGACGGCGTTGCGGACGCGATTCGCGCTATAAACGAGACGGGTTTTCTCGCCATAGTGATCACCAATCAGCCGGTTATTGCGCGTGGCGAGGCGACACTCGATGAACTGCGCCTCGTTCATAACAAACTGGAAACCGAACTTGGTAAAGCGGGCGCATATATCGACGATATTTTTTTCTGCCCTCACCATCCTGATAAAGGTTTTGCGGGCGAGCGCCCTGAGTACAAAATTGACTGTGATTGCCGCAAGCCCAAACCCGGCATGATTTTATCGGCTGCCAAAAAATACAACATTGACCTTTCGCAGTCATATATGCTTGGCGATGATATGAAGGATGTAGAAGCCGGACGCGCCGCTGGCTGTAAGGC
>JAITDJ010000164.1 GCA_031282635.1 Clostridiales bacterium
CCGACAGATACCCCGATACCGACAAATACGCCGACGCCAACACCGGCAGATACGCCGATACCGACACCGACAGATACCCCGATACCGACTCCGACCGATACGCCGACTCCGACTCCGACGAATACACCGACACCGACAAATACGCCGACGCCAACTCCGACAGATACGCCGATACCGACACCGACAGATACGCCGACTCCGACGGATACGCCGATACCGACAAATACGCCGATACCGACACCGACAGATACGCCGACACCAACGCCGACAGATACGCCAACACCAACACCGAATGATACGCCGATACCGACAAATACGCCGACGCCGACAAATACGCCGACACCTACACCGACAGATACGCCTTCGCCGTCGCCGACTGCAACGCCAACACCGACTGCGACTGCAACGCCGACCGCGGCGCCAACACGAACTGCGACGCCAACGCCAACCGCGATCGCGACTGGGAGGCCAACGCTGACTGCGACGCCTACACCGACTGGGACACTGACGCCAACGCCGACTCCGAGCGGTTATCCTCTGTATCCGACAAGCAGGCCGCGACCAAGGCCGTCGATCATTATACCGATCAACACGCCAATACCCACGCCGGCTGCGCCAGCCGTTACACCGGCCCCGACTGCCGCCGGAATTTCGGTTCCAAGAGTAACCTCGGCCCCGACTGCCGCCGTAACCTCGGCAGCCGTCCAATACCGCGACGCAATACCGCCGAGGCCGCCCCGCGTGATAAGTTATGAAAAAGCTGTCGAACTGACAACTTCGCACACATTCCGTTATATCTATGGTTACGAGAACGGCTCTGTCCGTCCGGAAGCGTCCATTACACGTGCGGAGATTGCGCAGGTATTCTACAACTTGGCGATTAATGCTAATAAAGAAAGCTGCGATCCTAATAGTCTGAAGTTTTCTGACGTAGATAAGCAAAAATGGTATTCGAAAGCGATTGCATTCGTAATTGAAAATACCTTGTTCAGCGGATATCCGGACGGTACGTTCAAACCCGAGCGTCCTATTACCCGCGCTGAATTAGCAGCCTCCCTGTACACGTTCCTGGACGCCGGCCCACTGGGTGAACAAGACAGTATGTTCTCAGACATCGGCGGGCACTGGGCGGAAACGTATATCAAGATATTGGCCGGTTATGACGTTGTTTCCGGATATCCGGACGGCACTTTCAAGCCTGACGCCAATATCAGCAGAGGTGAACTTGTATCTATAATGAACAGGATACTGACGCGGCTTAACTATGGAACGAGCTATCTGCCGGAACAGAACGAGTACAATGATATCGACGAGACTTCATGGGCGTATAATGACATAATGAACGCTTCAGGAAAAGAGGAACGCATACGCTGACGCCAAAAAGGGGCTGCGTTGAAACTCCCCTTGTATACACAAAAGTATAGACGAAAAAAGGTATACTGAAATAAGCCCGCCCATTAAGGGCGGGCTTTTACATAATGACTTGGGTCAATGACCTGCAGGCAGTCTCGATCTTGGCATTGGCTAAACACCCTTTACACGCAATACCACATTCTTTTTGTAAAACGCCGCGCCATACCATATAAATGACTGAAAACCCTCGGAGCGGTACTCTGATTCATAGCCCTGTCTTTCAATCTGTTCCAGCGCCGCTTGGGCTTCTTTCTCCATATCCATGGCTTTTTCACAAATCTTTATCTCTATGATCACCACCGTTCCCCAGATATTGAGCGGTATCAGCGCTATGTCCGGCCGTCCAAGCCCCGATTCACGATTCGAGCGCGCAATGTGCGTCTCCATTCCCGAGAATAATCCTGTTAAAATTCCATGGTAGTAATTCTCCGCATAATCGTAATAGCTGATGGTTTTTCCCAGTATATCCCGCAGAAATTCTTCCGCCATATGCGCGCAGCCGTCCACAACCGCCTTGTAAAAGCCGGATAAATCCCTTTGCCGTACGCTATCGTTAAACCATTCACGGATTTTGTTCCTGTAAATACTCTCTACCTCTTTGTTAGGTATCACGAGTTCAGCCATTATATCTATACCATCCTGCCATACCGAAACTGCGGTCAGGTATCCGGTGAACAGCATGAAATCCCACAGATTATCGCCCGGACGCGTTAAATCGGCGTAGGTGATGTCCTCCCGGATGGGCTTTATAAGCGTCCCGCCGGCAAGCAGCCCCTCCAGCTCCGCACGCCCTTGCGCCCCCGACTTCTCTACCAGGATTCTCACAATATCGTTGGAACTCGTGTTTGACCAGTACGGCCTTAATGGAGCCCCCTCCGCTTGTAGAACAGCCCGAACGCTGTTCACGGAGCTCCAAGGGTTGTACACCCTTTGACCGCCGATCATGTAGCCGTTGTACCAGCGGCGTAAATCCTCCCTCCGGGATTCCCTTTGATAATAACGGAGCATCTCGTCTAATTCATCTTGCGTGAATCCGTAGTATTCTCCAAAGTATTCGTCCAATACAGACATAATCAGGAGATTGTTCATCCCTGTGAAAATGCTTTCGCGGCTGACCCGCAGGCAGCCGGTTAATACCGCAAACTCCAGGGACGGGTTTGTTTTCAGCGCGGACTCGAACAGTAAACGTATGAAGCTGACCATTTTATCATAATAATCTTTAAAATATGCGCTTTCCAGCGGTACGTCATATTCGTCAATGAGTATAACCGCCCGTTTGCCGTAAGCTTCGCTCAGGCGCCTGCTTAAAAATAGCAGAGATGTACTGTACTCCTCAAGTTCGCCTTTCAGACTCACAATATGGTTCCAGCGATCCCGGTATGTTTCATTGGAAAGCCCTTCATAAACTGCGTTATGACGCATAAACTCAGAGGCGATGATTTCTTTCAAAACGGACAATGCCGCTTGGAAAGTATCCTGTTTGGCCGACTTAAGCGTCAGCGAAATAACGGGATACGCTGTCATGTTGTCACGATACGGCGCCGGTTCGCACATTATTTTCATGCTGCCGAATAACGCGCGGTTTGCCGCGTTCTGTTCCGGATCCCCAGTATCTTCGTAGAAATGTTTAAGCATACTCAATGTCAGCGTTTTCCCAAACCGCCGGGGCCGAAGAAAGAGATTCGCCTTTCCGCCTGCATCACGCAGTTTGCGGATAAGCATGGTCTTATCCACATAATAATAATTTCCGTCAACCATCTCTTTATAGTCCTCTAAACCAACCGGCAATATTTTTGTTTGCACGCGCAATCACCTCTAAAACATATTACGAAAAATATTATTTATGCCGATATAACCGACTATGCCGCACATGCGTAAACCTCCTATTTGAGATACGACTATAATACTCCAAGGCGAGACGTTTGGGAACGTATGAAGAGAAATAAAGAATTAAAAAATGTGCATAATATCATTGCCATAATTGATGTTATAGTATATAATATTATTATATATATTTCCATTTATTTCTTTAGCTATAATATTATTTGTTAATAATACACAATATAAAGTATTATTGGCTAATAGATGGAAATATAGTATAAAAATTTTTATTTACAGGAAAAGTCGGTTGTTTTGCTGAAAAAAGGGGTGTGTTTATTTTGAGCGTTTGAAGGAAGAAATAAGGCGCGTTGCGCGGGCGCGCGGCGCTTCGCTGTAAACTGTACGTTAAATGATTGTTTCGTGAAAATTTTAGCGCAAAAAAAAGAAGTCAAAATCAAGGTTTCTCTTAATTTTGTTTCTGTTTTTTCGATAGTTTGCAGTGGGCCTGATCATGGATTTATAGGAGCTTTAAAGAGTAACTGTACACGAAATAATCATTTCGCGCAAAGTTGAGATTCGCTCGTGCGGCGTGAAAAAAAGCTGATTTTGGATTATGGGATTTAGGAGTGTATTGAAATGTTTATGAGCGGAAAGTTCCGCGCGCCGGCCGCCCTTTTGCTGGCTTTTATACTTATCGTCAGCCCGTTCCGGGCCTTGGGCGCGGCTGAAGCGACGCCCGGGGATGAGCCGTTAAATGCATCGGAGCTGTTTACGGAAACGGAAGATGGGAATATTTCCAGTTCCGGGCCGGCGATGGAAACGGAAATACAAGCTATCCAGCCGTTCGCGGCTGTAAGTCAGTCGATTACATATAATGTTTACTATTACCGGCCGAATGGCAATTATAACGACTGGTTGCTGTCCACCTGGCCGGACGGCGACTCAGCCAGTCCAATGGATCGTAATTACGTATCGCTTGACGATTTTCCGGGCTGGGCAAAATATACATACGAAGTAGCGGATGATAAAATCAATTTTATTTTTCATAAAAATAATACAGACCCTTGGGAAAAAGACACTGAAATTAACCGATCTATCGATGCAAGCGGGCAAACGGAAGTAAACGTATTTATCATATCAGGCGATACGACCGTATATACTTCGCTTTACACATATAACCTTCACTACATAAGAGACGATAATGCATTTACTGATTGGCAAGCGAATATTTGGTCTGCGAACATAGGCGGAAAGAGTTATAATTTCACATCCACTGCTGAAACCAATGGCCAGACAGGCCTTGTTTCATTTACCACAGTTGACTCCGAGGCCATTTTTTTCATTCATCAAGCGGGAAACGCCGGTGGAACAAGAGATCCGGCTGGTAACGAAAGTATTACGTTAAGTCTTACGCCTGACGGCGTAAACGGCGGCAGCGGCGATTTCTATATAGAATCCGGCAGTACGGCGGTATATGCGGTGGATCCGAGGAGTTTCAACAGTTTCAATGTTTATTACTATAGAAGCGGTAACTATAACGGCTCAAATGGCGGTTGGAACGCCTGGTATTGGGATTACGACGCTAATGGGGACGGCGCTGATTCGGCTTATTTTAAAGACGGCGTTATCAATAGCGAGGGCTGGAGTAAAATAACCATATCCTCCACCGCCGCTAATCTGGGCTTAATCCTTAAAGACGGGGCAATTGACGGAACTAAGACTATTGATGGCGCCAACAGGAAACTCAGTTTACCATCGAACCAAACCTCCGGAGATTTTTATCTGGTCGAAGGCGATAATACTGTTTATTCATCAAAGCCTTCGGCTGTTAACCGGGTTGTCAGCGCCATAGCTGTTACTGCCCAAAAAGTGGAGGCCGCGCTGAACATTGATCCGTCTGGGCTAAACGCTTCTGATTTTGAACTTTTTGACGTTAACGCGGATACGAAAGTCGCCGCCTCTGTACAAATAGCTCTCTATAATAATATCGGAAAAAAATTAGTCGTTTTCGATACAGCGTCGAATTTAGATCCTGATACCCGGTATGAAGTACGTTATACGAATCCAGCCTCAATAGCTCCAGGTATTGTGACAATGAGGGGTATCCTGAATAGCTATACAGCGCCTGACTACACAAAACTGGGCTTATCAAAATCAGGTATGAATTGGGTCTTCAATCTGTGGGCGCCAAGCGTTAAAGACGTAGATATTGTAATCTACGATAAACCCTTAGCCGACGCTTACACTTCGGCCGGCAAATTACCGGAAGATTATTATACGAGTAATATAACGGGAACTCCGATTGAGATGTCGCTTGACGAAACTGCAAATGTTTGGACGGCAAGCTCAGCCGACAACCTTGCGGGCAAATATTACATGTATAGAATCACGCACTTGGATGGCAGCGTAACCTACGCGGTAGATCCATACGCGCGCGCGACCGCGCCTAACGGACAGCTTACCTATATCGTTGACATGGACAGCGACCCCGATGTGAACCCGGCTGCTTCAGCCGACGCTTCCGGCTTTACCGTTACTAACCCAACCGACGCCATTATCTACGAACTGCATGTCCGCGATTTTTCCATCCACAGCAGTTCAGGCGTAAGCGATACAAATAAGGGTCTCTATAAGGCCTTTACGGAAACCGGAACCCAAACGGCGGGCAGTAAGGCGACCGGCATAGACCATCTGAAGGAACTTGGGGTTACATATGTACAGTTACAGCCGGTATTTGATTTCGGATCGGTTAACGAATTAGGCGATTTATCCTACAACGCCCCGAACGCGTTTAACTGGGGATATGACCCCCAAAACTATAACGTGCCCGAGGGCTCGTACTCAACTGATCCTTCTGATCCGCAAGCACGCGTGGACGAGTTCAAAGGTATGATTAACGCGCTTCACGCCGCAGGTATCCGCGTGGTAATGGATGTTGTGTTTAATCATACATATGATGTCGCGAACGGTCCCTTTGACAAAATTGTGCCTTCATATTTCTACCGCATGAAAAATGACGGCGTTCTGACCGACGGATCGGGCTGCGGCAACGAGATCGCCACGGAAAACGCTATGGTACGAAAGTATATTATAGATTCCATAAAATATTGGGAGACTGAATACGGCATCGACGGCTTCCGGTTCGACTTGATGAAATTAATAGATATTGACACAATGAAGGCGATCCGGGCGGCGGTTAAACCCGCTACTCTGATATACGGCGAACCGTGGGGCGGTTTTGTTGATCCGTTTGAAATTACGGGTACCGATAAAAGCAATATTGCAGGAACGGGCATCGGCGCGTTTAACGATGACTTCAGGGGCGCCATAAAAGGTAAAAGCGACGACAACACCAAGGGTTTCGTTACGGAGAAATTGGATGAAGAGGGCGCTATATTCAGCGGCGTGTATGGATCCGTAAATAGCTTCGCGGGCCAGTCGTCGGAATCTATCAATTATGTCACCGCGCATGATAATTTGAACCTCTGGGACAAAATCCGGTATTCTTTCGGCACGAGTTTATCTGATATTAAGTCCGATCCATATGTTGATTTGAACGGAGTAACTGAAACTGATTTTTTCAGGCAAAGCGGCAGCGGCAACGCGGCCTTGCAAAGCTCTATTCTAAGCACGGGGATAATTATGCTGTCGGAGGGTATCCCTTTCTTTCAAGCGGGCGATGAATTCCTTCGCAGCAAGAAAGGCGACCATAACAGCTACAAAAGCTCGGATGAGATAAACGCGATAGACTGGTCGTTAAAAGATCGTTACTTCTCTGTGTTTACTTATTACAAAAATCTTATCAATCTGAGAAAAGACCATCCAGCGTTCAGAATGAATGATAGGGATGACATAAACTCAAGTATACAAGTGATTAAGCAAGATAAGAATGTAGTCGCGTATAAGCTCATAAATAATGCCAACGGCGACGATTGGAACACTATATATGTACTGTTTAACGGCGGTACAGGAGAAATAGACGTCGATCTGGGCGTTTCGGGTCTGAACGCAGCGGCTAACCGTGTAGAGGTCGCGTCTGATAAATCCGCTGTTATCGAGGCGACGGCAGTCGGCAGCGCATACCGGACATACCCGCGCTCTCTTGATGTGCTGTATGATTCCTCTACACCCCAGACTATGCACCACGTGCTGATCAATCCGCGCACAGCCGAACGCATAGACGGCGATCCGGCGACCGGCCCATCTGTTACAGGATATAATCCTCTGGATAATACGCCGCTGGAATTACTCGCGGGCGAGACACTCCCGCTTAGCGTTAATG
>JAITDJ010000230.1 GCA_031282635.1 Clostridiales bacterium
ATACTTCGAGGTGTTCTTTATTTTCTTTTCAGCTAAATAGCGATGGGCATATACAGTTACATATGTTCCCAAACGTTTTCCAATGCCAGTTGAAATCCTATATTCGTGGTCAAGTAACTCGCTTACCAGATTTTCAGATAGTGCATCGGCAAATTTATCTGCTTCTTCGCTTACACTATCATATGCCCCAGAAATGAATACTTTTCTTTCTTTAACAGCGCGATTAAGGGCATTGATTACGTCAGTCAGTTCATCGCGTTTGAATAGCAAACATTCTATTCCATAGCGTTTTTTTAAGTCGTCAATGAAGTGCTCTGATCGTGTATCTATATAGCTTTCTATTGGTAGTAAGGCATAATGAATGTTGCCGCTTGAGCCTATCATCTGGTTAATCGTATTCAGGCAATCTAAAATTAAATAATCATTAAACCCATAACCCACAAACAAAAAGGTATTAGCTACCAGTTCTCGCTTCAAAAAAGTCAAGAATAATGGAAACTTATTTTCATATTGCTCATAGTCGCTACGCGTTAAGATCATATTCCCCGCATCAGATATGTCTCCATTAATTTTATAGATATTAACTTTATCATATTTATCTATACCTGGCAAACTTTTATCATTATAAATAGCGTTATATGCTATCTCGTTACTGGCTAACACTCTCTCAACAAGCTGATCAAAATTTGTGGTCCAAATACCTGCAAACCCTATTTCCATCAGCGCATTTAGTAGCGTATTAGTAGGCATAAGTTTATTCACACGTTCAGAAACAATACGTCTAAGGCTATTATCGTTATGTTTGTTGACATAATATTGGGAAACGTCATATAGATTGGTATCAGAAGTCAGTTCAATTCCCAAATCGTCTGCACAGGGTTGTAATAATTCGGCCCAAGACGGCAACCCGGAGTTGTGCGATACTCCAGCTCCGATAAACAATGAGGCTTCGTTATTAATAATCTTCTTTGAAAATGTGTCCATGAATCCATTTATTCTACTATCGGTTATTCGCTTAAGGGAAGCCTCAATATCCGAATTATTAATCATTATCACCATCTCCATGTAATGTAGGATAATAATAAATTATCCTGTATTGCCAGTATATCACAACGAAACAGAAATTTCAACCTTTTTCTCAAAAAAGCGCATATTTTTCTAAATCGGCACAAATATTATTTCGCGGGTGCTTCGACAATAAGATAGCTCGCTGCTTTTTCGCGGTTATATGGGTATATATCTGTGTTGTCCGGATTGAGCTATGTCCAAGCATATTCTGTATATAGCGGATGTCTACGTCCTCTTCAAGCAAGAGCGTGGCGAATGTATGCCGGAACATATGCGGCGTGATATGCGCGCTTACTCCGGCAACCTCACATAAGCGTTTTATCATAAATCGAACCTACTGCTCGGAAATTCGAATGCCCAGACGATTTATAAAGAAGCATCCCTTATCAGCTATCTGACCCGCAAATGCCTTTCCGTATTGCTCTAATATTGCGAGCACCTGACGATTGCCGATTTGCAAAATCCGTTCCTTTGAGCCCTTCCCCATAATCAAAATGCTGCCGGAATTGAGATCTATATCCGCCGAATCTAACGAGCAAAGTTCAGAAACCCTCATTCCGGTGGCAAAAAGCAACTCAAGTATCGCCGCGTTTCGCAGCGCTGCTTGCTGCGCATATTTTGTGGCGGCGCATTTAAGCTCGCCGTACGCCACATAGAGCAGTTTTTCTACAATATCCAACGGAATCGTACGCGGCAATATCTGTGGCTCTTGAAATCTCGTTTGTATACGATGCAACGGATTCGTTTCCAATATCTCTTCGTTTTGGAGATAGTTTAAGAACGCTTTCAGGCTCGCGATTTTTCTTTTTGCTGTTCGCGGCTTATACGTTTTATGTATGTACGTGATATAGCTCAAAATGGAGACCTTTGAATAGCTGTGTGCCTCGCCTGATTCAAAACCCGAGAATTGATTGAGGTCGATAGCGTATGCTTTTAACGATTTTTCATTAAGCTTTTTTTGATACCTGCAGTGATCTATATATAACTTAATATGCGCGGAAATATCATACATCACACTGCCACTTCGCCAATCCAAAAGAGATTAACCATTCGTTTCAAGTGTTTATGTTCCAATTAAGCCCCGCCTCCATAACAAATCTTTCTGTTACGATATTATACAGACCGCTTCCGCGTTTGTCAACGTTAATGATTAGGGACTAATGCCGCAATATTTGATTCAGCGTCCTTGTTCGGAAAAATTCGAGTTTTTCAAATAAAAACACCACCACTTGACGCTTTTGTCAAACGGCGGCGTTCCTTACTCCACCCACACGTCGGGCGGGACGATTTCAATTTTCATCTGCCACGAATCGCGCCCCTCGATGTTGCGCTCAATTAAGTCGTGCCAAGAGAGCGCCGCGCCATCAACGAAAAACTCAAGCTCTTCCGTGGAGTCGTTTTCCCTCAGATACCCCACGGCTTTGTAATCAATAAAATCGCCCTCATCATTAAGATAGCGCGTATTTATGCGTTGCTTTATTCGGTGTAGCAGTCTCGCAAGCATCGCGCCGATTGATTCGTCGTGGTCCGCGTAAACGGCACACTGATGGTGCAAAGCTCTGGCTTCCTCGGCAATGAGCGCGGTGAAGCAGTCTTGGTCGGTGAAGGAGATGGTGAACACGTGGGGCTCAGACCATTGGTCGGTGACGACAAGAATATTCGGGAATTCAGATGAAGGTTCCGATTCGGTAAATTTTGATATGACGGCTTCATAACAGGCGAAACAATACGCGGTGTCTGTTTCGACGTCTTTTATGTATGCCGGCGTGCCGCAGATTTGGCATTTTGCGTGTGGTCGCATTTGAAGTTTTTGCGAGACGCTTTTCATAAATAATATTTCACTCCATTTAGTTTTATCACACAGCAAACACCCGACGATACATTTAATTTCTGCATTTATACTCTTCTAATCTAATTATAATTTCGTTTTCACTTTTTATAGCATATATCGTTTGCTTGCCATACTTTTTCGACCTCTTTAATCGTGCTAATTCATTTTATTTCAAATATTTGCTTGAGTATATCGATTTCAAGAAGTTTCGTCTCAGTCAATTTTGTGCTTATGTAAGATATTATCGAGTCATTTGTTTTTGAGTTATATTTTAATATAGAGTTTCTTACACTCTCTACATTACGTTTTATTTGCACATAACTTTCTATAAGCGAACGTTTTCTTTCGTCTATCACACCTTTTCTTACTAAAAACTCCAACCTGCGAATCATATACACTTTGTGGTCAAGCATTGCATGATAGAGTCTGTAATCTATCATATTCTTTCCCAAATTAAGCTCGTCCAGCGGAAACTTAGCCAAATAATCGTATACATCTACGCCGGTATACGTTTTTGTCTGCCAGTTTGACGAAGAATAAGCATCCATAATATGATCGTTAAAACACTCTGCTTTTTGTTTGTCAGGATAGATATATTCGGTTAGTGTGTCCATAAAATATTTGAGATTGAATGTAAAAGTCTTGTAATCCACAAATTTGATTAAAGCAACGCTTTTGACAAATGGCATTGATAATTTCTGCCCTGTTGCAAACGCTTGTTCCATCTCTTCGTAGGTACAAGTAGAGAACTTGTA
>JAITDJ010000031.1 GCA_031282635.1 Clostridiales bacterium
ATTTCCAGATCCTCATGAGAATACACATGAATACTGGCGTATACCATAACCCCCGTCATTTCTTCGTGGTAAAATATAGGAACTATGAGCATGTTACGGGGCTTAAGCTTGCCTAAAAATGTGCGGATTAAGTACACTGAGTCATCAGGTATGTCTATACAGACGGTGGTCTGGTTCTTCAACGCCGCTTCCCCGATAAACCCTTCACCCAAGTTTATATCAAATTCTGAATATATGTTCTTGGAAAACCCCACCGACTGTTTTATTTCCAGTTTGTGGGTTTGAGTGTTCAGGCTATAAAAAGCGCAGCAGCTACTGTCGGTGACCGAGATTAATTTTGGCAGCAGATCCTCCAGAACTTTTTCGAAATCCATATTGACAGCCACCGAATTAACGACGTTTAATATTTCCTGACGCGTGTCGTCTTTTTTGCGAAGCGTGGCTTTCAGCTTTTCCAATTGAATATAATAGGATTGTAAGTCGACGCTGCCTTTAGGGAAAGATTGAACGGTTTCGTCGTTAAAAACGGTATCCAAACTTTGTGACATGCAGTCAATATACCGCTTCATTGTATAGCGATAATGAAACCTCACGGCATAAAAAATGCTGACGACGATAAAGGCGTTAATAAATGCGATAAACGCAAATGGAATATCATGGATATATCTATAGTATATCCATACGAGAGCCGCGACAGCCGCGACCAGGGCCAATAGTTCAAATAACATCAGAATATTGCCGAACATAAATTTTCCGTTTTTTTTCATGGCCGACTGCGCGTCCATGCCGAAGGGTCGCGCTTCCTCCTTTATATTCAAACAAGCGAATCAATAGAGACGCTCTTTACAAAGCTCAAGTCAATAAACCGGTCATCTACGGTACGCACTATAGGGCTGGAAAGCCGCGAGCTATTTATAAACACAACTTCGGCTTCAACGCCGTCAGTAAGCTTAACCCAGCTCCCTATATAGGTATACGCGATATTGTTGAGGAATATCAGTAAGTATTGGGTATCGAGCTCGCCGTAAACCTTGGACTCAAACATTTTAATGACTTCAAAGGGGCAGATCTTGTCGCGGTAAACGCGGTTGGCGGTCATGGCGTCATATATGTCACATATGGCTATAATCTTGGCTATCTTACCGATCTGTTCGCCCTTGGCGCCCATCGGGTAGCCCGATCCGTCCAGCTTTTCATGATGCATCAGAGCGCCTAATTTTATGCTTTCAGGAATATCCTGATTCTGCAGTATACGATAGCCCGAAATGGGGTGTTTTTTCATGACGGTGAATTCTTCGTCGGTAAGCCTGCCTTTTTTATTTAATATTTCATTGGGCGTTCGGGTCTTGCCGATGTCGTGCAGCAACCCGGCGATGGTTAGCTCGACTAATTCATTGTTCGACAGCGCAAGCCAGCGTCCGTACAGGTTGGCTAACAGCGATACGTTAATAGAGTGGTGAAAGGTATGTTCGTCAGATTCTTTAATAAATCCAACGAATGTCAAGATATCGTTTTTGCATCGCAGAGTGCTCATAATGTCGTCGGTTATGGAAAACATCCGCTGCAGGTCTATGTTTTTGCCATCGCTGATAGCGCGGATACATTGCTTGGCTTCTTCCACTTTATCATCGACAGCGTTTTGAAACGATATAAACTCCGGCCGTTTTACAATCGGACGCCGCTGCTGTTCCAAACTGGCGGCCTGACGCTCCTTTTCCGTAAAGTTCGATTTTTTTTCGTCAATGGAGCCGGAGATGACATATATATAGCCAACGCCGCTTGAAAGCAGTTTGGGGTAGTTACCGCCGTTTAACATTGTATTTTTAGCCAGCAATACCGTACCGCCGCTGGTGACAACATCTCGTGACAGCACCATGTCGGGTTTGATTTCTTTTACGCTTACCATTTTTTCATCGGCTAGCGTTACCGAGTCAGTCATATCGCACCTCGTATTCCTTTCCGCATAAGTATATAACGAAATCATCTTGAAAACAAACTTTTTTTAACATATACTAATTTTATATTATTTAAGGGGTGCTGATTACATACTATTTAGGAGGCTATTATGAAACGTGTTGATATAAATAAAAAATATTTGGAAATAAGCTTGTATGCCCTGGCGGTTATCCTGATGTCTTTTATTTTTGGTAAGATCATATGGAATATCGCGGGGTTCGGCCAGTCTATAAATAATTTTTTTCACCTGCTGCGCGGTATACTCGCGCCGTTTACATTCGGCTTTTTTATCGCGTACTTTATGAACTCCACCATGCGTTACCTGGAGCGCGTTATATTCCGGCGCATAAGCTGGTTTCGCGCCCGAGCAAGTCTTATGCGGCTGTTGGCGGTTACGCTGACCTATATCATATATATTGGCTGCCTGTTCTGGATCTGTTCGTTCCTTGTTCCGGAGGTAGCGGCCAATATCCAGAATCTTTGGAAAAAGCTGCCTACTGATTTACAGTATTATCAAAATATCTTCTATGAATACCTGGGACCCGAAAGCGGTATTGCCGTATTCCTTACATCTTTCAATATCAGCCTGCCTGTCAGCTATAACCTGACTGAGCTGATGAACCCGCTCTTTCAATGGATAAACACCAGTTTGGGTTCTGTGTCCGATATTATCAACACGCTGCTGACCGGCACTGTGAACTTCGCCAATACAATACTTAATTTTATATTAGGCATGGTTATAGCTTTTTATATGCTTTGTGACAAAGAACACTATGCTGACGTCGCCCGTAAACTGGTAGTTATCATGTTCAAGAAGCGTTTCAGCGACCGGTTTATCCGCGCCGCGTCAAACACGAACCGTATAATCGAAAAATTTATAATCGGTAAGGCCATTGACTCAATGATCATCGGGATTATGTTCTTCACGGTCACATTAATCATAAAGCCTCCTTACGCCTTGCTGCTGACTCTGATTGTGGGAATCACCAATATGATCCCTTATTTCGGTCCGCTGGTTGGCGCTATTGTTTCCACACTCATTGTACTCCCCACGAATCCGACGCTGGCGCCTCTGGTTCTGTTTATAATATTTGTGATTCAACAATTCGACGGCCTATATTTAGGACCCAAGATTTTGGGTGACTCTATAGGCCTCCCGCCAATACTGGTTATATTTTCTATAATTGTCGGGGGCGCTTTGGCGGGAGCTCCGGGTATGTTTTTTGGCGTGCCTATTTTCGCGATCATCCGCAATATTGTAACGGCGGTCATAGATGAAAAGTATAACCGTAAACAGTTTGGAGGCGGAATGTGATAGACGCAGCGCGGCGCCTGATGTCAAATCTGATAAAGGCTCGCGGAATTTTTTTGATTATAGGCCTTATGCTGGCGGATTTGATTCTTTATAGTGTTTTGCTGCGTATTTTAACAGCGATCCCCGGTTTTTCAGAGTTTCTTGACTCGAATATTTTTGCTTCGATGATTCTTTCCGAGTTAATATTTATCTTTCCCGCGCTGCCGCTGTATATGTCTGTTACACGTCAAAAATTTGCCGGCGTTCTCCCCCTGAACCCTCCGGGGTGGAAAAACGCGGCTTATATAATCCTGATGACGTTTTTATTAGGGCCTGCGACTTCACTGTTATCCGCGTTGACGTCTTTATTCTACCCAAACGCGGCGGAACGAATTACCTCTATGTTCACACCGGGTAATCTGCCGGCCGCTATACTAATCGTCGCGGTTTTACCGGCCTTAGTGGAAGAAATATGTTTCCGCGGCGCCGTGCTGAACGCGTCAAAAGGGATGAGTGTTACGAGCGCCGCTCTTATAAATGGGATATTGTTCGGATTTATACATATGAATCCGCAGCAAATTCCGTACGCTATGTTTTTGGGCGTCGTATTCTCGCTGTATGTTATCCATACGCGTTCTATCTTTTCATCTATGCTGGCGCATTTTTTGGTTAACGCGTCGAATGTGATTTTAGCGCTTACGCTGTCTGGTAACGCCGAAACCGCTGGCGCCGCGGAAGGGCTGCCGGAGGCTATACTCACTCTGGCCGTCGGTTCGATAGTGTTTTTTTTGATGTTTCTCGGTGTCTACAGACGGTTTCGGCTCTATAATATGAGGCGCGGCCTTACCATTGCGAGGGATGGCCTTAATGAGTGATGTCGTATTGGGGAAAAGTCCATTGATAAAATGACGCCGCCGGAGAGATGGGTTTTATAGATGGGTATTATTTTTGTACTCTTTATTTCGGAAAGATAAGTAAAAAGACCGTGATTATGACAATCGCGGCCTTTTTATTTGTAATCGTATGAGCCGTGACTCATACATTCATTGCCCGTTTCCTATTTAGGGCCGAACGAACCCAAACCACCGCTATTTAACAACATAATCAGAATAAGTAAGGGCAGCATTGAATTATCGCCGCCGAATCCGCCTGATCCACCGGATTGGCACATTAGCAGCAGCAACAGCAGCAGTGCACTCCCGTTTCCTCCAAAGCCCACAACAATCCCTCCAGACGCACATGATCGACAACCCGTTTTCGTTAATTCGTCAAGCGTACGCTTTATCATATGAAAGCGCCGCAAAAAAATTGACTGTAAAATAAAAAAAAAAGCGGGTCAAGTCATAAGTTGTCCAAAAGCCTCTCAGAACGGAAACGGTTTTGGGGTAAACGCCGCGGCGGAATAGTCCCTAACAAAACAGTCACAAAGCCTTCGCTGAGAAACCGGCGAAGGCTTTGTGCGTCAGAGTTCAATGGGTACGCGTCAAAACCGGAATACGCCGGAGACGCTCAATACGACAAGTACGACTATGACGGTGATACACGCGATGATAAAACGATCCACCTGACTGACTGAAATATTGACTTTGCCGTACAGTTTTTCTTTTGCCGCCACAACCGAGTTACGCGGCTTATACTCTGATATCTTTTTTTTTTCCATAAGGGATTTACCTTGTATATACCTTGTTTACCGCTGTTACAAAATCAGAGGCCTGTTTTTGCGTCAGTACGCCGTCCGCCGCCAGTTTATTCACCAATTCCGTACCGGTTCCCTTTGTGGCGGACAGCAGCGCGTCCGTTACGGCGGCTGCCGCGTCGGAGCGTAAATACGCTGAACTTCCGCTGATCCATTGGCTTTCTTTCTCTGTGTACAAACCGGCGGAAATCGCTTTGCTCAATGCGTTCGCGTAAACGAAGTCGCCGTTTTGCTCAGTGTATCCCAAGGTCCGCAGCAGAAAGGCCGTGAACTCTTGACTGGTTACGTTACGGTCAGCCGCGAACAGGGTATGAGCGTCGTTTATGCCGGCGGTTAAGCCGATGCTGTAGGCGTAGGCCGCGTATCTGTCTCCCCACGAGGGAATATCCGTAAAGGGATTCGATCCGGTATAAGCGTTTGCGGCTTTCTCCGCGCCCAACAGGCGAATGACGAGAGCCAGGGCCTCAAGGCGGTTTAACGGCCGTTCTAATTCAAACACAGGCGTTCCGTCGCTGTTTACGCCGGTTCCGACAAACAAATTCAGTTTGTAGAGTTCCTGCGCGAGGGAAACCGCAACCCCTCGATACTCGGCCAAAGAGGAGATCGAAGCGGGCGCCTCCGGCTGTTCCGTGGGAGGCTGCGCCGGCGAGGTGCTATAGCCTTTGGCAGCGCGTAACGGTATGGACGTCGGTGTGGGTGTGGGCGTCGTGTCGGCCGCGGCCTCCTCAAACACAGCTTTAAGACTAATGTCGGATGTAATTGTAAATGTGTACTCAGCGGCGCTTGATACAAGATTCCCGTCGGCGTCGTACCAACCCTTGAACGTATAGCCGCCGGCCGGAACCGCTGTTACTGTGACAGAAGAACCCTTGTCGTATTGCCCTTGACCGGAAACGGTTCCGTTTCCATCCTTAGTCAAGACCGCCGCTTGCTGTATGGCCGGCCCGCCATAGACGAAGGTATCTGATACTCCGTTTGTTTCCAGAGCATCCGTCGCCGATGAACTGCCGACAGAAAGCGTGAACACCGTACCGGATTCGACGGTCCAGCGGGAATCAGACTCTGTCTGGTAAACAATCTCGGAGTCCAGATCATTGTCCGGGTTGTTGTCGTCGAAATATTGCAGATCCCGTTTGGTAATTGTCAGTTCAATCGTCTCGGACTCGCCGGGCAGAAGAGACCCGGTTTTTCCGTAAGCCTTCAGTTCGCGGATTGGACGGCCTTCTTCCACATAGCTGTCAGCTCCCAGGTATAACTCAACGACTTCCTTGCCCGCCGTCGTACCGGTGTTTGTTACCGTAACAGCCGCTGTCAGGGTTTCGGAATCATTACCTTCGGGGAATAAGTTTTTGTCAAGCTTGAGATCGCTGAAGCTGAACGTCGTATAGGATAAACCGTAGCCGAACGGATAGGCGACGCGATCCTCCTTGCCGAATGTTGTAAAGTAACGGTAGCCTACATAAACACCCTCGTCATAGTATTCCGGGTCGGACGACCATGTCAGATCTTCGTGTTTTGCCATAGCTATGGACGGGCTGTCATTGTACTCCAGCGGGAACGTCTGCGTAAGCTTGCCGCTTGGGTTAACCTTGCCGGTCAGTATGTCAAGAGTAGCGTTACCGCCTTCGTTGCCGGGCAGCCATGTCACCAGAACAGCGTCCGCAGACTCCTTAAACTCCTGAACATTTATAGCCGCGCCGCTGTTAATAAGCGCGATAACCTTCTTGCCGACCGCGTGGAAAGCCTCAGTAAGCGCGTTATAGCTCTCCGCTTCCGCAGCTGACATGTCGAAGCTGGACTGAACGTTATCCGCGCCTTCCGACGACGGGCGGGAAATGATGAACACGCCGTAATCAGAATTAGCGGCCATCTGATTGGCTTGCGCCGCAGTAATCGCCGTTATGTCGGGCGCCGCGCCTGTTTGCGTTCCATTGCTCAGGTACTCGTCATAAACCGTGTAGCCGGCGTTCTCAAAGCCCTTCTTGAAGTCGACGACGTACGCGGCGTCCCATGTTACCTGGGCCGAACCGCCGCCCTCGACCATCATGTCCTGGTAATATACGCCGCTGCCGCCTCCTATGCCAAACATGCCGCCGCCGCCGAACGATGAAACATTTACGATGGAAACCGTTTTATTGGCCGGAAGCGGAAGCGCCTGGGCTTCGTTCTTTAGAAGAACCATACCTTCGGCCGCTGTGGCGCGGTTAATCTCATCTGACTCTTTATAAAGCTCTGTATTCCAAAAATCACCTGACAGTTCCGCTATATCAGAGCTGGTTAATTCGGCGTAATCGCCATTGAACGTATGAGTTTTGACAATGCTGTTCAGGATGTTTTCTACGTTGCGATCGATCATGGCGACTTTCTCTTCGTATGTAAAGCCGTCTGCGGAATTATCGTCATTCAGCCACGCTCTAACCTGCTCGAGATTGCCGCTTGGCATCGCCAGATCGTTTTGCGCCTCGACCCAGTTGTCTTCCGGGACATTATGAGCGCCGCCCCAGTCTGTCATAACAAATCCGTCAAAGCCCCAGTCGCCCCTTAGCACGTCCGTTAAGAGCCATGTGTTGGCCGAGGCGTATTTACCGTTTGGCCTGTTGTACGAACTCATAACAGACCATGGGACGCCCTCTGTTACCGCGATTTCAAAACCACGCAGATATATCTCGCGCAGCGCGCGCTCGGATACCTTTTGAATACCGCCGCTGCGGTACTGCTCCTGGTTATTGACCGCGTAATGCTTAAGCGTCGCGCCGATCCCTTGCGACTGGAGTCCAATCGTGTAGGAGGCGGCTGTTTTGCCGGAGAGCAGCGGATCTTCCGAATAATATTCGAAATCACGGCCTCCAAGCGGATTGCGCTGTATGTTGAGCGCCGGCCCAAGCATGTAGTCAACGCCGTAAGCGGACGCTTCCACGCCGACGCGTCTGGCAATCGCATTCGCTAACGCGGTATTCCAGGTGGCTGATATGCCTGTCGGGTTTGTCCACACGGTGGAGTTGAAACCCATACGGACGCCGGTCGGACCATCGGAAAGGGATATGCCGGGGATACCGTAAGCCGGAAGCGGCAATGTCGCCCCTGCGACGCCCGTATTGGCGAGGTTGGCCACAGCCGCGCCTACTCCGCTCAGGAGGTTTATCTTATCCGACAGAAACATTTCCCGAACCACTTGAGCGGCGTTATCTTTCTGTAACATGACAATACCGTCTATCGCGGTGTAATAATAAAGAGCCTCTAACGGATACAAATCACCGAGAATTTCGACTATTGCCAAAATCTGTACGACAGTCGCTTTTTCGGTTCCCGGCGCGGTTACAGTAATCGGCGAGCCGAGCTCGTATTTTTCGGCCTCGGCCGCGAGAGCGCTGCCGGAAGTAAGCGTAACGCTTGAATCGACCAGCGTTCCGCCTTCAATCGTATCGCGTTCTTCAACAAAGTAATACGCTTCCTTCACATCATTAAGATAATCCGGATCATTAAGGTTGAGCGCGATCTCCAGCGGATAAGCGGACTTGTCGCGAACGCCGGAACCCTCGTCAACCGTGAAGCCCAGGGTACTGGCAAGAATACCGGCGACGTCGCTGGCCGCGCCGTCAATAATCGCTATGACCTTGACGAGGCAAACCCCGCTGATGGGGACAGACGCGGGTATAACAACGCCAAATGCGCCCCATGTCATAAATGACGCTTGAGCGGTACCGTCATAAGCGTCTATGGTCGGATCTCTGCCGTCCAGCGTGTAGGCGAAAGTGACGCGCGCGGCATCCGCCTCCGTTACTATGCTCGGATAGTTGATCGATACTTCCGGCAATCCTGTCATCCAATTGCTGCCAAATGTAAGAATCGGCGCTTCGACTTCCTCTGCGGCGTAAACCGTGGCGGGAGTTAAGAGAAACGGCAGGCACATTACAGCGCTTAAGACACAAGCGGTAATTCGCGCCGGCAATTTTTTCCTCATAATAGCATACTCCTTTTAATCTTAGAATTTTTAATCTTAGAGTTTTACTTGCGGACGAGATACTTGCGCATATCAATAGCGCAGGCCACCAGAATGATCAACCCTTTGATGATATACTGGAGGTTTGCGTCAATTGACAGCGCGTTGAGCGCGACAAAGATTATACGCAGAAGAAACACGCCCATAACAATGCCGCTGACTTTTCCTGTGCCGCCGACGAAAGATACGCCGCCGATAACGCACGCCGCGATGGCGTCAAGTTCATAGTTGAGCCCGGTCGCCGCGGAGTTTGAACCAATGCGCGCCGCCTCGATAAAACCCGTGACTCCGTACATAATGCCCGCGAACGTATGAACCAGGATAATGGTGCGCTGTACGTTGACGCCGGAGACATTCGCGGCTTCCGAGTTGGATCCGACGGCGAACATGTTCTTTCCGAAGCGGGTCTTATTCCATAAGAACCATGTCAGCGCCACAATGAGCAAAGCGTATAAAACATAGTTAGATATACGTATATCCCCGAATTCAAGCCCTTTAATCGAACCTGTCACAAAGCGCTTGAAAGAATCGTCCAGCCCGGAGATAGGCTGTCCGTTGTTTTTTCCGATCATCACGTACATCAGTATAACGCCGTAAACCATCAGCTGCGTCGCCAGTGTGACTATAAAGGGATGAAGCTGGAATTTGGCGACTGAAAAGCCGTTGACATAACCTACAGCGGCGCCGATAAGGATGACGGTGAGAATAACCAGGGGTATCGGCTGAACGGGTAAATCCTGAAACATCTTGCTTCTGTATGTGACAGCCTGCAGAAGCGAGGCGGTTACACACGCAGTTAAGC
>JAITDJ010000040.1 GCA_031282635.1 Clostridiales bacterium
GAAACGAGAAGAAATAATAAAAAAATAGCGGCTTTGTACCTTTCCAAATATTTATGGCCGAAAATTGAATAAATTTTCCGAATTTATTCAAAATATAAATGCGCCATACTTTCACAAGCGCAGCCGCGTTGATATCGGAAGCGGATATAAGTGAACAAGGAGAAGGTACAAATGCGTAGAAAAGTTTTCGCCTGGGCGTTAGCGGTCGTACTGTCAGTATATATGCCCGCCGCTAACCTTAACGCTGCGGAAGGCGGCTTTACCGACGTAGGCGGTCATTGGGCAAAAGAGATTATTGAAAAATTTACCGATCAGGATATTTTAGCCGGTTATCCGGACGGTACGTTCAAGCCGGACGGTTATATGCGCCGCTCGGACGCCGTAATCCTTTTAAACAAATTCTTTAATATTACGGGGAGCGGTTATCCCAACTTTTCGGATGTAAAACCTAACGACTGGTTTTATTTCCAGATAGGGGCCGCGCAGGAAAAAAATTATATTTCCGGGTATTCGGACGAGACATTCAGGCCGGAGAATAACATTACGCGCCTGGAAGCCTTTATAATGATTTATAGTTTGCTAGGCGCGCCTGATTATCACAATGTTTCAGTCTTAGACCGGTTTAGCGACTATGATCTTATTCCCAAAGATAAGCCCTTATATCGTCAGGTCGTGGCGTACATGGCCGGCAACGGTATATTGAACGCTTATCCGGACGGCTCTTTGCGCGTCAATGACTTTATTACGCGCGCCGAAACATTGTCGCTGCTAAATAAAATCAGCGATATGATAACCAACACAAACAGCGAGGCGCCCGAAGTCAGCCCTGCGCCGACAGCGACGCCGGAAATAACGGCGGAAGTGACGCCTACGCCCACGCCCGCAGCGGATCAGGGCAAGTGGCCCGATCCCTTGCCTCCAAGTTATAACTGGAATACCACGGGAAGTAGTTTGAACGTTACCCCGAGCAGCCTTGCGCTCTCGGGGTTTGATCTATCGGCGAGCGCTGATTCTGTAAGGAGATCGGCGCGGACATGCGGATCGGAAACAAATACGGGCGCCGGCGGATTATACGCTGATCAGGAAAGCGATGGAATAATCCCGAATAATTTGTTCTCTTCAGACAACGGAAATATTGATATTCAGAAAAACCTCATTGTTATCACGGACGCCAATAAAGCTTATCTGAACCGGGCATATACGCTGCCGAAAGGAACGAAACTGAGATTAATAAACACTACGCTTATATTAAAGGCGGATCTGAATGTAACTGACGAAAACGACTTAATCGGTGACAAGACATCGCAGATTATTGAGGGAGACGGGATCCTGAATATCGGTTCCGGCGTTGTTATGGCGCGCGGGCTGAGATCGTTCGTCACGCCGGACACCTATTATTATGATACAAACAGCGGGAAATGGAAACCGATTAAGTAATGCGCGCAGCAGTGGGTATGAGAGACGGAGCGTCCTTCATACCCATATATTTTATTCTCCGTATATAATAATAAGACGGCGCGTACCGGATATGCGGGAGGGGTTGAAGGCGAGCGGAATCGCGGATGGCGGCGCGAGATCGTTTGGATGAGGAATTGAGGTGAACCATGCCTGTTTCAATTAAAATAGATTGGAATCATAAAGAATGGATCGTTCAGGCCGAACCCGGTGAAAAGCTGTCGGACGTTTTACGCGGGAACGGCCCGTTTGATCTGCCCTGCGGGGGCAAATCCATATGCGGGCGCTGCCGTGTACGCGCAAAAGGCGTTTTGTCGCCGATCACGGATATGGAATTGGAGGCGTTTTCACCGGATGAAATAAAAAACGGATTGCGTTTGGCCTGCCTCACCCGGGCGGCGGGCGACGCGGAGATCTATATTGAAAACGAGGTTGATCTCGTCATAATGGACAAGGGGCCAACGGCTGATTTTATCGCGGATCCGCTTTTCGCCGCATACGGAGTCGCGGCGGATATCGGCACAACCACTGTATGTATGCGGCTTTATGGGATTACGGGCCTGATTGGCAGCGTATCCGTAAAAAACCCGCAGGCCGCGTTCGGCGCCGACGTCATAAGCAGGATAGAACATTTCTTGTCCGGCAGCGGCGAAAAGCTGACGAACGCCATCCGAACCGTGTTAGCGGAAATGACGGTCAGACTGGCCGAAAACGCCGGCATAGACGCAAAACAGATTGACGCCGCTGTTCTTGCTGGCAATACGGCCATGCTTTACCTGCTTACGGGCAGTTCCCCAAAGGCGCTGTCACGCGCGCCTTTCAAAGCGGATCGGGTATTTGGGGAATTTTCCGCCTCAGAGGCTTTACTGCCAGGGCTCGACGAAAACGCGTCCGTCTATCTGCCTCACTGTATGTCCGCTTTTGTCGGCGCAGATATTACAATGGCATTGCTGGCCAGCGGCTTATGTGACATTCCGGAAACCGGTCTGTTGACGGATATTGGCACAAACGCCGAAATAGCGCTATGGCATAAGGGAAAGCTGTATGTATGTTCAACAGCCGCCGGGCCGGCATTTGAAGGCTCCGGTTTAAGCCGCGGCGTTTATGGGATTGACGGGGCGATCGATCATGTATGGCTGGAAAGCGGTATTGTACGATATTCCACCATTAACGGTAAACCGGCCGCCGGCATATGCGGCAGCGGTATAACGGACGCCCTGGCTGTTATGCTGGAGGCGGAAATCATCGACGAAACCGGGGCTTTTAACGCCGGCGGCGATTTCATAATCGCCGATAATGTCTATATCAGCCCAAAAGATGTTAGGAGACTGCAGCTATCCAAATCCGCGGCGCGCGCGGGCATGGAAACCCTGCTGCACACCGCCGGCGTCGGATGGCGCGATATAAGTTCACTGTATATCGCCGGGGGGTTCGGCAGCTTTCTAAACCTGAACAGCGCCGCGCGTATTGGGCTGCTGCCGTTTGAGGCTCTGCCCCGCGCTAAAGTAATCGGCAACGCGTCGCTGGCAGGTACCTCCATGCTGCTTCAGAATCGGTCGTTGATTGAAAAATCGCGTTTACTCGCGGGGCGTTCTCAAACGATTCAATTGGACAGGAATCCCGTATTCTCGGAATTGTACGTGGATTTGATGATGTTTGATCAGTAGATTCGCGCGGTTTCCCTGTCCGGCGCGATCAAGCGGTCGGTTATTTATAAAGCCCTTTACGGCAATCGCGTAAAAGGCTTTATAAGGGCGCGGCGCTATTTAAACAGCGCTTTTAAGCTTTCCAGATCAACGTCCGCAATCGACGCCGTGTCATCCGGCCATTCCGGACGGCTCGCCATCTCGGTCAGCGCATATGAGCCGGTTAACGCGTTATCTCTATTCGCGGGGACATCAATGTGGATTCCGTCCTCATTCTCGGCGAATGTAAACCGCGCGACCACCCTGCCGGACTTTCCCAAGGTTACATTATCAGTTTTTGCGGAAGGATCCCATACAATCTGCAGTTTATCCAATTCATCAAGCCTGCCCAAACCGGATATATACAAATTCGTGCGGAACTCGCCCGGAGATATATGGCTGCCGACCGCTTGAAACATCACTTCGCGGACTCCGGAAGAGGTAAAGTATATATTATCCAAACGGTATTTCCCGCCCAGCGTCGCCGACTCAAAGTAAATCTGAGATTCCACATGGCTGTAACGTACGGAAACAATCCTGTCTTTATAGCAGAGGAACTTTATGTTAATATCCCCGTTATGAAAAAACCTTTGACCGCGCACCGCGATTTCGATATCCCCCTGAAGCTTGCCGAACAGTTCGGAGAAATCCTCGTCGGCTTTAATCGTGTCCGCCAGTTTGATCAGCCATTCTCTCATATCCTTCGCGGAAATCCGCATGGCTACGGCTTTGCAGTTTACGGTCTTTCCGCCGATCTCCAGCTTCTCACCGCCGGATTTTTTATATTTCGCAGCGTCAAGCAACTCCCACGCGAGTTCGACGCCTTTGCTCCGCAAACGCTCATAAGCCGGAGCGACCGCGCCAAGGCTTCCGCCCATAATAAGGCGTTTGCAGGCGTTGTATGATAAATCCAGATCAAGAGGCGCGCGTATGTCGAGTCCGTTAGACTCCAGCAAGGCGTTTAAATCCCCTCCGACCTCGCTTGGATCGGATGTGTACGCGTTTTTATCTATTCGAAGGCCTGCGGTGCTGTCAGATAAATAGAAACTGGCGCTTATATCAGGCCCGCGCGATAATTCCAGCATCAGATGATTACGTTTGCTGTCATTTCGCAGCCTGAGATCAACCGGATTTGTTAACAGCCCCAAAGTCCCCAGCCGCAAGCTTTGCTCATTAGGCTCACGCAGCAAGGCCGCTCCGCGTTTAACGACGCTGTTGCCCGAAGTAAACGTCATAATCTCACGAATAAGTGATTTTACCGTATTACCGGTGGCTAATGTGATGTACAGCTTGGATGAGAACAGTCCGCTAAGCGGGAACCGCAGCAAATATACGCATATGACAAAGACTATCCCGATAGAAATAATCGACAGCAATTTTCGCGTCTGCGGGCGCCGGGGGCCTTCCGGATCGATAATCAACGCAGTTTCATCCGTGCATTCCTCTGTTGACGGAAACAGCCTTACCGGTTTAGCTAAAGGCTTATCCGGCCGTCTGCCCGAATGTTTCGACTCTTCGGCCATAGACGGCCTCCTTCTTTAAAAGCAATTAAAACAATTAAATCTAAAAATTAAAATTTTACTCGACCTTTATATGCTCCCTGTTATTCATCGCGTTTTCAGGGTGTGTATCCAGAGCTTCAGTTTCCGAAAATCCACTGGTTTCTACGTTCAGTTCCGGTTCGCAGACATCGTCGCTCCGCAGCTCCGGCTCACGTTTAACTACATTGTAAAGCACGGGCTTTTCCCTTTTCTTCCGTCCCTCCCAAGTATCAATCTTGACCTGCCCATTCCGCGATAATTCGTGGATTTCCAGTTTTATCGCGTTTATTTGATTCTCTTTATCCAATATGCTCTGGCATATAGTGTCGATTTCGTCAAAGTCCACTTTTTCCGCCGCCCACATTTCGTAATAACGCCGCGCCAGAGTTTTATAGCTCTTTGATATATCCGCGCGCCGTTCCAGGATCCGCTTGTTCAGCATGGCTTTATGCCAAGCCGCGTCCGTACGCACGCTGAACTTATATGCCGCCGACTCTGCGGTAAAACACGCTTTAACCCAAAAGGTATTCATAGTGGCTCCCTTCTTCTCTTCCTTCCTCATTTAATATGAGTATATGACTCGGATGTGAAACAGTCAACCGCGTTTTTCGACTTTTCAAAAAGCATAAAGTCATGACCGGCCTGCAGACGCGCAAATTTTCACCGTGGCGACAGAAACCGCCGCAGGCAGTCAACCGTCTATTGAGGAATAGCCCCCATAAACTTTTGATAAATCTTTATATCCGTCTGTGAAACTGATCTTGCCATTATGGTAAACCCATAACGCCTCAGCGCCATTTTTTTTGCATATAGCGCGGCCTTTGGATTCATCCGCGATAAACAGCGCGGTCGAAATATAGTCCGCTATACCCGAATCGCCGTGAATAACCGTTACTGACGCGTATCTCCCAGCCGGCATAAGCGTTTCCGGGTCTATAATATGATTATATCGCACTCCGTCCACAATATAATAGCGTTGATAATCGCCGCTGGAGACCACCGCGCGGTCGTTGACGAAAACTGTGTCCAATATAGGATCATCCCCGCGCGTGCGGGAAACAATCAGATCGGGGTTCTGAACGCCGACTCCCCAACGCTGTCTGACGCCGTCCAACGGTTTACCCACAGCGACAATATTGCCGCCCATATTGATAATCGCTGACATCATGCCCATGGCTTGAGCGTCTTTCACCGCGAGTTCGAGGGCGTAGCCTTTGGCGATGGCGCCCACATCCAATGACATGCCTTTATTCTTTAAAAATACCGTTCCCGCATCTTTATCTATAATAAGATTTTTTATATCAATATTCAAGGCGGCCGCCTCAAGTTCGGCAATGCCGGGCAATTCAGCCGCCTTGGGATCCACAACGCCGCGTTCGCGGTAATCATGCCAAATAGACAGCACCGACCCCATCGCGATATTGACTTTATATTCCGCGACAGCGTAGTTTTCAACGCAAAATATCAGGAACGAGATTATTTTCTCATCTACGGCCACAGGGGCGATACCGGCGTTATCGTTTACGGTTTTCAGGTTATTTATACCGTCATAATTATTGTAGATGTCAAACAATCGAGAATATTCACTCATTTCATCGTAAATTGTTTTAGAGTATTTCGTAAATTCACTTTGGCTGGACGCATAACCCACAATCTCCGCGTGCGTATCGAATAAGCCCTCAAATTCGGCGGTATATTTCATCGGATTTCCATCGCATGACGAACAGATGATTATAAGCGCCAGGGAACACGTGATTGAGCGGAAATAACGCCTTTTACCCGTCACAGGCGCCATGAGGCCGCGCGCATAAAACGAAGGCCGCTGAGCATACCTCAACGACCGCATAAATTTTCTCAGTTAGTATCCTCCCCTTTTTATAACAGGCAGAATCAAATTAAGCGTAATACCGGTAATAATGCCAAAAAAAATGCTGACGGCCATTAACGCCGGCAAATAGTATAAGGCGGGCGGCAACCCCATAATCAGCGCAAATACTATAAGCTGCCCTAAATTGTGCGCCATAGCGCCGGCAACGCTGATCATAACCACGGAAACCTTATTGCCAAAGATTTTTACCAAGAACGCGAGCGCGCAGACCGACAACACGCCGCCTGACAGGCTTAAGGCGCCGGCTATGGGACCCCTTGACAGGGAGATAAGCGCGGATTTGAGGATATTCAACGCGAAAGCATCTTTCGCCCCTATAAAAAACACCGTGTACATAACCGCCACATTAGCCAGGCCAACGCGCGCGCCCGGCGGCATAAACGGCAGCGGCGGCAGTATCCGCTCCAATGATGAAAGCGCAAACGTAACCGAAAGCATTACCCCGAGTATTGCTGTATCTTTGACTTTACTGATACTGTCACCACCTGTAAGCTCCGCGGATATATCCCCTCATAGACAATCGTGAATTGTTACCACGCGACCATGTCCGGGGCTTCTGCATCCGCTTTCCATGACGTTATCTTAATAGATACCCTATTGGGCAGGCAGACCGCGGTCTGCCCCGCATGTGAAAGATATCCGCTTTTTATACAGATTTTATCCGGGCAGTTTGACTGCGTAAACGCTATCTGACCCTCTCTGACCGTCAGAACCGCGTCACGGCCGGGTACCGCAACGTCTCCGTCTCTTGACAGATCGATAAGTGACCGCGCGCCGTCCACATACAGTTCACAGACCACGTTGCCGCCGGTTTGAATCCGGCCGCGGCCGTACACGAAGCCGGCCGAGGTTAAAACCAGCGCGGATAGTATAATTATTATATCAATTTTTTTTATCAGCGGCCGTTTATTCATTTGACAAACCAC
>JAITDJ010000045.1 GCA_031282635.1 Clostridiales bacterium
CCGCGTCGCGGATACTTGCCCAGTTGTACTGCACTGCGGGCAGATATACCCACCCCGGCTGCCCCGGGGTTATCAGCGCGCCGGCGTTGTCTCTTATTTGCGTTGTGTTTAATATGTACTTATTCTCAAGCTGTTGCTCAAGCCTCGCCAGTCCGATAAAACTATTGGAGTGTACCTATGTTAGCGGCTTATACCTGATACATCTCCAAATTAGGCGGACGGAGGGAGATATGGACAAAGCCAGGCTGTTAAATGGCACTTGCTGTGACAAAACTCAAAAGGATTTATCGCCGAAAAATGACGTAAAGGAGTCAAAAAATGTAAAGGAGGAAGGCAAAAATAAATTATTCGGGGATTTCGCGAGGCATTGGTTAGAAACGTATAAGAAACGCAGAGCGCCAAATACAAAAACAAGCTATAAGACTATGCTGAACCGGCATATTATCCCATATTTTGGATATATGAATATTTGTGAAATTGAGGAAATGGATATAATAACATTCAGTAACCTTTTAGACCACATACCCGCCACACAGCGAACGTGTTTACAATTATTACGGCAAATATTCAATTCAGCCATCAATAACCGAATTACAGACTTCAACCCTTGTACATCTTACGCGGTCCAAGCGCATTCATATGTCAGCCCGGATGTTCAGCCTTTCAGCCGGGATGAAATAAACCAGCTTATGAACGCAGAATATCCATCAATAAAACATCATGCCTTTGTAAATGTATTGTTGTGGACGGGAATGCGAAAAGGTGAGATTTTAGGCTTACGTTTCAGTGACATTGATTACAAGCAAAAACTAATTCATGTGCTTCGGCAATCTAATAGGGGACATGAGAATAAAACAAAAACAGCCGCTTCCTTGAGGGATATCCCAATAGGAGAACGGCTGATCCACATACTTCGATCATATCAGAGTGATAAGGGCTTCTCTGACTGGGTATTTCCAAACACACTCGGCAATCTTATGGGGGATAACTCATTTGACCATTTTTATAAACCTATTCAGCAAATGTTCAATTTTCCGGTAAACCCTCATAGATTCAGACACACATACGCAACCCGTGGTTATTATTCCGGCGTTGACATACGTTCTTTACAATATGTTATAGGACACGCGACACCCGCAATGCTTCAAAAATTTTATATCACAACAGATAAGGCCGAATCAATTAAAAGGATCCGGAATATATTACCGAATTTTTACAAATGAACCATCGTTTGGAACGCCCAAACCCGCCAAACCAACCAAGCGGCTGCTCAAAAAGGCTCTATTCGACCGTCTCAAGCCGAAACCCGGCGACCGCAGGCTGTTTTAACGAGAATAAGCCGCCGGTTATATTTATGGAATAAAATCGTCAATTGACAGAGGTTCGTCGACCACCGGATAGTTGTGATCCTCTATGGGTTCGATGATATCCCATGGCGGATTGGCGGAGGGCTCTATCCATTCCGTCGGCGTTTCGACGGATGGCGGCGCGCTCTCAATGGGCGCATCCGTAACAGGCTGTTCCGATACGCTCTGATCCGGCGGAACCAACTGTTCCGTATTCTGAAACTCCGGCGGTATCAGCGGCGTTTCCGTGTCCGGCCCCTCCGCGCTGTTCCGCGGCGTTTCAGTCGAAACCCCCGGGTATTCTTCCGACGACGCGCCATGCACGCCGCATACCGGCCCATTGTACACGGACGAAGGAATCTGATAGCTGTAATCCGTCACATACTCATCCTTTACCACGATGCCGACAATGGTTTTCGTGAGATGCGGCGGGCAGTACGGACTCGCCTTCCTGCCGGTCGAGGTATCCACAGTTACCGCGCCATGCAGATTGCAGTAGTCGGCGGGGCTGTTGCCTGCCAGCGCCGGCGTTTCCACCACCCTGCTGCCGCGGGCGTCGTTCCAGCAGAAATCCGTCGCCAGCAGGCCGGAATCTTGACAGATATAAATCATATCCACATTACCCGGTTTTTCAAAATCCTTGTATTCCAAATCCTTATGGATTTCTTCCATTACGTCGCGCCATATATCCAGATGAAAATGCTGGTTGGGGGTATCCATTTCCTTAGGCTGATCATAACCGGTCCAGATACCGGCCGCGTAATAGGGTGTATAGGCAGCGAAGGTTAAATCTTTGGAGTCGGTTGTGGTTCCTGTTTTGCCGGCGATAGGCATGTCGATTGTTTTAAACTTCGCAGTGCGCCCCGTGCCATTGGAAGACGTAATAACGCCGCGCATCATATCCGTCAGAATATAGGCCGTGCTTTTTTTCAAAATTTCCTCCGGTTTGGGCTCGTTGTCAATAATAACGATATCATCGTGATCTAATACTTTGGTATAAAAGACGGGCTTGTTATAGAATCCGTCATTGGCGATAGCGCCGAAAGCCGCGGTCATCTCCAGCGGCGTTACGCCGTATGTTAAGCCGCCCAAGGCCGCTGAGGCCGTCTTATCGGTTTTATACTCGCCGTTAATATCTTCTCCCTCTATCACTTTGGCGAAATGAAACCTTTGCAGAATTTTAAACGCGTCCTCTATGCCGACGTTTTCCACCATATTCTTGACGGCCAGTATATTCATGGATTGCTCTATGCCGGCGCGTACGGTTTGAGGCCCTTTATATGTCTCGCCCCACCAGTTATGAAACTGATGGCCGTTATAGGAAAACGGTTCGTCCACTATTATGGAGGACGGGCCGATCTTGCCCAACTCTATGCCCGGGGCGTAACTGGCCAATATTTTGAATACCGAACCCGGCTGGCGTACGGCGTCCACCGCGCGGTTAAACATGCGGTTATCCGTCTTGCCGCCGCGACCGCCGGCAATGGCCTTTACCTGGCCGGTGTGATAATCGATGACAGTCATGCCCACCTGAGGCTGCGGGATTATAAACTTACGCTCGGTATATTTCTCATTGGTCGATTCAACATATTTCTTCCGCCACTCCTCGAATTGAGCGGCCGCGTCTTCAGACGACTTAATTACGGCCGTCTCCGAATAATTGGTTTCCTTGCCTGTAATAGAATTAGTCACGGTAATAAGGTATTGGATCTCATATTCCAGCAGTTCGGGGGGGTAATAACTGTCAACCAGCATCGCGCTGTCAACAATCTTTTGGATTCTTTCATCCTGTGTCGCGTAAATTTTGAGGCCGCCGTTATAAATAAGATTGGACGCCTCAATAGCCCCGAGTTTCGTCGTGGTTTGAATATCAGAAAGTAACTGTGATACCAACGCGTCTATGAAATAACTGTGAACCGACGTACTTTCCTCAATAATTATCTCGTTCCCGGAAACACGCTCATATACGTTGTCATCCTTGGCCGCGCTGTGTTCCTCCCCGGTTATCATATTAAGTTCCAGCATCTTATCCAAAACCAGTAACTGACGTTTCCGATTCTCCTCAGGCTTATTATCCGGCGTATATTTTGACGGGTTTTGAGTAATAGCGGCTATAACCGCGCATTCCGACAGCGACAGATCCATAACTTCTTTGTTGAAATAATTCTTGGCGGCCGTCTGTACGCCGTAGTACCCGTGCCCCAGGTTTATGGTGTTAAGGTACACCTCCAGGATATGATCTTTGGCCCTGGCTTTAGTTTTGTAATTTTCCTGCTTTTCAAGTTCTTTCTCAAACTGCACGGCCATGAATTGTTCCTGCAATTTGGTAACAACAGTGTTGCTTGACAGTTTATTTACATTATTCTTAATCAGCTGCTGAGTGATGGTGCTGGCGCCTTCCGTACGCCCGAACCTGGTTTCAACCATCGTGACACCAGCGCGGATAATACCCTGCACATCTATGCCGTCATGCTGGTAAAACCGTTCGTCCTCAATGGCTACAAAGGCGTTTTTTAAGTTTGACGGTATTTTTTCCGAAGCGATATAAACACGGTTTTCTTCGCCTTTAAGCCGATCGAGTTCCGTGACGCCCGTGCTGTCATAGATAATGGACGTGTATATATCGGGCCTAATTGAGACGTTCACCACCGGGGCGTTCTTTATAACGCCCATATATAGCCCCACGCCCGCGCCCGCGGCGGCAAAACCACCCACCAGAACCAGCGCGGCAAACACCCTGAATGTTATGACGCCTATTTTGTTTTGCAGCTTTTTTT
>JAITDJ010000085.1 GCA_031282635.1 Clostridiales bacterium
CGGTTTTCAAGGGTCCGCCGGACACACCCGATACCCGCACGCCCCGCTCTTCCTTATAACCTGGGCGGCGGTCTCTGTTTGCGTGTTCAGGGCATCCCGCATCACCACGTGGTCATTCACCTCCGTCATGTCCGGCAAATCC
The DNA here is from genome assembly GCA_031282635.1 of Clostridiales bacterium. Taxonomy (GTDB): domain Bacteria; phylum Bacillota; class Clostridia; order Lachnospirales; family WQUN01; genus JAISZF01. Next base: position 143 of record JAITDJ010000085.1, read on the forward strand.
CTCACCGCGGGTATCTCGTTCGTATTCTCTTCCGCCGCCACTTCAGACAGGCACAAGCCCCGGTCCGTTTTGTTCCGCTGGCTTCCCCGACTCGTCTTGCCGCCTGCTCGATAATGATGAGGCCGGCTTTTCCCCCATCTCCCTGATTTCGATAATCTGTGCGCTCTTTTTGGACATAATGCCCTCCATGTAGAGAGTATATCACTCCGCGCAAGGATTGGGAATTTCTATGCGTTTATCCTGCGCTTGACCCCAAATTTTGTTTGCCCAACTTCCACTCACAAACATGGTTTTGTACGGCTTGGGCTCCGGTTCGAGCGGAGGGTTTTGAAGCCCCAAAACCGCAAGACGTGAAGCGGGTTTTCGTCCGCGACAATCGGCCGGGTTGTTGGATAAGCCTAATGTGTCAGGCGGATCATTTTAGCGAATTCTTCTTCCTGAATATATATCCGGGAGTTTGAACGGTACAATTTTCCCAATTTGTCTGAGACTCTATAAATTCCAGATGCGTGTTATAATAATGTGAAAGAACAACAAAATCGTAATTGTCTATTTCCTGATTGACCTGCCCTATTTTGTTGTTGTAAAAATCGTATATGAAGCCGTCATCTTTGAACAGCGCGAATGAAGCGGGGTATAGTTTATTTTCGTCTTTGAATTCTCCATATTCAAATAAGTATCTGACAGTCGGACTTGCGTTGTAATTTATCAGTATTTTTGTATTCGCGTTAAGGGATACGGATTTAAGGTTTTCCACAGCAGAATCGTTTTCATGATAACGGAAATTCAAGCCGTCGGTAACCAGAATTAACACGATAAATACAAAAAGGATGTTTTGAGCCTGAGAAATAAAAAACATTATTGACGAACGGAGCGAAATCGCGACCGCGCTTGCACTTGTCTGATTGAGCGAGTGAGGAACCGGAGGCTCCAAGAGTCTATGGTTTAATACCCCGCCGCTTGCCGCGGAAGCCGCCGCAAGCGGCGGGTGCACGGGCTCCCCGTTAGGGTGCTCCGCTTGCCCTGCGGTATTAATACCCTTTATCTTCGATACAATTATGAAACATAACGGAATTATTGAGACAATAAAAAGAGTGTGCGTCGAAATATCCCACCGGGAAGTTAATCCCCACGGGTATTTTCCCGTTATTGATAAAACAATAAAAATTATGTTCTGTATAAACATGAATATTACGAATGTATTGTATGGCTTGAACCAGGCTCTTTTACGATAAAAACAGAATAAAATCAACACCAGCAAATAGGGTATTAAGATTTTTGTTTTTCCGGAAACACTTCGCAGTCCGGCATATTTAAATATCAGATCCTGTACATAGAGCGGCGGTGTTCCTGTCGGGTTTTGATAGCGTAACGTAAGAAAGTATATACACGCAAACGTTATTACAATCGGCACGCTTAACAATGTAAGCTGCGCCCATGTATTTTTCAGCTTTGTTTTTCGCGTAAAAATATCGCAGGCAATAAAAACAAACAAAGGCATGGCGGCAAATACGGCGCTGTATCTTGACGAGAAGCCTATTGCAAGAACTATTCCGCAGATCAGCGCGTTTCTCCTGCACGCGTAAATAATCTGCCGTTTATAGGTTAGCCATAACGCAAAAATGGTCGAAAACATTTCCATGCTATACGCCCGTAATTCAAACGTATAATACATAACCAGAGGAGATAAAAACAAAATAAAACCGCAAAATAAACTGATGATTTTGCGCGAGTTCCAGAAATATACAATTTTTCCAATAAAGATGAATGAAAGAAGGAAAAAAGCAAACGGCAGGAAGCGCAAGATAAACGGAGTGTTCCCCAAAAACGTTATAAAATGAAGCAAAACCGTGAATCCGCCCGGATCGAGATTATGTGAAGCGTTATTGGTTATTACGTCTCTCAAGGTTCCCGTATCGGAAAACGGCGTTGAGAAGTGGTTCAAGCCCTTTGCCATCCAGAACTGGCCGCTTTCATCAAACCAAAAGTTTGGATATGAAATGTTATGATAAAAGTAAACGCCTAACACGGCTATTACCGCTACTGACGAGACACATAAGGCTTTAGATATCTTAAGAACAGGCGACAGCAATAAAACCGCAACAAAAACAATGTATACAACGATGATTTGAATGGCCCATTTGATAAATCTTTCGTGCCAAACGGGAGCGTTTAACGTCTTGTGCGCAACCACAGAACCAAAATCAATAATAATGCCGCGTATCTGAGAAATGAAAAGAGAACACGCGCCAAGCAGAATAGCCAATATTGCCACCAATAATACTTTACGAATACAACCGTTTTTCATGCTTTTAATTCCTTCCTTAACCGAATAAAATCCTTGATCGCTTTTACGCCGATTTTACAAATTTTTACAAAATTAATTGAATTGACACCGCCTTGCCGTGGACGGAAAGTTATCGGTATAAAAGTAATATTCTCATTAAATTTCACAAGACAGACGGAAAGCATAATGTTGCTTAAATTGAAGTTTTCAGGTATCCTCGCTATATGTTTTTTGAGCGTGGATGAGCAAATGAGTCTGAACGGGGTATTCGCGTCGGTCACTATTATCCCAAAAACAAAAAACAACACCAATTTTACTATTTTCGTCACCAAAACGCGCGAAAACCCGTCCTCCCGATATTTCCGCCAGCCAATTATTGCCGCAAAGTCCGCGCGTTTTTCCCAGAAAGCCCAGAATTCATCCGGAACGGTTTGACCATCGGCGTCGGTTTGAAAAACAAAATCCGCGCTCTGATCGAGCGCGTAACGATAGCCATACAGAATTGTCGCGCCGTGTCCGCCATTCGGTTTGGTAAGCGGAATAAGCTGCGGCAGCTCCAATGCTAATTCCTGTAAAATTCTTAGCGTGTTGTCCTTGCTGCCGTCATCAATCACAACTAATCTGCTGTCCGCGCCTGTTTTTACCGTGACGCTATGCCATTCCCGCACAACAGCGGCAATATTATATTCCTCGTTGTACGCTGGTATAACAATATACAATTTATCCATCGTTTCTCCTATTTATTTTAAATGTAAAAAGTTTGTTCAGGATGAACTGGAAAGCGGCCACGATAAATATTGAAGTAATCTTTACAAGCAATTCCTTTATTCCGAAAATATTCGCCCCAATATGCATGACAATCATAGAAAGAAAAAGTCCGGCATAGCCGACCGTATAAAACTTCATCATACGCATTTTGATTTTATCTTTTACCCTGAAGTTAAGAAAAGTGTTCAGCAAAAAACTTGACAGAATACCTAAATTAATACCGGCAAAGTTTGCCGCGAACAGATTAACCTTGATAGCGCGCAAACCAATGAACGCCACACTGTCTAATCCGGCGGAAAAAGAACCAATCATCCCGTACATGACTATTTGGCGAAACAATGGCGCAAAACTTGATATATTTTTAAAAGATATTTGCGATGCAAGTTCCATTGCCCGTTCAATAACCGCGTCCATATTGTAATACTTATACTCAGCAAGTCTGCC
>JAITDJ010000131.1 GCA_031282635.1 Clostridiales bacterium
AACAATATTTCTTATTCGTTCCCGTTTCAGCTTTATATCAATGTTTTCGGCATATATTTCTGTCTGTATACCCATAGACTTAATAATTTCACGAATAGCTAAGGTATAATTTCCTACAGCGTCACCGTAAGAAACACTTGAAAGCAGCTGTACAATCTTCATATGACGTTCCTTCTCATAAACTTAATCTTCCGCCTTGGATTGGTCTTTCACAAAATCCCTTAACTGAACTAACGCCTCTAAAATCAACAAATTAACCTCATCTTGTTCTGAAACTATCGGCGTTGTATGGAATGTGATACATCTTCTAATAATTCGCCTTATAAAAATAATAATACCGCCTAGAACCCCTGGCCTGGATCGGATCTCGTGATATGGCTGGATGTTCCAACTTACGCCTAAACGGGCTATTACGGATTCAAGTTTGGCTATATCAAATTTTGGCGGCGGCTCATATTTTACACTAATATCCGCAAAATCAGGTAGATCTTCGTTAAAACCCTTTGCCGCTATATCGGCGCGTATTTCATCCATTATTTTTTCGATGTCGATTACTATATTATCCGCCATATGATTTTAACACCCCTGATGGAAGTAACTTATTATTAGAATACAAGTAAATGTTACATCATTTAAATGTTACATCATTTATTTCTTCGTTTTATATTTAACTCTTTTACCCTGTTTTTGTCAAGAAATATCGAATTAATCCCTGTAAACGCGTACTCACAGTATCCCTGATTATTCATATATTCAATGATCTCAAATTCTTTGCTCTCAACAAGAAGATCCATTGAATATGGTATTGTTTCCACAATTAGTATTAAAGGCCTATAGGATGTCCAGTTAATTGATTGCAATACTTTAAAATCCATACCCTCAACATCTATAGTCAGCAGCACTGGAGCTTCCGGCATATATGTTTCCACAATCTCATTAAAAGAAATTGTTTCAACCTCAATACGCTCAACCAGCTTAACCGCCTCATTTTCTTTTATTAAATTTTCTATATCGCCCGCTGTGGAAATTCCTTCTATATTTAATAAATTGAATTGTTTTTTCTTACCCGATGATGAAGCTATACATCGGTTTAATATTACATCTTCACTGCGATAAAAACGCAATCCAGGAATTAGTCTAGGATCTGCCTCAACCAGTATTCCACGAGCGCCGTGCGAATAAAAAAAGAATGTATTGCTCATTTCTTTAGGTCTATTAGCGCCTATATCAATGTAATTGCATTCGCCAAAAGGAATGCCTAAGACAGCAGCGACATATGCTAAGATACTATCCTCGCCAGCTTGCGCGTATGTTTTTTTATTAAGCATATTAAAAGGACGATCTAAATTGATACCTGATACTTCTAAATTGTTGAAGAAACATTCTGTTTTTAAAATATGTGTATTAAATATCGAATTTGTAGATTCGATTTGATTAATTTTACTTGCCAATAACTCCTGCCCTTTAGCAACAACGTTAATAGTTTTATCATCGTCTGACATACGTTCTAAAATGGCATTGATTCGTTTGGTCTCATACTCGGCGCTGTTAGCAACGACCTCTAAGCGTGACGCAATTGCGTTAGTTGTGACATCATCACCAGCCATACGTTCTAAAATAGTATCTATTCGTTCATTTATCGCTTGAGCGCTATTTGCATCATACTTTAAAGGTACGGGAACAGTCTCCGATTTATCCTTATTAACAGTTTGTATATGATGTTTATCACTCATACAAGCCAAATAACGCCCTACAACCTCCGCCGGTTCGCCATTCGCAGCGACCCTTCCGTCATTAATCCACAGCGCCTGCGTGCAAAACTTCTCAATAGTTCCCATATCATGCGTAACGATAACGCTGGTAACCCCGGCGGTCTTCAGATCCATCAGCCTTTCAAAGCACTTCGTCTGAAAATTGGCGTCGCCGACAGCTAATATCTCATCAATCAACAGTACGTCCGCGTCCACGTTAATCGCTACGGAAAACGCCAGCCGCATATACATTCCCGAAGAATACGTCCTTACGGGACTGTCGATATACTCGCCTAATTCGGAAAAATCAATAATATCCTTAATCCGTTTATTTATCTCAGCCCTGCTAAGTCCAAAAATCGCGGCGTTGGTATAAATATTCTCCCGTCCGCTCATATGCGGATGAAAACCCGCTCCTAATTCAATAAGGCTTGAAACCCGGCCGTCTATTTCTATATTGCCGCTGTCCGGGTACATAATGCGCGTCATCAGCTTAAGCAGGGTACTCTTACCGCAGCCGTTCTCACCTATAAGCCCGATAGACTCCCCGCGTTCCGCGTGAAAGCTGATTCCTTTAAGCACATGGTGTTCGCTGTAGCCGTACCTCTTCTTAAACAACAGTCTCTCTTTTAGACTGGAGCCCTTATCGCAGTATAGCTTAAATTTTTTGTGTACGTTATCAACACGGACTATCATAGGCCGAAATTCCTCCGCAGTTCCACGATTCAACATAGATGTACTCATTCTATAACTCTTCTGCGAACCCGCGTTTCAAACGGCCGAAAAGCAGAAAGCCGAAAACAATCATTACAGCCCCGAAGCAAAACGCCATAGTTAATGTCCCCATTGTCGGCGCGCGCGCGCTGTACAAAATATCCCGATAAGCGGTAATAACCGGCGTCATGGGGTTTAACATGAAAACACGCCGCGCCTCTTCCGGAACCAAATCTATGGAATAAAGAACAGGGCTTAAAAACTGCCACGCCATAGCGACAATACCTAATATATGCTGTAAATCGCGAAAATACACTGTAATGGCCGAAGAAATAAAGGCGACGCCCAACCCGATAATATACTCGACAGCCATAACCAGCGGCAAATAGAGCCAAACGAAAAAATTAACCGGAATGCCGGAAATGAATACAATTATAAACACAACGATAAAGCACAGCAGCATATTGACAAAACAACTGGTCACATAAGCAATCGGCAATACCTCGCGCGGAAAATATATTTTTGTGACCAGCGACGAATCCCCCACAATGGCCGTAGACCCGCCGGTTAAGCATGAACTCATGAAAATCCAGGGAATAAGAGCGACAAATAAAAACAGATAATACTTATCAATACCCGAAGGCATTACAAATGAAAATACAATATTGTAAACCAGAAGCTGGAGCAGCGGATTGACAAACGTCCAAAGAAACCCTAACGCCGTACCTAAATACCTGCCCCTTAAATCTTTCCTGACTAAGGTAAAAATCATTTCCCGGTAACCGTAGATTTCTTTAAGTATATTCATAGTATCAGTTGCCTTTAACTGTATGTTTTATTTTTTCGCGCCAATATTCCAATACATCCGTTATACTTGTTTCAAGGCGTATTTCAGGAGTCCATCCTGTTTCCCGCCTCAAGCGGCTTATATCCGCTTCCGCCGCCGGCGTATCCGACGGGCGGATACGGCTGGGATCCCTCGCGATATTAAACGCCGCCGTGGATTTGGAACAAATGACGTCCAAAACGTCTTTTATCGCGATCGCTTTCCCGCTGCCCACATTATAAATACCCCCGCGGCGTCCTTTAAGAATCAGAAGCGCGTAAGCTCTTACTACATCCCGCACATCCGTAATATCACGCTTGGTGATTAGATCACCCG